>JBAWWV010000136.1:0-10487 GCA_037146575.1 Alcaligenaceae bacterium | reverse complement strand
GCTTAAAGAGGTCAAAGAAAAATATCCGCTGCTGCCAGTCATCATCATGACTGCGTACAGCGACCTCGACAGCACCGTCTCTGCATTTCAAGGCGGCGCGTTTGATTACCTTGCCAAACCGTTTGATATTAACGAGGCGGTCGCTCTGATCTCGCGTGCCATGCAAGAGCCCTCGGCAGAAGATACTTCTGCGCAAGCGGCGCAACCGACTGCACTTGCGACGGACAAGGGGATGTTGACGCAGTCGGCTTCGGTCGCGATGCAAGAGGTGTTTCGTGCCATTGGTCGTTTGGCGCAATCAAATGTGACTGTGCTGATTACGGGTGAGTCGGGTACGGGTAAAGAGTTGGTTGCGCGGGCGTTGCATAGCCATGGCGTACGTTCGAAAGGGCCCTTTGTTGCCTTGAATACAGCTGCCATCCCACGCGATTTGCTTGAGGCCGAGTTGTTTGGTCACGAACGAGGCGCCTTCACAGGCGCCAACGCGTTGCGCCGTGGTCGCTTCGAAGAGGCGGGCGGCGGCACCCTGTTTTTAGACGAAATTGGTGACATGCCCTTTGAGCTGCAAACGCGGTTATTACGCGTGCTGTCAGAGGGCACCTTCTATCGCGTTGGAGGTGCTCAACCTGTACGTGTTGACGTACGGATTGTGGCTGCAACGCATCAACCACTTGAAGAGAGAGTGCAAGAAGGAAAGTTTCGTGAAGACTTGTTTCACCGGTTAAATGTCATTCGCTTAAGATTGCCTGCTTTACGAGAAAGACGCGAAGATGTTGCCGACTTGGCCAAACACTTTTTGGCAGTCTCTGCCAGAGCGGTCGGGGTGCCTGTCAAACGCCTGTCAGAGGCGGCTGTACACGCGCTTTCTCAGTTTGATTATCCGGGTAACGTGCGGCAGCTCGAAAATTTTTGCCACTGGCTGACCGTGATGGCACCCGGTCAAACAGTTGAGATGGGTGATCTACCGCCTGAAGTGCGCGCGGCCAAGTCGGGTGCGACTCGTGTTGGTTCGGGGCAAGACCTGGGCTCTAATCAAACCTGGCAAGAACTGTTGGCACTTGATGCAAACGTTCGCTTGTCACGCTCAGAGCCAGAGGTCTGGACCGCGTTGACGCGTCAGTTTGAACGGGCGTTGCTGCAGTCTTCGCTTCAAGTCTGTCGAGGCCGACGGGTTGAAGCGGCGGCGCGGTTAGGGATGGGGCGCAATACCATTACCCGCAAGCTACGCGAGTTGGGGATGGATCCGGTTGGGGCAGACTCTGACGCGTGACTTGTGGGCGTTACAATCCAACAGTCAACTGATCGAGAGCCCTCATGCCAAAGTCAATCATTCATACTAACGCTGCACCGGCCGCCGTAGGGCCCTATTCGCAGGCTGTCGTGGCCCCCGCGGGTCGAACCGTATACCTGTCAGGCCAGATTGGCTTGGTCCCTGCAACCGGCATCATGGTTTCAGAGGATTTCGAGGCGCAGGTTCGTCAGTCTTTTGCCAACATGCACGCGGTGATTGAGGCCGCTGGCGGCCGCCTTGAAAGCATCGTCAAACTCACGTTGTTTTTAACTGACTTAAGCCAATTTACGATCGCCAATGGCATCACGGCTGAGTTGTTGCCCGAACCCTTTCCGGCACGTTCAACCGTTGGCGTTGCAAGTTTGCCAAAGGGCGCTCAGTTCGAGATTGAAGCGATCATTGTCGTTTAGCGGTTCGTCGACGCGAATTCGCCGTGGGTACCGCTCAGCACACCCCCGCTAAGATTTCTGCGCGGCCGAAGGCCGTTGCCACGACCAAGCAAAAGCTTGAGCGTTTGGGGTTAGTGAGCCTGCACGATTTGATTTTGCATTTGCCGCTTCGTTACGAAGACGAAACCGAAATCATGCCAATTTCGAGCCTGCGGCCCGGTCGCTCAGCGCAGATCGAGGCCATGGTGATTCGGTCTGATGCGAGCTACCAACCTCGTCGGCAGTTAACGGCTGTTGTTCAAGACGACACGGGTGAGATTGGACTGCGATGGCTCACGTTTTACCCCAATCAACAACAACAGATGCAGGTTGGAAGGCGGTGGCGGATTAGGGGAGAGGTACGCGGCGGCTTGCATGGTTATGAAATCATTCACCCCAAGGTTACGGTTGCCGACTCGCCGTTACCAGCAGCGCTAACTCCGGTTTACCCCACGACAGACGGCTTATCCCAGCCGAGTTTACGCAAAGCGATTGGGCAAGCGCTCGAACGAGTCGAGCTCAACGATACACTCGAGCCCGCATTAATAAAACGACTCGGCCTACAGAGCTTTGGTGAAGCGATTCGTACACTTCATGCCCCCACACCTGAGATGGACGCGCACGCCTTAATTGAGCACACGCATCCGTCGTGGTTGCGCATTAAGTTCGATGAGTTACTGGCACAGCAGCTCTCGTTGGCTGCGGCCCGTGATGCACGGCGCAGCTTGCGTGCAAAAAGCCTAAAAGCGAATCCAAAACCAGACAGCTTGTGCGCGCGCTTGCTGAAATCTTTGCCTTTTAGTTTGACGCCCGCGCAGCAACGTGTGACCAATGAGATCAGCGCCGATCTGCAGCGTGAGTTTCCGATGTACCGTTTGTTGCAAGGGGATGTGGGCAGCGGCAAAACGGTTGTCGCTGCAATGGCCGCTTTGCAGGCGATTGATGCTGGCGTACAGGTGGCCTTAATGGCACCAACTGAAATTTTGGCTGAACAACACTTTCAAAAATTAAAAGCGTGGTGCGAACCACTTGGGATTGAGGTGTGCTGGCTAACTGGCAGCATCACGCCCAAAGCACGCAAACTCGCAAACGAGGCCATTTCAAGTGGGCGAGCACGTTTGATTGTTGGCACCCAAGCGCTGATTCAAGACACAGTAGAGTTTTTTGATTTAGGCTTGGTGATTGTTGACGAGCAACATCGCTTTGGTGTCGCCCAACGACTGTCGTTGTCTAAAAAAGGCGAAGAGCTCGAGGCGCCCCGGACGCCTGCAGTGGCGACCACCTCTGCAGGGCCCGCTATGCTGACGGCGCTGAGTATTTCGACAGTATCTACCCTGCAGTCTGCCGCGAGCAAACCAACTGCAAATAAAGATTGGATTCCGCATCAACTGACGATGAGCGCCACGCCAATTCCGCGTACGCTGGCCATGACGTTTTACGCGGATCTTGAGGTGTCATCGATCGACACCTTGCCGCCAGGGCGAACGCCGGTCGTTACAAAATTAATCTCAAATGTGCGACGCGACGAGGTGATTAGTCACGTGGCGCAGGCCTGTGCGACTGGGCAGCAGGTGTATTGGGTTTGCCCCCTGGTGCAAGAAAGTGAAACTCTTGACTTGCAAACCGCAGTCGACACGCACCTTGCCTTAACTGAGGCCTTGCCTGATTACACCGTTGGTTTGGTGCATGGTCAGTTGCCGACAGCCGAGAAAGCCGCGGTGATGAAGGCGTTTCGTGAAGCCCAAATTAACGTGTTGGTGTCAACGACCGTCATCGAGGTTGGGGTCGACGTACCCAATGCCTCGCTGATGGTCATCGAGCACGCCGAGCGGTTTGGCTTAGCGCAGCTGCATCAATTGCGTGGCCGAGTTGGGCGCGGCGTGGCAAAGTCGGTGTGTGTGCTCCTGTTTCAAACGCCCTTGTCAATGCTGGCGCGCCAGCGCTTGCGCGCGATGTACGAGACCCAAGATGGTTTTGAAATCGCCCAACGTGATCTGGATTTACGCGGGCCGGGTGAGTTACTTGGGTCAAAGCAATCGGGCGTCACGTTGCTGCGCTTTGCAGACCTCGCTGCCGACGGCGGGCTCGTCGTAGCTGCCCGCCAAGCCGCCATCGAGCTCAGGGACACGGCACCGCATATCGTCGAGCGCCACTTAGCACGCTGGATGCGTGGTCGCGAAGATTTTTTACGCAGCTAGCTGACAGACACGTTCAAAAACAAGGCAAGCCGGTCGATGGTCACAATCATGCAACGTCTTTGGTTATACGGTCGCTTAGTGCGTCTCGACAAGCCGATTGGTATTTTGCTTTTGTTGTGGCCCACGCTGTGGGGTCTCTTTATCGCGGCAGAGGGGTGGCCAAGCCTCAAGCTCTTTGTGATTTTTGTATTGGGTACTGTGTTGATGCGCTCTGCAGGGTGCGCTATGAACGATTATTTTGATCGCGATGTCGATCGCCACGTTAAACGGACCGAGCAGCGCGTCTTGACGTCGGGCCAGATCCAATCGCATGAGGCGTTATGGGTGGCCGCCGTTTTAGGGCTGTTAAGCCTGGCACTGGTTTGGTCTTTGAACGGGCTCACGCTTGTGCTGGCAGTGGTCGCTGCCGTCTTGGCCGTGACATATCCGCTGTTTAAACGATTTTTTGCGATTCCACAGGCTTACCTTGGGATTGCCTTTGGTTTTGGGATTCCGATGGGCTTTGCAGCGACAGTCGGGTCGGTACCTACGGTCGCGTGGTTGATGCTGTTAGCGAACATTTTTTGGGCGATCGCCTATGACACCGAGTATGCGATGGTGGATCGCGATGACGATATTCGTCTAGGTCTTAAAACCTCGGCCATTACCTTCGGTAAGTACGATATATTCTGTGTGGCGCTTTGTTACCTTATGACTTTGTTATTGCTGGGCGGGGTGGGGTACTTGTTGTCGTACGGGTGGCCGTATGCCGTCGGATTGCTGGCCAGCGCTGGCTTAGCTGCGCTGCATCTTGTCTGGATCAGGCAGCGCACGCGCGAGGGGTGTTTTCGTGCGTTTTTGCATAATACTTGGATAGGATTTGCGGTATTTTGCGGTATCTTTGCTCAGACGATAATTTTTTCTTGATTTTTTAAAGACTTGACATGAATCCTATTCCTTCGGTCGCTTTCATCGGCGGCGGCAACATGGCAAATGCCCTAGTTTCTGGCCTGTTAGGTCAAGGCTGTCCGGCCTCGCAGTTGCGCGTGCTCGAGGTGGCTGAGGTGTTGCGCGAGCAGTGGCGCGCGCGTGGTATCAGCGTTGCCAGTGCACCTGATGCTTCCTTATCCACACAACAGGTCTGGATCTTCGCAGTCAAGCCACAGCAAATGCGTGAAGTTGTTTTGCAATGTAAGCCCTGGCTCAAACCGGATACCTTGATCATTAGTATCGCGGCCGGGATTTCGCTGAAATCACTTTCAAGTTGGTTGGGTACGCCCCAACAACCTTATACGCGCGTGGTGCGGTGTATGCCCAACACGCCCGCACTGGTGCGCGCAGGCGTGACAGGGATGGCTGCGGTCGAAGGCTTAGCTAAATCCGAAAAAGATATTGCCACTGATTTGTTGAGCGCTGTTGGACAAGTCGTTTGGGTCGATAACGATCAAGCCATCGATGCGGTGACTGCCTTGTCGGGTAGTGGCCCGGCTTACGTATTTTTGTTTCTAGAGTCTTTGATGGCCGGCGCGCAAGCCTTAGGTTTATCCGCAGAGCAGTCGCGTACGCTTGCCCTCGCGACCTTAGCGGGTTCAACACAGTTGGCAGCTGAGTCGACTGAAACCCCGGCGGTCTTGCGCGAACGCGTGACCTCTAAAGGGGGAACCACAGCCGCGGCTTTAGACGTGTTTGCAGCACAGCATTTTTCAACCATCGTCGCACAAGCGATGGCGGCAGCCAATGATCGTGCTGCTGAACTTTCTAAAGAATTTGGTCGCTAGTGTGAATCGGGTAAGGTTTTTTGACAACGACCTGATGTCGTTTTCAACCGTGTTCTGATGGCGAATCGTTGCGTTTGTTAAGCACGTTTTGCTAACGACCTATGGTTTTAGGTGACCATGTTTTGACATGGTTTTGTTTAATTTTTTGCAACACTATTTTTATAAGAAAAGCGCATGAAAAAACTACTCATTTCAGTTGTTGTAATCGTCGTAATCGCGGTATCAGGCTGGCTAGGCGCTAGCATTTATGTGGGGCGCACTGCCGCCACGATCATTGCAAGCATCAGCGCCAAGGCGGGCCAAAACGCGGCGATTCGCCTCGCAGAGGTCAATCATAAACAAGGGCTATTTTCCTCAGCCGGTCAATTTGAAATCCGGTTTAACGAGGTGGCTGTCGATGCAAAAAGTGGCAATCAAATGTTCGCGCTACAAGTCAACTACAGCGTTGAGAATTTGCTGTTGCCTTCGTCATCAATGCGCTTTCAATGGGCGGTCAAGCCAGTTGGCAAAACCGGTACAGAGTTTAATCGGCTGTTTGGCTCTGAAATCAAATTAACCGGGCAGGGCAAGCTTGCCTATGGTGGCAAAGCGCTATCGACTTTGAAATTGCCCGAGCTAGCCATGAAGCAAGGTAAAGAGTTGTTTCATTTGTCCCCCTCAAGTGGCAACATTGCCTGGGGTGAAAAGACTCTAGCGTTGCAATGGAAAACCGAGCGCTTGAGTTCGCGAGGCGACGATCACGCGCTTGATGTGCACGGTTTGAGTTTTACGAGCGATATTCAAAATCGTGCTCGTGGGATTGGTACGATGCAGTTTGCGATTGACAAGTTCAGCACAAAAGAAGCGACTGCAGAGACGATTGCGGTCAACGTTGGTATCAACGAGAATAACGCTAAGCTAGAGCTCAATGTCACGCCAACCATTGCAAGCTTGACGGTGGCGGGGCAAAAACTTAGCGACTTGGTACTTGAGTTTGTGGTGAAAGGGCTCGACATCGCAAGCGTCGATACACTTTCTGCGATCAGCACCGACTCAAACGATTTTCGAAACCTAACGGCCGACGAGCAGACTCGCGCAAGTGGCGCCTTACAAAATCTGGTCGTTAAAGGTTTTTCAATTGGTTTGCCAAAGATTTCAGCCAAGATGGGTACTGGTTCTGTCAAGGGTGACCTGTTGATTGAAGTCAGTAAGCCTACCGGTTCGGCACCAGATAAGTTTTCGTTTGCGCAGTCGGTCAAGGCTAGCGGCAAGCTCGAGGCGCAGGGACGTATCATTGATAACACCCAAAAACGTTTAGCCCTCATGCTCGGCTTAGCCACCGAAACACGCGAAGGTTTACGTGCAAACTTTCAATTTGCAAACGGTACGATCAGAGCCAACGGCAAATCGCATGATGTGAGCGACAACCTGGCATACTTCGATGCACTTATCAACGCTAAGTTATATCCAAAGTGAACAAGATGCGAGTTTTTTTTGCAGCGCTAGGCACTGAGACAAATACGTTTTCGCCTCTTCCTACAAGCCTGGCGTCTTTTAAAGACCGTGACTACTACCCCAGCGGTACCCACCCTGACAAGCCCACGTTCTTAAGTGCTCCACTACATGTGCTGCGAGAACGCTGCGCAGCACAGGGCTGGCAGCTTGTTGAAGGTGTGATCGCCGCCGCACAACCCAGTGGGACAACCACCCGCGAAGCCTACGAAACACTGCGCGAAGAGTTATTGGCTGACTTGACCAAGGCCATACCCGTCGACATGGTGGTGCTGGGCATGCACGGCGCGATGGTGGCCGACGGTTACGATGATTGTGAGGGAGACGTGTTGGCCCGAGTGAGAGCGATTGTCGGACCTAAGGTCGTGGTTGGCGCAGAGCTTGATTTGCATGCGCATTTAAGTTCGCAAATGGTTCAGCAGGCTGACGTCTTGGTGTTGTACAAAGAGTATCCCCACACCGACATCATGGCGCGGGCACAAGAACTTGTCGATCTGTGTATCGCAACATACGATAAAAAAATTCAACCTGTTTCGGCCTTGATTGATTGCCAGATGATTGTGCCGATTCACACCACTCGTGAACCCGGCGCCAGTGTGGTTAAGCGGTTGCAATCCTTTGAAGGTAAAAACGGGATTTTGTCTGTGTCGGTTGCCCATGGTTTTGCGACTGGCGACGTCCCTGAAATGGGTACCAAAGTTTTGGTCTATGCAAACCGTGACACCGCTGCGGCACAGGCCTTAGCACGTCAGTTGGCGGACGAACTGATTGCGATGCGTGAGACCTTGATGGTGCCGTATCGAAGCATTGATCAAGCGCTTGATGAAGCCCTTGGTGCCGCGGCGGGCCCTGTGGTGCTGGCAGATCGGGCTGATAATCCGGGTAGCGGGGCAGTGGGAGACGCCACGTTTATGCTGCGACGTATGCTTGAGCGCAAGATTCAACAGGCTGCGATAGGGCCTTTTTGGGATCCCATTGCGGCGCGGATTGCGTTTGATGCGGGCGTTGGTGCGACCTTGCAGCTGCGGATCGGAGGCAAAGTTGGGCCCTTGTCTGGTGACCCGGTTGACGTTCAGTGCACGGTCAAGGCGCTTAAGCGCGAAATGTCGATGACCAGTCTGTCTGGCGGGCAAACGCCACTCGGTGATTGCGCCCTGGTCGACGCGCAGGGGATAGAGATTGTGTTGACTTCCAACCGTAATCAGGCGATGAACATCGATTTATTTACACAGCTTGGTTGCGACATTACTAAAAAGAAAATTGTTGTGGTGAAGTCAGCACAGCATTTTTATGCGTCGTTTTCGACCATCGCCAAGCAGGTGATTTATGTGGGTGGCAAAGGCGTAGCCACGCCCGACTGGAAAACACTCATCTACAAAAACATTCGGCGTCCTAAATGGCCGCTTGACGTTTAGCTTGCTGAAGAGGCTGACACTCAGAGCTTAGAAGAGTTCGAGACTTAGCTGGCAGAAGAGCTTGATGCTTAGCGTGCAGAAGGCTTCGAGACTAAGCGCTCGAAAGGTTTAGTGCTGCAAGAGCTTAGCGCTTAGTGCTTAAAGTGTCGGCGACAGCAGTTTTGGCAGTTCAATGCGCACTTTTAAACCAGGCTTCGCATCTTCAATGAACAACGTGCCATCGTGCAGTTGTGTGAAGGCGGAGACGATCGAGAGCCCTAAGCCACTACCCGGACGATTTGAACTCAAGCGATAAAAACGCTGTACCACTTTGCCACGTTCGTGTGCGGCAATGCCCGGCCCGTTGTCTTGCACAACGATTGAAACTGCCTCGGCGGTCTCTCTGACAAGTATGGTGACTTCTGCTGGCGAGCCCGCGTATTTAAGCGCATTGTCTATCAGGTTTGCTAATATTCCAGCTAAGAGGTCTTTGTCGCCGGGTAGGGTTGGTTCACCTTCGATATCCACAATTAGCGTGACGCCCAAGGCTTCAGCAGCGGCATCGTAAAGCTCAAGCAGATCGGTTACCACGGTGCGCAGCAAGACCGGCTCGAAGGGTTGCCGACGCGCCCCTGATTCGGCTTCGGCGATCTGCAACAGCTTTTCTAATACGACGATTAAATCGTCAATTGCGCCAATCGCAAAATGACCTGCTTCTTCGAGCTTACGTTGATCTGGCACACCTCTTAAGGCTTCTTCGAGATGGCCTCGAATCAGCCCAAGGGGGGTGCGCAAATTATGTGCAATCGTATTCGAGACATGACGCACACCCTCCATTAAATGTTGAATGCGATCAAGCATGCGGTTGATGTCAGCGCTTAAGCGATCGAACTCATCCGGTGTGCCCGAGAGTACGATGCGACGGTCGAGATTGCCGGCTTCAATCTCTTGGGTAGTGTGACGAATCGCCCAGATGCGGCGCTCGAGTTGATGGCGAAACACCAAGGTAGCAAGAATCGCGAGCAGCATGGCACTGACGCCACCAATTACCACGGCACGGGCAATCAGGCTGCCAATCTCACTTAAGTCTTGCATGTCTCGGCCAACTACCAACAACGCGCCGTTGCTCATTTTATGCAGACGAATACGGCTGGGTACAAAGCGATCGCCGCGTTGAACAACGCGGTCAATCGTTTGATCTAGTGGTGTGGACTGCTCGGCCCAACCAGCGATGTTACCTGCTAATTTTTGGCCGAGCGCGTTGGTGAGTAATAATATTTCGACGTCAGAGTCAACGCCATCGCTGAGTGTTGATTCGATCCGTTGCGCCACCACAAACAGCCCATTGCTCTCTGCATCTTCACTGAGCTTTTCGGTGATCGACACGATCTTGCTATCAATGTTTCGCGCTAAGAGCCCAAGCGAGACAAAATAAAAGACCGATGACAACACCAGCACAGAGGCAACCACAAGGCCGCCGCAGAGCAGAGCAAGGCGAAAGGCCACCGAGTGCCAGATTCTATCCATCTAAGCCAAACCTGTAGCCGACGCCGCGAACTGTGTGCACGAGGGGTGTGCTGTGTCCCTTGTCGATTTTGTTGCGCAACCGGCTAATTTGTACGTCGATGACGTTTGTGCCTGGATCAAAATGAAAATCCCATACGGATTCAAGCAACATGGTGCGGGTCACGACTTGCCCTTGATTACGCACCAAATATTCAAGCAGCTTAAATTCGCGCGGCTGCAGCGTAATTGGCTGGCCCGCCCGTTCAGCTTTGCGTGACAATAAGTCGAGCGTCAAATCTGCAAGCTTGAGCTGTCGGCTGTCAATCGTCGCGTTTGTAGACGGGTTGGCGCGGCGTATCAGTGCCTCGAGACGAGCTAAAAGCTCAGGCAGGGCAAAGGGCTTGGTGAGGTAGTCATCGCCC
>JBAWWV010000135.1:0-10518 GCA_037146575.1 Alcaligenaceae bacterium | reverse complement strand
GACCCGCCCGCGCCTCCTCGGGCTCCACGCCTCGCTCGGCCCGGACGACGAGCCGCTCGTGGGCGGCGTCCCGTGGACCTCCGGGACATCGGGCGCCGCTTCGACGGCACCTTCGGCCTCAACGCGTGGGTCGAGAAGCCCGGGCGGGTGACCGTCGGCGACCCCGTGGAGCGGATCGAGGAGATCGAATGAAAAGGCCCCCGGGGAACCGGGGGCCTTCCTGTTTCCCCGGGAGCCGGGGCGCTACTTCTGCAGTTCGGTCGTGACGACGGCGCCGCCCATCTGCGGCAGCGTCGTGCTGGTCCTGACGACCCGGCGGGTCGCCTTGTCGATCCAGAGGGTGCTCTTGCCGGGCTCCCCTTCGGCCGAGGCCACCTCGGCCTTCCACGCCGCGAACGTCCCGGCGGGGACCGTGACCGACTCCGAGCCGACGACGGTGACCTTCTTGAGGCTCACCTTCATCTTCTGGATGTCGGCGTTGCGGAACGTGGCGGAGTAGCCCTCCGCGAGCGGCAGGCACCCGATCGCCTCGTCCGACCCGGCGCCGTCGGCGAAGAGGGCGCCGCCGAGGTCGAAGTTGAGCGGCTTGGGCTCGGCGCCCATGGCCATCGTCCCGGTGGCCTTCCCGTCCTTGAAGGCGATCTCGAGGACGACCGGCCCCTGCTTCACGGACCTCTTCGTGACGACGAGGGTCCCCTTCTCGAAGGTGGTCGTGTCGACCGCGTCGCCCATCGGGAGCTTCGTCGCGTCGGTGACGACCCAGGCGCCCCCCTCCTCCTTGATGGTCCGGGCGATCGTGAGGTTCATCGTCTGGGGCCCCGCCGCGATGGTCCCCGCGTAGCTGAGAGTCCCGGGGGCGAGTTCGGCGACCGGCTTCGGGGCGCCCACCGCGGACGCGTCGACCTTCTTCGCGAGGACGACGGTCTTCGGGTCGACCGTCAGCTCCTTGAGGCGCGCGACGGTCTCGGGCGTCATCGTCATGCGCGCTGCAGTAATAGGCGGCAAGGCCGGGATGCTTTCAAAGCCAATGATACGTGCGACCTCTTCGATCAAGTCTTCTTCGATCCGAATATCAAAGCGGTACGAAGGTGGCAGCACCACAAAATTATCGCCCTGCACCGTAAACTCAAAGCCCAGTCGCGTAAAGGTTTGCGAGACATCCTCTTGGCTCACCTTCACGCCCAACACACGGTGGCAGCGCGATAAGCGCATCGTCACCGCTTCGCGCTTGGGCAGCTTGATGTGCTGATCGTCAATTGGGCCGGCCTGGCCACCGCAAATATCTAAAATCAGTTGCGTAATGAGATCAAGATGCTCAGGGATCTGTTCAAAATCGACACCACGCTCAAAGCGGTGGCTCGCCTCTGAATTCAACTTTAGTTTGCGTGCCCGACCAGCGATCGCTTCTGGCCACCAGAAGGCGGCCTCAACATAAATGTTAGTCGTGTCGAGCGAGACTGCGGTTGAAGCACCACCCATGATCCCAGCCAGACTTTCAGGCGTGCCAGAGCTGGTAATAACCCCCATTGAACTATCAAGTGCGATCGTTTGATCGTTTAGCAATGTTAAGGTTTCGCCTGCACGTGCCCAGCGCACTTCGATCTCTGGCTTTGGCATGCGGTCTAAATCAAACACGTGGGTTGGGCGACCTAGCAACAACATCACATAGTTAGAAATATCGACCAACGCGGTGACTGAGCGCTGCCCTGCCCGCTTCAAACGCTCAACCATCCAGTCTGGAGTTTGCGCGCGTGCGTTGACGCCACGCACAACGCGACCCGCGAAACGACCACATAGGTCTGGCGCCTTCACGCTAACCGGGATCACATCAGCAATCGTTGGTTTAACCGGTGCAGTTTGAGGGATGTTTAACGGAGCACCCGTCAACGCAGCGACTTCACGCGCCACGCCCAAAATCGACAAGCAATCGGCACGATTTGGCGTGAGCTTAAGCGTAAACAAGGTGTCATCAAGGTCTAAGGCCTCTCGTACACTCGCGCCAACTTTGGCTTCGGAGGGCAACACTAACAGGCCAGCGTGCTCTTGAGACAACCCCAGCTCTTTTGACGAACACAACATACCAAACGACTCAACACCGCGCATTTTGGCCATGCCAATCTTCAAGTCGCCAGGCAACACCGCCCCAACGGTGGCTAACGGCACCTTCAAGCCCGCTGCTGCATTAGGCGCGCCACATACGATCTGCAAGGGTGCCGCAGCACCCACATCGACCATACACACGCGCAACTTGTCAGCATTTGGATGTGGTTCGGCGCTTTGAATCAACGCCACGACTACACCCGAAAACGCGGGCGCTACTAAAACTGTCTCTTCGACCTCAAGACCCGCCATGGTCAGGCGATGTGACAGTTCATCGGTAGTGATCGGCGGATTCACCAGACTACGCAGCCAAGACTCTGAAAATTGCATAAGTAACCGTATCGGTCTAAAAATTTAATCGTTGAACTGACGTAAAAAGCGCAGATCGCCTTCAAAGAACTGCCGCAGGTCATTGACACCATAGCGCAGCATCGTCAGGCGCTCAAGGCCCGAGCCAAAGGCAAAACCGATGTAGCGTTCGGGGTCGAGCCCAAAGTTACGGATGACATCAGGGTGCACTTGCCCAGAGCCAGAGATCTCAAGCCAACGACCCTTGTTAGGCCCTGATGTAAACATCATATCGATCTCGGCCGAGGGTTCGGTGAACGGAAAAAACGATGGCCTGAAACGTAATTCGAGATTGTCGGTTTCAAAGAAGCAGCGCAAAAAGTTTGTATACACACCTTTTAAATCTGCGAACGAAATGTTTTCGTCAATCCACAGGCCTTCAACCTGATGAAACATTGGCGAGTGGGTCGCATCGCTATCTACGCGATAGGTACGACCAGGCGCAATGACTTTAATTGGGGGCTTGTTCATGCGCGCGTAGCGCACCTGCATTGGGCTGGTGTGCGTGCGCAATAACAACGGCAAGCCGTTCGCATCGTTCATGTCGGCATAAAACGTATCTTGCATCGAACGCGCCGGATGATTTTCGGGGTTATTGAGTGCCGTGAAGTTTGTCCAATCGTTTTCGATTTCGGGGCCATCGGCAACCTCAAAACCGATCGATCTGAAAATCGCTTCAACACGCTGCCAAGTTTTGATCACCGGATGAATGCCACCCTTGCCACGACCACGGCCAGGCAACGTCACATCAATAGTCTCGGCGGCCAAACGCTGATCTAGCTCAGCTTGAGCCAGGGCAGCGCGTCGTGCGTTGAGCAAGACTTCGACTTGTTGTTTGATGGTGTTGATACGTGCGCCTTCGGCACGCTTGGCCTCTGGATCAAGTTTGCCCAGGCCCTTCATCAACTCGGTCAGCGAACCTTGTTTGCCTAAGAAACGCGCTTTGGCGTTTTCGAGCGAAGCGGCATCCGTTGCCTGTGCAAATTGCACACGGGCCTGTTCAATCAGGTCATCGCTCTTATCAGTCATGTTTACAACCTTCGCGAAATCACATCTTTAAAATGCAAACGGAGCCCAACGGCCCCGTTCACAGATACAACTTTTCAGTACTTAAGCAGCCAACGCTAATTTGGCCTGATTCAATACGGCAGCGAAACCAGCTTTGTCACGCACGGCCATGTCGGCCAAGACTTTGCGGTCGAGCTCGATTGAAGCTTTTTTCAGGCCAGCAATAAACACGCTGTATGTCACACCATGTTCACGCACTGCTGCGTTGATACGGGCAATCCAGAGAGCGCGAAAGGTACGCTTTTTGTTGCGACGATCGCGATAGGCGTATTGGCCAGCGCGCATAACTGCTTGCTTGGCAATACGAAACACATTACCGCGGCGACCACGATAACCTTTAGCTTTGGCGATAACTTTTTTGTGACGGGCTCTGGCCGTTACACCACGTTTGACGCGAGGCATGTTTTATCTCCGTTAAGCGAAAGGCATCATGGCTTTAACTGAAGCCACGTTGGATTTGTCGACCGCAGCCGACCCGCGCAACTGGCGCTTGGTCTTGGTGGTTTTTTTAGTCAGGATGTGGCGTTTAAACGCTTGACCCCGCTTGATCGATCCGCTGCCGCGAACCTGAAAGCGCTTTGCAGCACTTTTCTTGGTTTTCATCTTAGGCATTTGATTTCCTGTTACTTAAAATTGTGCTCTGTAGGTGCCTGGCATGTTGCTCGATTTGCCTGTTTATGTGCCGATCGACCGCCAGTCTTGTTAACCCAAGATCCACTTATCCCTTCGTTTTCGCTGCAAGTTTTGCAGGAAAGCCTTTGATTATATGACAAATTCTGACATTTTGCACGTGTGAGGAAAAACCGCTTGATGCCAATGAGCTAAGACCTCTTTGTTAGCTCGGGCTAAGACATCCTTTTTGGTGCGATTTAGGGTTCTTTGTTCGATTCGCGCTAAGAGGTCAGCAGCCCTAAAGGCGGGCAGACACACTACATACAATGGGAAGAGGTCGTCGATCTACCCTAGCACCGGCCCAAGACATGCCCCAGAATCGCACAAAAAGTACCGACCCACGATCTACCGCAGACCTGCAGAAAAAACCGGCCGATATTGAAAAGCCTCGGCAAGATGAGGCAAATCGATCTGTTGCTCGCCCGACAAATCAGCGCAAGTGCGTGCAACGCGCCGCAAGCGTTGTATGGCTCGAGCCGACAAATGATGCATTTTAATGGTGCTGGCTAAAAGTTTGCCTGCCGCTTGGGTCATCCCGCAGCATCTTTCTAGGTCTTTATCCGCTAAACGGGCATTGATCGTGTTTTGCCGTTGCAACTGGGGCTGTCGCACCGCCTCTACCCTTTGGCGAACCACAGCCGACGACTCGCCCGGGGCAAGCTCAAGCCAATGCTCATCGCTCAGGGTTAAAGTCACAAACAGATCAATTCGGTCAATCACTGGCCCTGACAAGCGCTGCTGGTAGGCCGTAATCTGCTCTGCTCTGCACTTGCAACGCCCTTTTATATGACCATACCATCCGCAGGGGCATGGGTTCATGGCCGCAAGCAGCTGAAAATCGGCCGGAAAATCGACCTTGAGCTTGGCTCGAGCAATCGTCACCGACAGGCTTTCTAGGGGCTCGCGCAGGCCCTCGCGCACACGGCGTTCAAACTCAGGAAACTCATCTAAAAACAACACACCGCGGTGCGCTAAGGTGACCTCACCCGCACGCGGTGTAGAACCCCCGCCCAACATCGCAGCCATCGAGGCTGAATGATGAGGTGCTCGAAATGGCCGTTGCCCCCACACGTGCTCACGAACGCCAGCAAAAGCGGCAACAGAGGCGACTTCTAAGCATTCAGCAGAAGTCAGTGCAGGCAAAATCCCGACCAACCGCTTGGCCAACATGGTTTTGCCAACACCAGGGGTCCCTGAAAACAGCAAACTATGCCCGCCTGCGGCAGCGACTTCAAGCGCCCTACGCGCCATCAACTGACCACGCACGTCTGACAAGCACGGCATCGCGGGTTGTGCACCGGGCATCAAGCTCGGCGTTAAATACTCAAGGCGTTTACGACCCGCCAAATGCTCAACCACCTCAGTCAGGTTTTGCGCGCCTAACACTTGCAACCCAGGTACACGAGAGGCCTGCTGCGCATTGGCATAAGGCAGCAATAAGCACCCTTGAGGTTGGCTACGCGCGACTGCTAAGGCAATTGCAATCGCACCATTGATCGGCGAAAGCATTCCGGTTAAAGATAGCTCGCCGGCCACCACTAACGACGACAACGCAACCACGCATGGCTCGCTGTGATCCTTAAGTGTCAATTCAGGCAATTCAATTTGGCCCGACACCAGCAATACACCTAGGGCAATTGGCAAATCAAAGCGGCCAGACTCTTTGGGCAGATCAGCAGGCGACAAGTTAACCGTTAGTCGCCCAGCCGGAAACTCATAGCCGCTACTTAACAATGCGGCCCTAACCCGTTCGCGGCTTTCACGCACTTCAGCATCTGCCAAGCCCACCATCGTAAAACTTGGCAAGCCACTGCTTAGATGGGTTTCAACGCGAACAGGTGGAGCATCCATCCCAAACAATGAACGGCTCATGATGACAGCTAACGCCATAGGTCTCTCAGCAAAAAAGCCGAAAGTATGGCGCGCCCTTAAGCCGCTGCCTACCGGTGGATTATTTTATCTAGCTTTAAACCTTAAGGACGGCCACTTTCAAGCAAGGTCATGCGTTGCTCAAGTTGTTGTACTTGCTCTTCTAGCGCTGCTGCACGCTCTTGCACGCGTTTAAGCATATCGACTTGAATGTCGAACTCGTCGCGCGTGATGAGATCCATTTTGTTAAAGGCCTGCCCCATAAACGCTTTCACGTTGCGCTCGATATCCGCGGCAGGGCTGCGTGCGATCAGGTCAGAAACATTCTTTTGAAATTCTTCAAACCAGGCATTTTTAGGAATCATGGTGTTCTCATGAAAAGTGATCTTGAAATTGAATTTTACTACCGGTCGCAAAGTTAGTGAGCGAGTCAGCGAGCGCGATCAGTACGCCATATTGAGTACGATCGATCTAGAGAGATAAGGTCGCCGTTATGGGTGCCTGCGCTAGCGGTTCAATGCTGCCGCAGCGACCTAGTGATACAAGGTCGCCGGATCGATCTCAATCGCGCGATTAAGCGAGTTGGCGACTTTTAGGCGTAAGGCATTTGAATGTGCTCGCCTGATCTCACGCTTGACGTCGAGCAACTGCTGAGCATGCATCGAAAAATGCGTTAAGCCTAGGCCTAAAAGCAGGCGCGTTAAATTTGAATCACCGGCCATTTCGCCGCACACTGCGACCGGCTTACCGACACGCTCGCCCGCATTGATCGTGTTAGCAATCAAACGCAACACCGCTGGATGCAGGGGATCGTACAGCGCGGCCACTTCGTTGTCGGCGCGATCAATGGCCAACGTGTACTGAATCAGATCGTTTGTTCCGATTGACAGAAAATCAAGCGCCTCGACGAACGGCTCGATGGCAATTGCGGTTGCAGGGATCTCGACCATAGCACCAACCAAAATACCGTTGTCGTAGGCTTGACCACGCTCGTCTAGCTCGCGCTTGGCAGCAGCAATGGCGGCTTTCGTCGCATGTACCTCGTGCATATGTGCAATCATCGGGATCAATATTCGCACCGTGCCATGTGCAGAGGCCCGCAAAATAGCGCGCAACTGTGTTGCAAATAATTCAGGGTGCGCCAGACAATACCTGATCGCACGCAAACCCAAGGCTGGATTGGTTGCCACCGTTGCCTCGCCATCCAAGGTCTTATCCGCACCAATGTCTAGCGTGCGAATAGTCACTGGCCGGTGTTGCATCGTTGTCACCACGCTCACATACGCCTGATATTGCTCGTCTTCAGTTGGCAGATCACTACGGCCAATAAATAAGAACTCACTACGAAATAATCCAATGCCCGAGGCGCCATTCGCCAAAGCTAACTCTGCCTCGTCCGGCAGTTCAATATTAGCTTCTAACGAAATCTGAATGCCATCAAGAGTTTCAGCCGGAACGTCTTTTAGTAAAGATAGCTGAGCACGCTCATCCAGATAGAGTTGTTGCAGACGTCGATACTGCTCAAGCGCCTGGCGCGAGGGGTTCACCAACACAGCTCCGCTAGCGCCGTCTACTACCACCCAATCACCATCCGACACCAAGGCACGCACGTGCCCCAACGCAACAACCGCGGGTACGCCTAAGCTGCGAGCCACAATCGCGGTGTGCGATGTTGCCCCGCCCAAATCTGTTGCAAAGCCGGCAAAGCGCGCACCACGCAAACGAATCATGTCTGCCGGAGAAATATCATGTGCGACAACAATCAGCTGATCATCCACATCCACGTCGTGGTTTAACGCAAGTGTTTGTTGTGAACCCGATAACACTTGCAGCACACGTTCGATCACTTGCCGCACATCAGAGCCACGCTCACGAAGATATTCGTCTTCAATGGCGGCAAACTGTTCGCCTAAAATCTGCCCTTGTGTCGTTAACGCCCACTCAGCGTTGTAATGCTTGTCTTGAATTAATGCCAAGGCTTGATCGGCTAGCAACGGGTCGCTTAACAACATGCTGTGCACACTAAGCAAGGCCGCCAATTCGCGCGGCGCGTCGTCAGGCAAGTTAGCCGCCATGTCGTTCATTTCTTGCTGCGTCACGGTTAATGCGTCGGTAAGGCGATTTTTTTCAGACGAGATCTGCTCAGTCGAAATGCGATAGTGCGAAACCTCAAGCGCGGTCGCACCTAATACAACGACCCGACCAATGGCATAGCCACGTGCAACGCCCTGCCCGTACAGGCACAACATCGGGCTGCCCAACTGAGCAGCTTGTGTTGGGTTACTGGCCTTCACCGAATTTGTCGTCAAAAAGCGCCTGTAGCGCGTTTAGAGCCTGCTCAGCATCACCGCCCGAGGCCTCGAGTTTGATTGTGCTACCGATTCCCGCTGCAAGCATCATGACGCCCATAATACTTTTTGCATTGACGCGCTGGGCGCCTTTTGAAATAAAAATCTCACCACTGAACTGACCCGCCAGTTGCGTGAGTTTAGCGGCTGCACGCGCGTGCAGACCGAGTTTGTTTGATACGACGATTTCTAACTGTGGCATAAGACACTTTGCTTCAAAAATATAGATTTGAGATAGCTTCAGTCTACACGCAACAAGGCGTGCGTGGCACCCGCAAGTGCACTAGTTGCCACATCTTCAAGGCTGCCTTGCCGATAATTAATGGCGCGTAGCAACATCGAGGCGTTGACACCACCCAGCACGCAGCAAGGCACCCCCGCCGCCTGCACTAAATGGCTGGCCTGCACTGCAATATTTGAGGGCGTCGCGCCCGGCAGATCTGTCAGCACCAAGACACCCTCACCTTGATCTGCAGCGATGAGTTGTTGAGCCAGGTTGGGGGCGCAATCTGACGCGCACTCGTTGGGCAGAATATCAGCCACGACAACGTCTGGCTCGCGCCCCAACACATGCCTGGCACAGGCAGCGAGTGCCGAAGCCAACGGAACGTGCGCAACAATCACGATGGCAATCATTTGAGATACCTAACTCGTAGCGCGAACAAATCTACACTACTACTGAAGTTTTAAGAGAGGGCGGCAATGCGACCGCGCGCTCGAGTGCCTGCACAAAAAATTCTGCCACATTAAAGCCTGTTTGCTCAGTAATTTCAACAAAGCAAGTTGGGCTTGTGACATTGATTTCAGTGACATACTCGCCGATGACATCCAAGCCCACCAATAGCAAGCCTCGCGTCACTAACTGAGGCGCTATTTCGCGCGCAATTGCCCAGTCACGCTCAGTCAAAGGTTGCGCGACCCCGCGCCCACCCGCGGCCAGGTTGCCACGCGTTTCGCCCGCAAGCGGTATGCGAGCCAAACAAAACGGCACCGGTTCACCACCAATCAGCAAAATACGCTTATCGCCTTGTTTGATTTCAGGGATATAACGTTGCGCCATGATTGTGCGCGAGCCATCGTGAGTCAGCGCTTCAAGAATAGCGTTTAAGTTGGTTTCGTGAGGTGCTAAACGAAACACCCCCGTGCCACCCATGCCATCAAGTGGTTTAACGATGACGTCGTTGTGCTCAATATGAAACGCCTTTAAGCGATTCATGTCACGCGTCACTAAGGTCGGTGTCGTGAATTTTGCAAACTCTGTAATCGCAAGTTTTTCAGGATGGTTGCGTATTGCAGCACCGCTGTTAAAGACTCGAGCGCCCTGCGCTTCTGCATACTCAAGCATATGCGTGGCGTAGACGTACTCCATATCGAACGGCGGATCTTTGCGCATTAATACGGCAGAGAACTCTTGCAAGGCGACATCTTTTGCAATCGATTCGTCGTGCCACCAAGCATGACCATGCAAGTCTGCATTTGGCACAAGACTAATCGGTGTGGCATGCGCAAACACTTGCCCAGCTTGAATGAATAAGCCCCCTTGCAAGACGACGCTCAAGCGATGGCCGCGAGCGACAAGCGCTCGCATCATGGCCACTGAGCTGTCTTTGTAGGCTTTTAGGTCTGGCAGTGGATCGATGACAAACAGTACATGCATCATCAAGCCGCTTCTGCTTTGCCCGCGGGTACTTTTTTGCGTGGCGATAACACCATCACCATCTGGCGGCCCTCAAGCTTAGGCATCGCTTCGACTGAAGCCATGTCCATCAGATCGTCGCGCACACGCTCAAGAACTCGCATACCGAGTTCTTGGTGGGCCATTTCACGGCCACGAAACCGCAACGTGACCTTAGCCTTGTCGCCTTCTTCAAGAAAACGCTTGAGATTGCGCAGTTTGACCTGGTAGTCACCTTCATCGGTGGCCGGCCTAAACTTAACCTCTTTAACCTGAATGATTTTTTGCTTGGCACGTGCTTCGGCCAAACGTTTTTGTTCTTGATATTTGAACTTGCCGTAATCCATTAAACGGCAAACTGGCGGTTCAGCATTTGGGGCGATTTCAACTAAATCAACACCTGCTTCTTCAGCCATACGAACAGCTTCTAGTGTATTA
>JBAWWV010000134.1:0-10576 GCA_037146575.1 Alcaligenaceae bacterium | reverse complement strand
GCGGCGAGTCCAACCCCGCCGGTTTCGCCAGCCACGATGGGAGGATCACCTTTTTGTGGCTGTGCCAACATTCGCATGGCTTCAAGGGCGTAGGCGTCGTCAACGGCCACAGCGACATTGGTGCCGCCGTGCAGAATTTCCCAGGCGAGTTCAGAGACCTCGCCACAGGCTAACCCAGCCATGACGGTATCTAGCGAACCTTCAACGATCGTACGCTGGCCTGCTTGTAAGCTTTTGTAGACACAGTCCGCTTGTGTGGGCTCAGTCACAATAAATAGTGGGCGTTGCGTACCCCATTGCAGCCAAAAATTTGCACAGACCGCCGACGCTAACGCACCGACGCCAGCTTGCGCAAAGACGTGGGTTGGCGGTTGCCGTGCAGACATTTGGGTCACAATTTCTGAAGCCATCACGCCATAACCATGCATCACATCAAGTGGAATGTCGCGATAACCGGGGTATGAGGTATCTGAGACGACAGTCCAGCCCTCGGCGGCTGCGGTGGTGGCTGCAAATCGAACCGCATCATCGTAATTGCCTTTGACTTCTCGCACTTCGGCGCCATAGTGTGCGATAGCATCGCGCCGGCC
Source organism: Alcaligenaceae bacterium (assembly GCA_037146575.1). GTDB lineage: Bacteria > Pseudomonadota > Gammaproteobacteria > Burkholderiales > Burkholderiaceae_B > Zwartia. The sequence goes on along the minus strand of JBAWWV010000134.1, from coordinate 9,986 downwards.
TTGGCTGACAGTTTCGTGAACGTAAATCACACACTTGCACCCAAACAGACGGGCACCCCAAGCGACCGAACGCCCATGATTGCCATCGGTCGCGCAGGTGACTGTGGACGCACTGATTAAATCTTTGAAGGCGCCAGATAACAATTCTTTTGAACTCACCTGAGCCAGGCCGTGCTCATACTGGACTTTGAGGCGCAAGACGTTGGCCACCGCGTAGGCTCCGCCCAACGCCTTGAAACTGCCCAAACCAAAGCGCCCGCGCTCGTCTTTATATAGAATTTCAGCCACACCCAGTTGTTGCGCCAATTGAGGCAAAGACACCAAGGGCGTTGGGGTGTAGCCTGGCCAGCTTGAAATTTCGGCAAACGCAGCGTCGAATCCGTCTTGGCTCATGACGCTCGCGCGTTTGGCGCCATAAGCTGAAAGGCTTGGCTCGGCCTGTGGGTTGGTAAAAGCGTAGGCGGGGGGATTCATGCGCATCTCATTTTGGTACTTGCGTTCGTATATCTGGCGATCGTACAGGGCAGTCGAGCGAGCGAACGTCAAGTATGGGGCTAATCAGTCGGGCAAGCGTCTGTGCTTAAAAAACGAAAATAGTAAAAAACAACGAGTTTGACGAGTTCAGCTGCTAGGACAAAATGGTATCAGCTTTAGCAAATAAGAATAATTTTCGTTTAGGTTAGGGCAAAGTCCATCAGGTTGGCGGAAACCCAAAATTTCCGGTGTAGACTAATTTTGCGTTTCCTCTTAACGCTTGCTTGCCGATTCTCCTTGTGAATCCGAGCAGTTCGCGAGCGAACCTCCAATCTTTGCTTTTTTACTCAAGGCTGCTAGACATGTCGAATTGTGATCTGTTGTTGATAAATGGCGTAGTGATCGATGGTAGCGGTCAGGCGCGGCGCGAGGCTAGTGTTGCTGTCAAAGACGGGCGTATTGTCAGCGTTGGTAAGGCGCTCAACTATGCCGCGGCTAAGACAATCGATTTGAAGGGTTTGGCGATCGCTCCGGGCTTCATCGACGTCCATACCCACGACGACCGTCTGTTGTTGGCTGATCCATCTATGGCAGCAAAAGTGAGTCAGGGCGCCACGACCGTCATTACAGGTAATTGCGGTCTGAGTCTTGCGCCACTCGGGCAAACCGAGGCGATTGCACCCCTCAATTTAATTGCAAATGGCCCCAGCCAGCGCTATGAGAGCTTTGCAGATTATTTCGCTGCACTTGAAAAAAATCCGCCGGCCGTGAATATGGCTGCCTTGCTCGGGCACACCACGTTGCGCGCGGTCACGATGTCTGACTTGACGCGGCCTGCCACTGACGCTGAAATCGCAAAAATGCAGGTCTTGGTTCAAGAGGCCCTCGATGCGGGGGTAGTCGGGGTGTCGACCGGTCTGTTTTATGCCCCAGCGCAGGCTGCTACCGCGGCTGAAATTCAAGCAGTGTTTGAACCCTTGCGTGGCGGTACCGCACTGATTGCCTCACACATTCGTAACGAAGCCGCGCAAGTGCTTGAGGCCATGACTGAGGCGATGTCAATCGCGAAAGAGTTGGGCGTGCGGCAAGTGCTGTCCCATCATAAAGTCAACGGTCAAGAAAACTTTGGCCGTTCACGCGAAACGCTTGCTCTCGTAGATGAGATGCGTGCGCAGGGTGACGTCTGTCTCGATTGTTACCCTTATGTCGCGTCGTCAACCGTGTTGCGACAAGATACCGTCGAGCAGGCTTCACGAACCTTGATCGCCTGGTCTAAAGCGAAGCCCGAGACAAGCGGCCGTTATGTGGATGAGTTGCTCAAAGAACAAGACTTATCGTTGACTGATTTTTTGGTGTCGCTGCAACCTGCAGGTGCCATTTATTTTTCAATGGATGAAGACGACGTTGAGCGCATTCTGGCGTATCCAGAAACCATGATTGGTTCAGACGGTTTGCCGCACGACACCTTTCCACATCCACGATTGTGGGGTGCGTTTCCACGCGTCTTAGGTCATTACAGCCGCGACCGCAAACTGTTTCCGCTCGAAACGGCGGTGCACAAAATGACTGGCCTGTCGGCTGCGCGCTTTGGCTTAAATGATCGGGGTCTGATTAAAGAAGGTTATGCGGCAGATTTGGTGATCTTCGATCCTTTGCATATTAAAGATAGCGCGACGTTCGCCGATCCGATGCGTCCAGCCGCGGGGATTCATCAGGTCTACGTCAATGGGGTACTCAGCTGGCAAGACGGTGTTACCACCCACGCAAGGGCTGGTCAGGTGCTCAGACGCGCCTTGCGTTAGATATCCGTCATGAATCTGTCATTTGAGCGTGGTCTCATTCAAGTTAGATCAATTTTTATTTGAAGATTCTTGCCATGCGCCTAATCGACACCGACACTGATATAGATAATCCCTCTACTGAGCCACATTTCCAGACTATTTTGGCGGCTTCGCTTAAAAATCCTTCGCGTCGGCAATTGATTCGGGGTGCAATCGGCTTGGCGGGTCTTGGGTTGTTGTCTGACTCGTTGATTCCTTTTGCCAACGCAACGACTGGCACAAACGCTGCCGCAGGCCTCGGGTTCACTTCAGTACAAAAAAGTCTGCTCGATTCAGTGCAATTGCCGGTCGGATACAGCTACAAGATTCTTCATGCCTCTGGCGACCCGCTGACTGATAAGGTGCCTGCTTTTTCTAATCAAGGCCTTGAACTTGATGATTGGTCTGCCCGTATCGGAGATCAACATGACGGCATGGACATTTTCTATATCGACGAAAAAGGTCATTACACAGAGCGTGATACCGGTCGCGCGCTGTTGGTGGTCAATCATGAAAGCTCGGCTGAGTCTCATCTGTTGCATCCTAAGGGCCAAACGTCAAACGGCAAGCAAGGTAAAAAGTTTGATCAATTCGGAGCCTGGGATTTAGGCGTGCGTCCCGAACTTGAAGTGCTCAAAGAGATCAACCTGCATGGCGTCTCCATTGTTGAAATGGTTAAAGGGCCTCAGGGTTGGAGTTATCGGCTTGACTCGCCACTGAATCGCCGCTTGACCGCGCAAACCCCGATGCCTGTGACCGGGCCACAAGCAGAGTTAAAAAATATCCAAGCCTTGATGATGACGGCTTTTGATCCCAAGGGTGAGAAGGTTCGGGGCACGCTGAATAACTGTGGGCACGGCAAAACGCCTTGGGGTACGTATCTGACCTGTGAAGAGAATTGGGCGAAATATTTTCAAATCGCCTCGGATGCTGCACCGCTCGAGGCAAAATCGCAGGCCTCTCTCAAGCGTTACGGTGTGGTTAGTGCACCACTGAATCTGCAAAGTCCAAAGGCCTCTAGCCAAGGCTGGCATACCGTATCCGCTACGGATGATCGCTTCACGCGCTGGAACTTAGCAGCGAGCGGTGCTTCTGCAACGCAAGATTTTAGAAACGAAGCCAACACCTTTGGCTTTATTGTTGAAATCGATCCTGTTACGCGCGATTCGGTTGCAGCAAAACGCGTTGCCCTTGGGCGCTTCGCTCACGAAGCCGCAGTTTGCGGAACCCCTAAGATCGGTGAGCCTCTCGCGTTTTACATGGGGTGTGACACACGCAACGAGTACATCTATAAGTTTGTGAGCACCGCTCTTTGGGATCCTAAAGATGTGGGCGGCGGCATGGCGGTCGGTGACAAATATCTGAATGAAGGAAAATTGTTCGTTGCGCAATTTAAAGCGGATGGCACGGGCCAATGGCTTGAACTGACGCTGAAGGATCCTAAAATTGCCTCGAATAGTAAATACATGTTTGCCAATCAGGCCGATGTCCTGGTGAATGCGCGACTGGCGGCTGACGCGGTGGGTGCAACACCCATGGATCGCCCTGAGTGGGGCGCGGTGAATCACAAGAACGGCGAGATCTATTTCGCTCTCACTAACAGTGATGCTGCGAACCGTAATCCGGCTAAGGTCGATGCCGCAAACCCACGCGCCTACACAGATGTTGACGGCAAAAAGAGCTCGGGCAATCCAAACGGACACATTATTCGCTTTCATGAACAAAGCGATCGCTCAACCGCACTGCAGTTTCAGTGGGATATCTTTTTGTTTGGAGCAGAAGAGGACGCTGGCTCAGCCAATCTTTCGGGGCTCACGGCAAGCAATTCTTTTTCTTCACCTGATGGTTTGTGGTTTAGTAAGGCGACGGGCATTTGCTGGATACAGACTGACGACGCCGCCATGACCGATGAGACCAACTGCATGATGCTTGCAGCGATTCCGGGGCAGGTGGGCGACGGTGGCAAAGTCACGGTCAACAATAAGATGGTGGTGGCGGGTCAAGAGCAAACCAGCCAACAAGAGACTTTTATTGGTGCAGCGTTAGGTGACGCTAAGCTGAGACGGTTTTTGGTTTGTCCGACGGGGGCTGAAGTGACTGGCGTCACCGAAACGGCAGACGGCAAGACCTTGTTTGTCAATATCCAGCACCCTGGTGAGTTGACCCCCGCTCTTGGTGAGACCGCTGAGTTCAAGCTGCAAAGCCGCTGGCCGGGTAACGCAGGTTATGGGGTTGCGGGTCGGCCAAGATCTGCCACCATAGTGATCACTAAAGACGACGGCGGAGTAGTAGGCTTGTAAAATTCTCAGTTGGGGTCAGTCATTAGTGATATATTGTTTAGCAATCGCCTTATGTTTTAAGGTGATGTTTGATGCACATACCGATCAATAACAAGTAGTCCATGTCACTCAATGGCCAATACGCAAGCATCGTGGTTGCTGCAATCCGACCTATGCCGAAAGGCGTTTGGTCGCGTGCTAGCCTGCGTGGCTGTGGTGGCCTTGCTGGTCATCCAGGCTGGCATGGTTTGGCATGGGTTAGAACACGTCGCCAAAACGACTGGCAAAACTGCCTACTCGACCAATACCCTAAGCGCCGAGACATCACAGCCGGCCTCGGGTTTGTGTTTTAAGTGTTTAGAAGATCTGACTCACAGTGTCGGATTAATTTCTCAAGCGCTTCAGACCGAGGTCTCGCTGGCGACGGCCTTGCAGCAAGCTGCTTTACCGGCTTGTCGTTTTGCAACGCCCGTTGCGCTTGCTAATCAACGCGGGCCACCCGTCTCCTTCAGTTAACACTGGTTCGCAACGCCTGTGGGCGTTCATTTCGTGTTTAAGTTAAGGACGACAAGATGTTTAATCTTCACTACGCTGCGCGCACTTGCGCAGCCTTAGGTTTTGTTGCCACGTTAGCCTTTGCAGGGCAGGTTGGTGCTCAGACAAGTTCAGCGCCTGTCACCGCTGGCGATCTTGCAAAGATTCAAGACAGTATTCAGGCGATGCGTGTGTTGTACGAAGAGCGTATCAATTCGCTCGAACAAAAGATCAACACGCTGCAGCAGCAAAATGCACAGCTAGCTAAGCAACAAGCGAGCACGTCGACTGGTGCGCGGGCACCATCTGGCGTCGCTAGTACCGCAACGGCGGTAACAGCAGGAGCAACAGCAACAACAGCAACAACAGGAGCAACAGGAGCAACAGGAGCAACGAGCACCCCGGCGGTGCTCGGGCACAACGTGGCCTCCACCGCAACCACAGCCAGCGCGTCACTGACTGGGGCGGCGCCCATTGACCGTGCTGCTTCGGTCGCCTCGGCCCCTATCTCACCAGACTTAGGGCGCAATCCAACGCAGTCGTTGGGCCGAGGTATTACGCTGCCAAAAATCGGTCCCATCACTCCAGAGATTTCACTGATCATTGATGGCAAGTACTCAGCACAAAGTCAAAATCCTGAGTCGCTTGGTCGCGGATTTATTTCGTCGGGTGGTGAAAATATTCCACGCGGATTTTCGTTGGGTGAAACCGAGTTAGCGTTGGCAGGTACGGTTGATAATCTGTTTCGTGCAGAAGCGCGTCTAGTACTGGCGCAAAATGGACAAGACTTTAACGTGTCACTCGAAGAGGCTTTTTTTGAGACGCTCGGTTTGCCTGCCGGCACGAAAGTCAAAGCCGGTAAGTTCTTTTCGAACGTGGGTTACCTAAATAACAAACACCCGCACGAGTGGGATTTTGTTGACTTGCCTCTTGCATACAAAGCTTTTTTTGGAGGGCAACTCAACAACACGGGTGCGCAGCTTTCGTGGGTGGCGCCTCTGGATGATCTGTACCTGAAACTCGGTGGCGAACTTGGTCAGGGGATGTCGTACCCCAATGGCAACAACTTCAATGAGAATAAGCCCAGATTGGGGACCGTGTTTGCAAAACTTGGCGGAGATATCGGTACCGAGTCATCTTGGCTCGGAGGCCTGTCGTACGTCACGTCAAGCACTGGAAATCGGCCAAGGATTTCGACGCTGAATGACACGGATACTTTTGACTTCACCGGTTCGACCAGCGTGGTGATTGCAGACTTTGTTTACAAGTGGGCACCGAATGGCAACGCTAGTCGACAGAGCTTTAAATTGCAAGGCGAAGCGTTCTGGAATACGCAAAAAGGTTCGGCCGCGATTACTAGCCCCAACCTGTACGCCTCCTGTGCGGCACCTTGCTTTGGTAATGCTTACACCAATACCCAAAGTGGATTTTATGCGCAGGCTATCTATCAATTCATGCCTAATTGGCGAGTCGGCTATCGCTTTGATCAGCTCTACGGCGGCAACTCATCTTACGGCTTTAGCGCAGACACGTTAAGTGGTACCGCGCTCGAAGCCTTTAACCCAACGCGTAACTCTCTGATGATCGATTGGGCCAATTCTGAATATTCAATGTTCAGGTTGCAGTTAGCGCAAGACACCATGTACGGTCCAGGCAAGACTAACAATCAGGTCTTTTTACAATATGTCATGAGCTTGGGTGCTCACGGCGCACATCGCTTTTAGAGGGCCGTGTTCGTCTCGAGGGCTTTGGTGTCCTAAACAACGCAAGTGCGGGGAGAATAAAAATGACTTTTTCTAAGATGTGTCGAGCATTTGGCCTGACCGCTGTTGCTCTGTCGCTGACATTAGCGGCCTCAAGTGTTCGGGCTCAACTAAATATCTTCGCCACAGTGCCTGAGTGGGGCGCCTTGGCAGAAGAACTCGGTGGCGATAAAGTTAAAGTTTACGTCGCCACCAACGCCTTGCAAGATCCGCACCGCGTGCAAGCGCGCCCCTCGCTGCTGGCACGTGCGCGTAGTGCCCAACTGATGCTCGCTACCGGCGCAGATCTTGAAATTGGTTGGCTGCCACTCTTGCAGCGCGACGCGGGTAACCCAAAGATCTTGCCGGGTGCGCCTGGCATGTTTGAAGCGAGTCAATACGTTCAACTTATAGGCATTCCCGCTTCAGTTGATCGAAGCATGGGTGATGTGCATGCTGCAGGTAATCCACACATTCAGACGGATCCGCGAAATTTTTTGCCGATTGCAAAGGCACTGACTGAACGCTTGGTCTTGCTTGATTCAGAAAACGGTAATTTTTTTCAAGACCGGTTGCGCAGCTTTTTGTTTAAGTGGCAAGCAAACATTGACCGCTGGGCCACAAGCGCCAAGCCCTTGCGTGGTGAAAAGCTATGGGTGCAGCACGATGGCTTTGTGTACTTGAATGACTGGCTTGGCTTAGTGCAAGTTGGCACGCTCGAACCAACGCCTGGGGTTGACCCCTCTGTCGCACATCTGAGTAGTGTTTTGCAGCGCCAAAGCCAGCTTCAAGGTCGAATGATTATTACGTCCGCTTACGCGGGTGATGCGGCGTCTAAATGGTTTAGCGAAAAAGCTAACGTGCCGCTTGTTGTATTGCCCTTTACTGTTGGTGGTAATAAAGAGGCCACGACGTTACAGACATTTTTTGAAAACACCATCGACCGCTTACTGCGAGCGCGCTGACCGAGTCTTCATCGACTGGGGCTCTGAGACAGGGCGTCACTGATGTGACTGGCTAATAGTCGTAGTGCGCCTTAGAAATCCTCATCTTGCAAGGCTGGCGGCTTTAGCAGTTTTTACAGCGACCATAAAGCGTCAGGTCGTGATCTTCGACCGTAAAACCTTTTGGTGCAAGCGCCGCTAAATCTGTTGGGCAAGAGTGGATGTCAAAGACTTTTTGACAGGTGTTGCATTGAAAGTGATGGTGGTGGCCGTGACCTGATAGCTCAAAGCGCGGGTTTTCGCCGGGTAACACGACCTGCCTGAGCACGCCCTCATCAACCATTGTTTTCAAATTGCGGTAGATCGTAGCGATGCCGATACGCGGTACGGTTTCGCACGCCATATCCAGTACCTCTTGCGCGAGCAAGGGGCGCGCAGCACGCTGCAAGGCATCTCGGATCGCAGAGCGTTGAACGGTCGATCTTTCCATATGTCAGCTTTTTGAGAACAAGGGGATAAAGACTGTCATTGTAGGCAGAATGTTCAGGGCATTAGCCAACCGACAAGAGAACGTTCTGAAGCGATCGACAGGACGCTCAGTATGCACTCGAGCATTGATAATGATATTGTATTATCATTATCGAAATTCCTGCAAATCAACAGTTGATCAACAAAGCTCTATCGCCCCATGACGCCGGCCTCAACGCAATATCCACGAGCGAACGACGCCCCTAGCCCAGAGCAGGGTGCTGCGCGCGAACCGCGGCTAGCCTCAGCGAACCAGCACCATCACGATCATAGTCATGGCCAAGGTCACGATCATGATCACGATCATAGTCCTGGCCAAGGTCACGATCATAGTCACGCCCACGAGCACAGCCAGGGTCATAGCGACGCTGACGGTCATGGCTATGACCAAGCAAGTGCGCGCATCAGGCTGAGCCCTGTTCTCGCGAGTGTTTGGGCTAGGCTGGTCGTTGCGCTCGCCCTGTCGGGTTTACTTTGGTTGGCCGTCGCCTGGGCATTACTCAACGATGTCTAACAATATGGCCATGCGCCTTCCTCCCGACGTGATCGAAATTCATAATCTGACCTTGGCGTATCAGGGTCATCCAGCCGTGCATCATGTGACCGGACGATTTTTGCCAGGTTCGCTGACCGCGATCGTCGGCCCCAATGGCGCCGGAAAAAGTACTTTGCTTGGTGCGCTTTCTGGTCAGCTTCAGGCAGCAGAGGGTTCGATCCACTTTGGTCCAGATTCAAAGGGTGTGCTGTCATACTTGCCGCAGCAGTCTTCAATTGATCGAGAGTTTCCGGTTCGCGTGTTAGACGTTGTATTGCTTGGCGCCTGGCGAGAGCTTAAAAGCTTTAGTCGTGTCACCGACGTGATGCGCAGTCGTGCGACCGAGACACTAGCGGCGGTCGGGCTGGTGGGTTTTGAGCGTCGCTTTATCGGTGAGTTGTCGGTTGGACAATTGCAACGAGTATTGTTTGCGCGTTTGTTAATGCAGGATGCTTCAATCATTTTGCTAGACGAACCCTTTAATGCCTTAGATACCCGCACCGCTGAAGATCTGTTGCAAGTGGTGTTGACCTGGCATCGTGAAGCTCGTACGGTCATCGCGGTACTGCACGATATGAATATGGTGCGCGCGCACTTTCCTCAGACCCTATTGTTGGCACGCGAAGTGATCGCATGGGGTGATAGCGCCCAAACGCTGTCCGCCGAAAATCTGGTGCGAGCGCGACAAACCTCCGAGTATTGGGACGAACGAGCGCCTTGGTGTGCCAGGCCGAGTGGCGCAGGAGCGGTACGCTGATGTTGGCGGACTGGTTCGTTTTACTTTATGGTTGGTTCTTGCAGCCATTCGTTGACTATGGTTTTATGCGTCGTGCCTTGGTCGCTTGCTTAGCGATCGGCGCAGCCTGCGGCCCGATCGGCACAATTCTTGTCTTGCGCCGAATGAGTTTAGCGGGAGATGCTATTGCGCATGCGGTGCTTCCTGGTGCAGCCGTTGGCTTTATATTTTTTGGATTGTCGCTGCCGGCGATGTCGATTGGTAGCTTTGTTGCTGCCGCACTCATGGCCTTGCTGGCGGCAGCCGTCACGCGCTGGACTGCACAAAAAGAAGACGCCAGCTTTGCGTCTTTTTATCTCATCACCCTCGCACTAGGTGTGATGTTGATTGCAAC
>JBAWWV010000133.1:0-10627 GCA_037146575.1 Alcaligenaceae bacterium | reverse complement strand
CTTTGAAGCCTTCCATTGCCGCTTGCAGTGCGCAGATTGGATCGACCTCTGTCACCCACACTTGCGCACGCAACGCTGCCAAGGCTTGGGCCGAGCCCTTGCCCACGTCGCCATAACCTGCAACCACGGCAACTTTACCGGCGATCATGACATCGGTGGCACGCTTAATTGCGTCAACCAACGACTCACGGCAGCCGTAGAGGTTGTCAAACTTTGACTTGGTCACTGAATCATTGACGTTAATCGCAGCAAAGGCAAGCTCGCCTTTCTTTGACATGTTGTACAGGCGCAAGACACCTGTGGTGGTCTCTTCGGTTACGCCTTTGATCTGAGCTAAACGTGTTGAGTACCATTTTGGATCGCGTTTGATCGTTGCTTTGATCGCAGCAAACAACACCACTTCTTCTTCAGAGCCTGGGCTGTTCAAGACCGACAAATCTGACTCGGCCTTAGTACCCAGATGCAACAGCAATGTGGCATCGCCGCCGTCATCCAAAATCATATTGGCTTGATGCTCGCCTGGCCATTCAAAAATCTTGTGGGTGTAATCCCAGTACTCAACCAGACTTTCGCCTTTTTTGGCGAACACTGGCGTGCCAACCGCGGCAATGGCGGCTGCAGCGTGATCTTGGGTTGAATAAATGTTGCACGATGCCCAACGCACTTCGGCACCAAGTGCTTGCAGTGTTTCGATGAGCACAGCCGTTTGAATCGTCATGTGCAGGCTGCCTGTGATACGGGCACCTTTCAATGGCTTGGTTTTGCTGAATTCAGCACGTGTGGCCATCAGGCCTGGCATTTCAGTTTCAGCGATCAAAATTTCTCGGCGGCCAAAGTCTGCAAGAGAGAGGTCAGCAACGTAGAAATCAGTAAATTTTTTTTGTGTAGCAACAGTCATGGCAAGTAGGGCTCCGGTGAGCCTGCTCGGCAATGCGATGTTGGGGTGAAATTGAGCACCACCGCAATCGCTGGCTAGCAGGATTGGGTGAGCGCCGTTAAGGTTGGCAAAAGCACCAACGGTAACGTAGAAGCTTATGAGCCTGGCGGGCCGGCAAACTGCAGCGGACTCGTCGCAACGCTCCTCAAAAGCGTTGCAATTGTAGCGTGTTTATTTTGCACTTGCAGCAAAATGTTGTGGCACAACCGGTTGAACTGGTAGGGCTTTAGGTTTCAAAAAGCCTAGTCGTTCAGGAATACTTAACTTAGTTAGTGTATTTGGTCACGTACACGGCTGCCGCAAACAGACTTGGCAACAAGCCTGCTAACAGCGCCATGATGCGCCACGTGAGCTTGCTCATTTCGCTATGCAACGTTGTTTCGACCCTGGCAATTGAGGCCGACATGTGAGTTTCGACCCTGGCAATTGAAGCCGACATACGAGTTTCAAGGCAGGCCAAATCCTCGCGTGTGGCGAGCGTTGGGATGATAGCGTCTAAGCGAGTGAGTCGTGTTTCCATGCCTAAATTTTAAAGGGCGTGCGAGCTCATTTGCAATACGTATTTCTCGTTTATTGTGTAACCAAATGTTAGAGCTCGAGGCCGCAGACTCAACCCTTCGGCGGCAAGTGCAACGCTACGATGTCGTTGGCTGGGTCGCCATGAAACGGGTAACGCGCCCGCACCAGTGGGTCATGCCCGGGCACGATATGCTGGGGCGAATCCGCCGCGTCACGCAAGATGCCATAACCATCCAACATTTCACCTAGGTGAAACACGATCGGAAACGGCGAGGGTTTTTCCATATTTTCGTAGTAATGGCTGGCGTCTGAGGCCAGTACGACCCAACCGCGCGCGGTGTGCACCCGTAACGATTGCAGGCCCTTTGTATGACCACCGATTTTCATTAACTCAATCCCGGGGCAAAGCGTTTCGCGACCATTGTGAAAGACCACTCGATCTGCGTAAACGCGACGCACCAGCGTCACAACATCCTCGATGTCGTAGGCGTGCCTGAACAAACCCTGGCACATGTGCCGCCCACAGGCGTAATCCATTTCGCCATCTTGTATATGAAACTTGGCATTTGGCAACAAGCCGATATTGCCTGCATGGTCGTAATGCAAGTGGGTAATTACAACGTCTTGCACCTCTTCAGGGGCAACGCCTAACAAGGCCAGTGAACCTACGGGACAGCGTGTCAGTGCGCGCCCGCGTTGCTTAGCCTGCTCGGCGTTAAACCCCGTATCCACCATAATGGTTCTGCCCTCACCACGAATCAGCCAAACGAAATAATCCATGGGCATGGGTTCGTCGTGAGGATCGTGGGTGATGAAGTTCTCGCGACGTGTACGCTTAGGCATCGTGGCGTAACGCAGCGCAAAAATTTCGTAATTAGGTAGTGTCATGGTGTCTCCAGATGCCGTTTCGCTCGGCTTGTTAGTCGTTCTGATAGCTTATCGCTGTGCTCGGCTCGCGGCTCATTCGTGTTGAGAGCTTACCGTTGTGCTCACTTGTGGGTCATTCTGAGAGCTGCCCACGGTGCTTGTCAAGCCCGCTCTCGCACGCCTCACTTGACACGGGTAAAGCCAAACACAGACAATCAGGCTCAACGCTAAGGTGCAAACTCTCTTCTTTGGGGGCTAACACCCCTCTTTTTGGGCTTACACGCCTCAGCTAAAAATCAATTTTCACAATATCTTCGCACACCGGCTCTTTTGGCCGTTTTCGCAAAGCTGTAACCACTTTTAAAAAGGCACGTCAAACATGAGCGCTAAACCAACCATCGGTTTTGTCGGCGTAGGCAGCATGGGCTGGCCCATGGCCGCGTTATTGCACAAAGCCGGCTACGCCCTTCAGATTATTGACGCTTCGGCCGAACGCGCACAGGCGTTTTGCAAAGAGATCGGGGGCACCGTTGCCACGTCTAATCGTTTGCTGGCCGCGGCGTCAGACATCATCATCACGATCTTGCCCACCAGCGCCATTGTTGAGGCAGTGCTGAATGGCCCAGACGGAGTGTTAGCAGGCCTGCGCCCCGACGCCGTGATCGTCGAAATGAGCTCTGGCGTGCCAACTATCACTCGGACGCTGGCTGAGCAGGTCGCGGCCGCCAAGGGTCATTTGGTTGATGCCCCAGTATCGGGCGGTGTCCCACGCGCCAAAACTGGCGAACTGGCCATTATGTTTGGTGGTAGCGCAGCCTTGCTCGAGCGTGTGCGTCCGGTGTTGTCCTGTATGGGCACTTCGATCACGCCTACAGGCGATGTTGGTTCAGCACACGCCATGAAAGCGCTTAACAATCTAGTCTCTGCGGGTGGCTTTTTGATCGGCGTCGAGGCTTTGCTGATCGGCAAGCGTTTTGGTTTGGACCCTGCCGCGATGGTCGACGTGTTGAACTCGTCAACCGGCATGAACAACTCAACCCAGAAAAAATTCAAACAGTTTGTGTTGTCGGGTCAGTACAACGCTGGTTTTGGCTTGGATTTGATGGTCAAAGACTTGAGCATTGCGTTGGGCATCGGCAAAGATACCAACACGCCAACGCCTTTTGCCGCACTGTGCCGTGAACTTTGGGCCGCTTCAGCAGCGATGCTCGGGCCTGGTCAGGATCATACGGCTGTGGCTAAGATGTCTGAGAAGCTGGCTGGGACTGTTTTGTCTGATAAGTAGATTGTTTGCGGGGCGTATGGGTTTTGTTCTTTGCCTGCGCTCTTTCAGATGCCTGCGCCCGGTCAGACTCTACGCACCTAAATTGTGCTGAGCAAATTTAGATGCCTCCGGTCTGACCTTGAGTTGTTGGCTGGCTGAGGTCTTGGGATTTTGGCTTGCTGAGATTTTGGAATCTTAGCTGGCTGAGAGTCTTGGAGTCTTGGCCAGCTGCAATCTTGCGACTAATGCCGGTTTTAGCGTTTATCTCTCTTGGCTTACGTCGTGCCGGGGCGCCTTGGGTAGCCTTCGGCACGGATTCTGACCCATACGGCTTGTTTTTCGGCGTCATCCATGAAGACCCAGTTTGCCACTTCCATGACGGTGCGACCGCACCCGCGGCAGATGTCGTCAAATAACGTTGAACAGACGGCTACGCAGGGTGAGTCTGCTGCGCCGGGTTGGCCCACGTCGGGGGCTGTTTCGGCGCTTAGGCTAACGGTTGTCATGAGGGGTTTTTGAGTCGGTGAAGTCATCGGCACAGCTTAGCACCGGGATCCAACTCACGTAAAAATGCCCCTACACAGACCTCTGTGAGGGGCATATTTTTTTACTGCGAGCAAACATTTACCAAACTTAAGCGATGGTGGCTGCTAAGCCACCGTAACGATTACTTGCCTGCAGCCTTTTTCAGCATAGCTGCTTTGTCGGTGGCTTCCCAGGTGAACTCGGGCTCGTTGCGACCAAAGTGACCGTACGCTGCTGTCTTGGTGTAGATAGGGCGCAACAAATCAAGCATATTGACGATGCCCTTTGGACGCAGGTCGAAGTGCTCGCGCACCAACAAGGCTAGCGCGTCATCCGAGATCACGCCAGTGCCTTCGGTGTAAACAGTGATGTTGATAGGCTCTGCCACGCCAATCGCGTAACTAACTTGCACCTGGCACTGCGTTGCCAAACCAGCAGCCACAATGTTTTTAGCAACGTAACGGGCTGCATAGGCGGCTGAGCGATCGACCTTTGAGGGGTCTTTGCCTGAGAACGCGCCACCGCCGTGGGGGCAGGCGCCACCGTAGGTATCAACAATGATTTTGCGACCAGTCAGCCCGCAATCGCCTTGAGGGCCGCCAATCACAAAGCGACCGGTGGGGTTGACCAAGAACTTGGTCTTGGGCGTCAACAACTCAGCCGGAAAGCTCGGACGAATAATGTGTTCGATCACTGAGGCTTTGATTTCGTCGAGAGTGATTTCAGGCGCATGCTGCGTCGACAAAACCACGGTATCGACTTCAACAGGTTTGCCATTGACATAGCGAAATGTGACTTGCGACTTGGCATCGGGGCGCAACCACGGCAGGCGACCATCTTTACGCAGTTCGCTCTGGCGCTGTACCAAGCGGTGCGCGTACCAGATCGGTGCGGGCATTAGGTCAGGAGTCTCAGAGCAGGCATAACCAAACATCAAACCTTGGTCGCCTGCACCTTGATTCAAATAATCATCAGAAGCACGGTCAACGCCCTGGGCGATATCAGGGGATTGCTTGTCGTAGGCCACCAAGACTGCGCAACCTTTGTAATCGATACCGTAGTCGGTATTGTCATAGCCGATACGCTTGATGGTGTCGCGTGCCACCTGGATGTAATCCACGTTGGCAGTGGTCGTAATTTCACCGGCCAACACCACCAAGCCGGTGTTACACAGCGTTTCGGCCGCGACACGTGCATAGGGATCTTGGGTAAAAATTGCGTCAAGAATCGAATCAGACACCTGATCGGCAACCTTATCAGGATGGCCTTCAGACACAGATTCAGAGGTAAATAGAAAATCGTTTGATTTAGTAGACATGCTCACGTCCTTTACTGGCAAAACCAGAGGTGGGTTAAGGAGGTGCGTTGCACCCCTGAACCTTCACCTGTTAAGACGTTGGACTGGGCGCGACGCTTTAGCAGAATTATTTTTTTGTCGGCCAGACATTTCAGTCTTGACCCAACTCAGTCGCTCCGCAAGTTGTCGGTTAACTCAGCGACTGTTGCAATTTTATGCCAATTTGGTGAATTATGGCGAATCCCCTACGCTCTGACAGGGTGAATAAGGGATAATGGTTGCATGAAATGGAACTTCACCAAAATGCACGGGGCGGGTAACGACTTCGTCGTGCTCGATGGGGTCAGACAAGCTCTTGACATGACGCCAGACCGGGCTCGTGCGCTTGCGCACCGACAATTTGGCGTGGGCTGCGACCAGATTTTGTTGGTTGACACCCCTCTGCACCCTGAGGCCGATTTTCGCTACCGCATTTTCAATGCCGATGGTAGTGAGGTCGAACATTGCGGCAACGGCGCACGCTGTTTTGTACGCTTTGTGCACGAGCAAAAGCTGTCGTCGCGCAACCCCTTGCGGGCAGAGATCGCTACGGGGCTGATTACCCTTGAAGAACTGCCCACTGGCGACGTCACCGTTGAAATGGGGCAAACTCGCTTTTCGGCAGACGACCTGCCCTTCGACGTCAACGGCCTTGCAACCAAAACTCAGGGGCAAGACACGCTCTACGGCCTTGAACTCGCCACAACCCCACCGCAAACCGTTTGGCTGTCTGCAGTCGCCATTTCAAATCCTCACGCGGTACAGGTCGTCGGTGATGTCGAAGCAGCTCCTGTGGCTGTACTTGGCCCAATAATCGAGTCGCACCCAAGGTTTGCACGCCGCGTCAATGCTGGTTTTATGCAAATCGTTGATCCACACACAATTTATCTACGCGTGTACGAGCGTGGCGCGGGTGAAACCCTCGCCTGCGGCACCGGTGCCTGTGCAGCCGTCGCAGCAGGCATTCGGCGAGGGCTGCTTCAATCGCCGGTACGCGTACGCACGCACGGCGGCTGGCTCACCGTAGCCTTTGACGGTGCCCAATTACGTATGACAGGGCCGGCCACCACGGTTTTTTCTGGCAGCATTGATATCGATCAATTGGTCGCTTCGATTCCATCCTTAACGAGTTCTACAACATGATGAATACCGCACACAGTGTCGCAAAATTTTTACAAGAAAATCCCGATTTTTTTGTTCAATACTCTGATATTTTTTCGACGCTCGAAGTGCCTCACCCAAATCAGTCCCGCGCGATTTCACTGGGTGAGCGGCAGATTCTGACGCTACGCGAGCGCTTACGCGACTTTGAATTTCGCTTAGCTGAACTCATAAGAAACGGCGTTTTAAACGAGACCACGACGACCAAGTTAAATCTTTGGTGTGCACGCATGCTGGCCGAGCAATCACCACTGCGCTTGCCCGGTGAAGTCGCACTCGGTTTAGCCGAGCAATTTAATCTTCAAGAGGTCGCGCTGCGGGTTTGGGGGCTTGAAGTACCTGCTGAGGGGGTTGGCGCCCCGGTCGATGCCTCGGTTCACGACTTTGCCAACACGTTAGCAGCACCCTATTGCGGCTCAGGCACTGATTTCACTGCTGTCAGTTGGTTGCACAAAAAGCCTGCCTCACTGGCGATCTTGTCGTTACGCGCCAAGCCCCAAGAACCTGCCTTCGGTTTAATGGTGTTAGGCTCAGAAGACCCTGACCGTTTTACCCCTGACATGGGCACCACGTTTTTACAGACGGTCAGCGATCTTGCAAGCGCGGCACTGTCGCGGCTTAAACCCGCTGACATCGCTCAGGGTGATTAACGTGTCGCCGTTCATTGCATAACTGAGCGCATTGATGTCGCCCCCAAAACCTGTCAGCATAAAAGGCTCAAAGAATGCCTCGACCGGTCAAACCACCACAGAGGCGTCGCCCTCCTCGCCTGGATTGCCCGAAGCGACCGAGCAGTGGCTCAGGCACCTAGAGCAAAACCGCCGCTACTCACCACACACTCTTTCGGCCTACCGACGCGATCTGCAACAGTTAGTGCAGCTTGCCCAAGGCAAGCCGCTGCAGTCTCTGGTCAACGGCAATATCCGGCAGTTTTTAGCCAGACTACACGGCCAAGGTCTTGGGCCCCGCAGCCTTGCCCGAATGTTGGCCTCATGGCGCGGCTTTTATAAGTGGTGGGCACCGCAAAGCGGCATGGCGCTCAACCCGGCAGCTGATGTCCGCGCCCCTAAGGCAGCACGGGGTCTGCCTAAAGCCTTGTCGGTGGATCAAACTCAGGCCCTGCTTGAGGCACCCGTGCTGTTGGCCCAAACCGATCCAATCTCGTTGCGCGATCGGGCAATTTTTGAGTTGTTTTATTCAAGTGGACTGCGTTTGAGCGAACTGATCGGTCTCGATATCCAATACACGCAAACAAAAGAGCACACCTCGGGCGGCTGGATCAATCTTGCCGACCACGAAGTGCATGTGCTGGGCAAAGGTGGCAAGCGTCGCACTGTACCCATTGGAGCCCAAGCACTACGGGCCCTTGCCATCTGGCTCGCGATTCGACCCCAGCTCGCCCCCCAAAGCGCCGCAATAGCCGATGCGATGGCTCTGTTTATAGGCGCTCGCGGCCGACGCATCAGCCCGCGCGTGATTCAAGGACAGTTAACCAAGCTCGCGCTGCAGGCGGGTCTACCCACCCATGTACATCCGCACGTCTTACGTCATAGCTTTGCCAGCCATGTGCTGCAATCCGCCCAAGATTTACGGGCTGTTCAAGAGATGCTTGGTCATGCCAATATCTCAACGACACAGCTTTATACTAAGCTAGACTTTCAACATTTGGCGAAAGCGTACGACTCAGCCCACCCTCGTGCCGGCCGAAAAAGCTAAGAAATCCCTTAAGTCGGGGGTGTTTAACTCTTGAAATTTGCGATTTACCCCCAATATATTGTCGATGTCATGATTTTGAGGTCTACACTCAGTTCGCCACGCCACTTGGCTGCGAATGAAAATGTTTGCCGCAAATCGTGTGCTGTGCTGTAATCCGGCGTTCGCCTTCGGGCTAGCGCTTGGCTCGGTGCCCCGCACCCTCACCCGTTTTTTGAAGTTGATTGGCTCATGAATTCCCCCCGTAATCCAGAAGAAATGGTTCCCGTCACAATCCTCACCGGCTTTCTCGGCGCAGGCAAAACGACCTTGCTCAAACGCATTCTGACCGAATACCACGGTAAACGCATCGCGGTCATTGAAAACGAATTTGGCCCTGAAAGTATCGATAACGAACTGCTTGTGCAAGACCAAGATGAAGAAATCATCGAACTTTCAAATGGTTGCGTTTGCTGCACTGTGCGTGGCGACCTCATGCGCACGCTCAACGACTTGCGCACACGCCGTCAGGCGGGCGACCTGAAATTTGAGCGCATCATTATTGAAACCACCGGCATGGCCAACCCAGGCCCGGTCTGCCAGACGTTTTTCATGGACGATGACATCGCTGATTACTATCGCTTGGATGCGGTGGTGACGGTGGTAGATGCCAAACACGGCATGGAGACTCTAGACACTCAAGAAGAAGCCCAAAAACAAGTGGGCTTTGCCGATCGCATCTTGGTGTCAAAAAAGGATTTGGTCACCGAGGCTGAATATGCAGCCCTGCGTCGCCGCATTGTTCATATGAATCCACGCGCCTCGATTGAAGCCGTGCACTTCGGTGAAACCGATTTAAAGCAACTGATTGATATCAGCGGCTTTAACCTGAACACCATCCTCGACATCGATCCGCAATTTTTAGCCGATGAGCACCCAGATGCCGCGCACGATCACGAGCATGGGCACGATCACGCGCATGGCCATGATCACGACCACGATCACAGCACCTGCGGCCACGACCACAGCCACGACCATGAGCATGCGCACGGTCACGACCACGATCCGGCCACCTGCACCGACCCGACACACAATCACAAGCCACCGCACAACGATGACATCGGCGCCTTTGTTTTTAAATCAAACAAGCCGTTTGATCCAGAGCGCCTCGAAGAGTTTTTAGGCGGTGTCGTGCAGGTTTACGGCCCAGATCTACTTCGCTACAAAGGTATTTTGTACATGAAAGGCATCAATCGCCGCATGCTGTTTCAAGGCGTGCACATGATGATGGGTGCAGAGCCTGGCAAGCCATGGTTAGCCAGTGAAAAGAAAAACACAAAGATGGTTTTTATCGGTCGCAAGCTGCCCCAAGAGATCTTCACCAAGGGTCTTGAGCAGTGTCTTGCAAAGTCGTAACTCTGCTCAATATTGGCAGAGCCTAATCTAATGGAGTGACCTCATGGCAACAAAGGCAACCAAGGCATCAAAATCCGTGGCAACTCAGTCAGCTGCAGTCAAAAAAGCTGCGCCAGTTAAGTCTAAGCCTGTTGTCACCGCCAAAACGTTAGTCTCAGCCAAAACCAAGACTTCAACACCCACTAAGGCCTCCATGCCCTCAAAGAACACCCCTGCAACAAAGGCCTCAACGGCTGTAACCTTGCCAACAGCGAAAGCCGCTGCCGTAAAACCTGTAACGCCCGTTAAAGCAGCACCCGCAAAGCCTGTCGCAAAAGTCGAATCCGCTGCGCCCGCCGCGGCGCCTAAAGCTGTCAAGAAAAGCCCAAAGTCGAATGGTGATATGTCTGAAAACAATTTGCCTTCTGAAGCCGAATTGTTGCGCATGCCCGAAGACGAGTACATGAGTGATCGCCAGTTAGGCTTTTTTCGCGATCGTCTGCGCCAACTTGAGCAAGACATTCTCAGCAATGCCGGTGCCACCACCGAGCACTTGCGCGAAACACAATTTGTGCCCGACCCAGCCGACCGAGCCACGATCGAAGAAGAGCACGCACTTGAATTGCGCACGCGTGATCGCGAGCGCAAACTACTTAAAAAAGTGCAGCAGTCAATCGTGCGGATCGACAGTGGAGAATACGGCTGGTGCGACGAAACCGGTGAACCCATCGGCTTACGTCGTTTGTTAGCGCGGCCCACTGCAACCTTGTCTCTCGAGGCGCAAGAGCGTCGCGAGATGCGTCAAAAAATGTTTGGGGATTAATACGCTTCGATGCGAACGTGCCGGCGCATCGGCGCCAAACGGTCGCTCGCTTTCATTTTCAGCACACCTAAAGGCACACTCAAAGCACTTCGAGTGTGCCTTTTTTAC
>JBAWWV010000132.1:0-10645 GCA_037146575.1 Alcaligenaceae bacterium | reverse complement strand
TCTTGACGTGGCTCTCGCCCTCGACGGAACAGTCACGGGTGAGCATGGGGTGGGGATGGAAAAAATCAATCAAATGTGCGTTCAGTTCTCGCGCGAAGAGCTGGATGCCTTTACTGCGGTTAAACGCGCGTTTGACCCAGACGGGCTGTTGAACCCCGAGAAAGTTATCCCGACACTGCGGCGCTGCGCCGAGTACGGCAAAATGCATGTGCATGGCGGCGCGCTTGCGTTTCCTGAGCTTCCACGCTTCTAGGCCATTATGGATCACGTTATCGCTCAATTGCGCGAGCAGGTGCTAGACGCCGCGCAGCAAAAACACACTATCCTGATTGAAGGTGGTGGCACCAAAAACTTTTATGGCAATCGTGCGCTAAACAGTATCGACAAGGCTGCGTTAAACAGCAGGGACAAGGGTGCCCTCAACACCAGCGACAAGGCTGCGCAAAACAGCAGTGACAAGGTTGCGTTAAGCCGCACTGACGGTGATGCGCCATACCTCACCAGCGCTCGTGTTCCGCTAAAGCTCAGTGCGCTGCGTGGCATCATCAACTATCAACCGACAGAACTGGTTGTGACCGCCTGGGCTGGCACACCTTTGCAAGAGGTGATTGATACGCTTGCGGCTTCAAAGCAGATTCTCGCCTTCGATCCTCCCGCGTTTGGCGCGCGGGCAACACTTGGTGGGTGCGTTGCCGCCGGCCTTGCCGGGCCCGGTCGCTATGCCGGTGGCCCCGTCAAAGATTATGTGCTGGGCACGCATCTGTTAATCGCAAGCGGCAGTGTGTTGAAGTTCGGTGGCGAGGTCATGAAAAACGTCGCTGGCTATGACGTCTCGCGTTTATTGGTCGGATCCATGGGGATGTTTGGTGCGCTGACTCAGGTATCAGTGAAGGTCGCACCCATGCCGCAAGACGTCTGTACGCTTGAGTTTGCTCTTGACGAAGCCAGCGCGTTAGCGCTCTGTCACAGTTGGCGCGCTCAGCCTTTACCAATCTCTGCCACCGCTTGGCAGGCGACAGAGGGCGCCTCAGGTTGCCTGCGAGTGCGCTTGGCTGGTGCCGGTGCAGCACTCAACACAGCACGACAAAAAATGGGCGGACAAGTCTTGCCCGAAGTGCAAGCCGCTGAGTATTGGGCTGCGTTGCGCGAACAGACACTTTCATTTTTTGCGACGCCCACGTTATGGCGTCTGGCGGTGGCGCCCGGTACGCCAGCCTTGAACTTAGGCCCAACGCTCATAGAGTGGGGCGGTGGTCAACGTTGGCTCGCGGCCGAGCTTGACGCCACCACAGTCAGACGTGTCGCCGAGCAGGCTGGCGGGCATGCCACCTTGTTTCGACTGCAGTCCGGGCACAGCCTGCCCGAGCACGGCGTGTTCCATCCCTTGGCCGCTGGCGTTTTAGACGTGGTTAAACGACTCAAACAAGAATTTGATCCGCAGGGGCTGTTTAACCCCGGCCGCTTAGTGCACGGACTCTGACGAGATACTTATGCAAACAAATCTTGCCGATTGGGCGCGCGATTCTGAGCTTGGCCAAGAGGCCGATGATATTTTGCGCCGGTGTGTGCATTGTGGTTTTTGTCAGGCAACCTGCCCAACCTACCAAGTATTGGGTGACGAACTCGATAGCCCGCGCGGACGCATCTATCTGATCAAAGAGCTTCTTGAAGGCCAAGAGCCCACACAAGCGACTCAGATGCATCTTGATCGCTGCCTAACATGCCGCAATTGCGAAACTACTTGCCCGTCTGGAGTCGAGTACGGCCACTTGATTGATATCGGTCGCAAAATTGTTGAAGAAAAAGTGCCGCGTCCGTTGTCACAGCGTCTGCAACGTGCCCTGTTACGCAAGGGCTTGAACTCGAGCCTGTTTGCACCTGCCTATAAAGTTGGCCAAGCCTTACGCGGTTTTTTACCCGCCACTCTTCAGAAAAAAGTCATGCAAGCCCGTCCAACGGGTGTGAGACCAGACACGCGTCACCACGTCAAGCAGGTGCTGTTGTTAACGGGTTGCGTACAACCCACGATGATGCCGACGATTGATGCCGCCACGATTCGTATTCTTGATCGCTTAGGTATCGGTACCCAAGTGGCGCAAGGGGCAGGCTGTTGCGGCGCGCTGAATTTTCATCTCGATGACCAAGAGGCAGCGCTTGCGCAGATGCGTGTCAATATCGATGCTTGGTTGCCGCTGATTGAAGCGGGCACAGTTGAGGCCATTGTGATGAATGCGTCTGGCTGTGGTGCCATGGTGGTTGAGTACGCCCATCACCTGCGGCACGATCCGGTCTATGCGGCTAAGGCGCAACAAGTTGTGGCGCTGGTGCGCGATATCGCCGAAGTGGTGGCACCTTACGCCGAAGTGCTTGCCACCCAAATCGATATCTCGCGTTTGCCCAAACGACCTGCCTTTCACCCCCCTTGCACCTTGCAGCATTGGCAAGGACTGCGCCCGCTCAGCGAGACCTTGTTTGTTAAGCTTGGATTAGCGTTGCAGCCCTTCACAGAGACTCACCTTTGCTGTGGTTCTGCGGGTGCGTATTCGGTACTGCAGCCTGAAATTTCGACATCACTTCGTGATCGAAAATTGTCTCAGCTCAGTGAGGCTAAACCCGACTTGGTGTTGTCTTCGAACATTGGCTGCATCGGGCACTTGCAAAGCGGCACCGAGATTGCGGTGCGCCATTGGGTCGAAGTGGTGGATGCTGCACTTTCGTGACGCCGATAACTGCAAAGCGAGTATGAATAGAGCAGTTTTGTGCACAAATGGTCTCAAGTGAAAGGTTGATTGGTATCCTTAGGATCATCAATTTATCTCAGCTTCGAGTGCCATGCCAGCGAGTGTTAATTCGTCAACTACAGGTCGAGTCCCTTCTGACGTGGACGCACATGGTCTTCGCTCGGCAGGCTACGTCAGGCTGCTAGCACAGCGCCTACGGGCTATGGGTCAATACACTGAGGTATTGACTGACTCCTGGATTGAGGCGCTCTGTCGTGCCACGCCGTTGCACGATATCGGTAAAGTCGCTATCCCAGACCATATCCTGCTTCAAGAGGGTAAGTTGTCACAGGCAGACTGGTTCGTGGTGCAAACGCATGCCCACATAGGCGAAGCTATTTTGGCGACAACCGCAGCGCAACTTGAATACCCGTCTGAGGTTCTCAAGCTGGCGATCGCCGTGGCCGGCTCACATCACGAAAAGTGGGACGGTACGGGCTATCCACGAGGCCTTAAAGGTGAGCAAATCCCGTTAGCAGCCCGCCTTGTGTGTCTCGTCGATATGTACGATGCTCTAGTGTCGTTTAGGTCTTACAAACGTTGCTGGTCACATAGCGAGGCGATGGAAGAGATCGTACGCCATCGAG
This sequence comes from Alcaligenaceae bacterium, assembly GCA_037146575.1. Classification (GTDB taxonomy): domain Bacteria; phylum Pseudomonadota; class Gammaproteobacteria; order Burkholderiales; family Burkholderiaceae_B; genus Zwartia. Next base: position 7,278 of record JBAWWV010000132.1, on the reverse strand, counting down.
ATAGCTCGTTTGAGGCGGTTTTGGTGGATGCGTTTTTAGCGGAATCTCAGGCCGTTGAACAGTTTTCTGCGGCGCAGGAGGCAAAGTCGCTACCCGGTAAGCCATGGTTAAAGGGCGATGCCATTCACTACCAGGACGCACCGGCGCGACAAACGCTTGTGCGGTTTGAAGAGCGGTTTGAACAGCTGTTTAAAAACTCTCCGGTGGGCTTGGCGATGATTGACCAAACAACAGGACAGTTTTGCGAGGTGAATCAAGCCTTATTGAGCTGGACAGGTTACTCTCGGCAAGAGTTTCTTGCGCTGAAGTATACGGATATCACCCCAGAAAATTATCGGGAACAAGATCAACAGCAGCTCGAGGATTTGAAGCGCGAAGGGCGGTTTGGCCCAAATCAAAAAGAATATATTCGCCACGATGGGACACAGTTTCCGATTCGGATTAGTGGCTTCGAGTTGATTGATGTCAATGGACAACCCGTAGTGTGGGGAATAATCGAGAATTTGAGTGAGCACCTTGAGCGGATGAAGCTCGAGAAAGAATTAGCGGATAACGTCGGACAGCTGAAAACTCTGGTCCACGCCATCCCTGATGTGGTCTGGTTTAAAGACACCCAAGACCGCTTTCAGTTTTGCAACGCACGTTTTGAAAGCTATTTCGGGGCAACTGAAGCGCAGATAATTGGCCAAAAAGCCAGTGCTTTTGTCGATCAAGACCGAGCAGAAATGTTTCGAGTAGGCGACCAACTTGCGATTGCACAAGGTACGTCGCATATTTCAGAAGAATGGGTGACGTTTGCTGGTGACGGGCATAAAGAATTGCTAGAGGTCACCAAAAGCCCTGTCTACTCTGAAAATGGCAAACTTCTGGGTGTCTTGGGGATTGGTCGGGATGTGAGCCGACGTCGGCAACTTGAAGAACAAACCAAAGATCGTGCTTTTTTTGATGGCCTGACAAAGCTGCCTAACCGCTATTTGCTTGAAGACAGGCTCAAGATCGCGATGAGTAATAGCAAGCGTAACGCGGATTATTGCGCGCTGTTATTTATGGATCTTGATTCGTTTAAAGGGCTCAATGACAAGCACGGCCATGTCTTGGGCGACGTTGTCTTGCGTGAGGCCGCTTCGCGCTTGCAAAGCTGTGTGCGTGAAGTAGACACCGTCGCTCGCTTTGGCGGCGATGAGTTTGTGGTGGTATTGAATCAACTGCATAACGACCTCGATTACTCAATCGCAACGACACGCAAAGTCGCTGAGAAAATGCGCGTGGCTTTGGGATTGCCTTATTTGCTTTGTCGCTCGACAAGCGATGATTCGCCTGAGATGAAGCGTGCAAATCGTAAAGAACGTTATCCGTCAGATGAGTCTGATATTGTCTATCGAGGCGGAATCAGCATCGGGGTTGTGATGTTCTTAGGCGACGAAATCGAGCAGTTAGAATTGTTCGCGCGAGCCGATCAGGCAATGTACAAAGCGAAAAAAGCTGGTGGTAACAGAGTAGGTTTTTTTAGCGAAAGTGATCAAGTGACTAGTCTCAAGGCGGTTTAAATAAACCGCAGCCTTGAGTTGCAGTCTTGCTAAGAGTTCTCAACCGCCTTGACCATATCCTCAATCACCTTTTTCGCATCGCCAAACACCATCATGGTTTTGTCCATGTAGAAGAGTTCGTTGTCTAGGCCGGCATAGCCAGAGGCCATCGAGCGCTTATTCACGATAATCGTTTTGGCTTTGTAGGCTTCTAAGATTGGCATGCCAGCGATCGGTGACTTGGGATCATTTTTTGCAGCAGGGTTGACCACGTCATTGGCGCCCAGCACCAGCACCACATCGGTCTGTGCAAATTCGCTGTTGATGTCTTCCATCTCAAACACTTGATCGTAGGGGACTTCAGCCTCGGCTAGCAGTACGTTCATGTGGCCAGGCATGCGACCGGCCACAGGGTGAATCGCGTACTTCACGATGACACCATGTTCGGTCAATTTTTCAGCCAATTCTTTAAGCGCGTGTTGGGCGCGTGCGACTGCCAGGCCGTAGCCAGGAACAATCGTGACGGTTTCTGCGTTAGTCAGCAAAAAGGCAGCGTCATCAGAGCTGCCCGAGCGCACGTTGCGTTGCTCCTGACCTTCTGCTGCGGCACCACCGTCGCTCGTGCCGCCAAAGCCACCCAAAATCACGTTAAAGAACGAACGATTCATCGCCTTACACATGATGTAAGACAAGATCGCACCTGACGAGCCCACCAACGAGCCAGCAATAATCAGCATTGGGTTATTCAAAGAAAAACCAATACCTGCCGCAGCCCAACCCGAGTAGCTGTTAAGCATCGACACCACCACTGGCATATCAGCGCCACCAATCGGGATGATGATCAGTACGCCCAACGCAAAGGCGATTACCGTCATGATGATAAAAGGTGTCCAGCTTTGGGTGGCCATAAACCAGGCGCCGCAACCTAGCATCACAAGCGCCAAGGCTAGGTTAAACAAGTGTTGCCCCGGGAACGACACCGGCGCACCTTGAAACAGCCTGAACTTATATTTGCCTGAGAGTTTGCCAAACGCAATCACTGAACCTGAAAACGTGATCGCGCCCACAAACGTACCAATAAATAACTCTAAGAGATTTCCGACGGGTATCGGTTGCCCCTTTGTAGCAACGACCTTAAAGGCCTCTGGCTCAGCGACAATCGCGACGGCGATGGCAACAGCCGCCAAGCCGATCATGCTGTGCATAAACGCAACCAGTTCAGGCATTTTGGTCATCTCAACGCGTTTGGCCATGAGGGTGCCAACCGTGCCGCCGATCAGTAAGCCTAACAAGACCCAGCCTAAGCCCGCGACTGTGCGCGCTTCGTTTACTGAACCGACGATCAGTGCTGCCGTCGTCAACACAGCAATCACCATACCAATCATGCCAAAGGCATTGCCTAAGCGCGAAGTGGTAGGGTGAGACAAGCCTTTCAGTGCCTGAATAAAACAGACCGAGGCAACCAAATACAACAGCGTGACAATATTGATCGAAATCATGCTTTGCCTCCAGTGGCGTGGGCATCATCGGCTTTTGCCTTGGGCGCTTTTTTCTTAAACATTTCAAGCATTCGGCGTGTGACTAAAAAACCGCCAAACACGTTAACCGCAGCCAGTGCGACGGCAAACACACCCATGCCGCGCGCCAGGCCACCCTCAGTGAGTGCGGCTGCGAGCATGGCGCCCACGATCACAATCGCCGAGATCGCGTTGGTCACGGCCATCAAGGGCGTGTGCAGCGCAGGGGTGACGTTCCAGACCACGTGGTATCCCACGTAAATCGCCAGAACAAAAATAATCAGATTGATAAGGGTGGGGCTGATCGCATCCATTATGTCTTCCGTAAGTTTTGGCCGCCTTCGCAGACCAGGCAGGCTTGAACAATATCGTCATCACGTGCAATGGCGAGCTTGCCTTCTTTATCAATAATGAGCTTTAAGAAGTCAAGCAAATTGCGGGCATAGAGGGCCGAGGCATCTGTGGCAACCATACCCGGCAGATTGGTGAGACCTACCAAGGTGACACCATTTTCTTGCACCACCAAGCCTTTTTGTGACAAGGGGCAGTTGCCGCCGCGTTCAACCGCCAAGTCAATAATGACCGAGCCGGGTTTCATGGCGCGCACGGTGTCGGCAGAGATCAGCGTGGGGGCAGGGCGACCTGGGATCAACGCGGTGGCGATGACCAGATCGGCTTGTTTGCAGCGCTCTGACACCAACACCGCCTGACGCGCCATCCAGCTTGCGGGCATGGGTCGGGCATAGCCGCCAACGCCTTTGGCGATTTCTCGCTCTTCGTCGGTTTCAAACGGTACGTCGATAAACTTTGCGCCGAGCGATTCAACTTGTTCTTTCGCCGCGGGGCGTACGTCAGAGGCCTCGACCACAGCGCCTAGGCGCTTAGCGGTGGCAATCGCTTGCAAGCCTGCAACGCCCGTACCCAGGATCACAACGCGCGCGGCTTTAATGGTGCCGGCGGCGGTCATCATCATCGGAAACATGCGGCCGTAGTACTGGGCACCTAGCAGTACGGCTTTGTACCCGGCCAGGTTGGCTTGTGATGAAAGCACATCTAAGCTTTGAGCGCGTGTGGTGCGTGGTGCCGCCTCAAGGGCAAAGGCGGTGAGCCCGGCTTGTGCCATGGCGTTAAGGCCTTCGGCGTCAAACGGGTCAAGCATGCCTGCCAGCGCTGTGCCCGCCTTGATTTGCGTCAGTTCAGCGGTGCTTGGCGCACGCACTTTTAAGATCAGTTCGGCAGCAAAGGCTTGGCTGGCGTCGGTAATCGAGGCTCCGGCCTGCTCGTAAGCGTCGTTACCAAAATGCGCGGTTAAACCGGCATCGCGCTCAACTAACACCTGATGACCAGCCGCAACGTATTTTTTGACCGTTTCTGGCGTGGCCGAAACTCGAGTCTCGCTGTCGCGGGACTCGCGCGGGATTCCAATGCGCATCGACTTCTCCGAAGATAATATCTATCAGTGCGGCAGTTTACCTGTTTTGACCCCTAGGCTTGATGTTTCCCTACTGAGAAATTACTTTGTCGTGTGAGATGGCTCAACTTCTATGCCTGCAGGATGAGAGGTCAGTCTGCTGTCAGGTTGTCAGGCTTGACTTGGGGTGACTCAGTTTGGGTGTGCCAGATGACTAAAGGGCTCAAAGATAGACTCTGGCGAAGCGACTACAATTTGAAGAATATGGATTCTTTAGTGTCTTCGCGCCCCGACGGGGGTAAAAAACGAGTGGTAGTCGGCATGTCTGGCGGCGTTGACTCGTCTGTGACCGCCTGGTTGCTAAAAGAGCAAGGCTACGAGGTCATCGGCCTGTTCATGAAAAACTGGGAAGACGATGACGATTCTGAGTATTGTTCAACCCGGCAAGACTGGCTAGACGCCGCAAGTGTGGCCGATGTGGTGGGCGTTGATATTGAGGCGGTGAATTTTGCGGCCGAGTACAAAGACCGCGTGTTTGCCGATTTTTTACGCGAATACTCGGCGGGCCGCACCCCTAATCCTGATGTTTTATGTAACGCCGAAATCAAATTCAAAGCCTTTTTAGATCACGCTATGAGCTTGGGTGCCGATCACATCGCCACCGGTCACTACGCGCGTGTGCGCACAGTGCAGGGGCAACGCGGCACGCGCTACCAGCTATTGAAGGCGCTTGATCACACCAAAGACCAAAGTTATTTTTTACACAGATTGAACCAGGCACAGTTGTCGCAAACTTTGTTTCCGCTTGGCGACATCACCAAAGATGAGGTTCGCCGTATTGCCCACAATATCGGTTTGCCTAACGCTGCAAAAAAAGACTCAACCGGCATCTGCTTTATTGGCGAACGCCCATTTCGTGAGTTTTTAAACCGCTACTTGCCAACAGACCCTGGCCCGGTCGTTACGCAAACTGGCGAGCGCATTGGTACGCATCACGGGCTGTCGTTTTATACGCTTGGTCAACGCAAAGGCTTAGGGATTGGGGGCGTCAAAGGACACCAGCAGGCCGATGGCACGGGCCCTGTTTGGTATGTGGCGCGCAAAGACATGGCAACGAATACGCTGTATGTCGTCGAAGGCCACGATCATCCGTGGTTGCTGTCACCGTTATTGCGCGCGGGGCAGGTCAGTTGGGTGGATGAACAAGCCCCAGCACCTGGGGTCTATGCCGCAAAAACGCGTTATCGGCAGGCGGACGCAGGTTGTGTGCTTAGCGTGGTCTCTGATCCCGTCTTTGAGCTGAGCTTTACAGAACAGCAGTGGGCCGTCACGCCGGGGCAGTCTGCGGTGTTATATCACGGTGATGTTTGCTTGGGTGGCGGCATTATTATCTAACGGCAGCGCAGCATTGCCATACCGCCACCTTCTAAGTATGGCTTCAAGCTACTGGCGGTTCGGTCTAGCTTCTAGGCTGCGGTCGGCACCGTATCAACAAAGCTTTGCCGAGCCACGAGCTTTTTGTCGAGCCGCGCTAAATTGGGGTGGGTGCTGCGCCAGTCAATCGGCGCAAAACGTAAATCCATATAGCCCAACACGCACCCGACCGCGATGTCTGCGAGTGTGTAACTAATGCCCATGCAATAGTTTTGGTCGCCTAAGCCGGTTTCCATGGCGGCTAGTGCCGCATCAATTTTGCCGTACTGGCGTTCAATCCACTCAGGGCTTTGCTGGCCTACAGGGCGCTGCAATTCTTTAACAATTGTGATGCAGGCGTCAAGCGTGCCGTCGGCTAAGGCTTCCCAGCATTTGACGGCGGCACGGTCGCGACCGCCTTTGGGGATCAGGCTGCCAACGGGCGAAAGGGTATCTAAGTATTCAACGATAACCCGCGAATCAAACAAGGCGCTGCCATCTTCGGTGACCAGGCAGGGTACCTTGCCCAGTGGGTTGTGCTCTTGCATTCGGGTATCGGCCGCCCAGACATTTGCGTTTTCTAATTGATAGTCGAGCTTTTTTTCAATCATAACAATACGCACTTTGCGTACGTAGGGGCTGGTGGGCGAAGAAAGCAATTTCATGATGTGGGGTTTACCGCAAGTTTTGAGTCAAAGGTATTACCGCAAGTTCAAGCTGGTATTGCTGCAAATGAAGCCAAACTGCAAAATTTGACAAAAACTGCAACAAAGTTAGTGTAAGCCCTAGCTGCCCAAGTGGCGTACAAACCGGGGTGATAAACTTATCTTTATCTCTTTTGTCGTTTTTTTGAGCAATATTTCATATGAAAACTAACCCAGCGCTCAGCGCTTTGAATGCCGTTTCGCCTCTTGACGGGCGTTACGCTTCGCGGTGCGAGCCGTTGCGACCCTTATTGTCAGAAGCGGGCTTTATGGCCCATCGGGTCGAGGTCGAGCTAGCCTGGCTGGTTGGCTTGTCTGAAGCAGGGCTCGCTGAGTTAAAACCGTTTTCGGCTAAAGCCAAAACCCGGCTAAAAGAGATTGTCACCAACTTTTCAGAGGCCGATGCCGATCGAATTAAGCAGATTGAGCGCGTCACTAACCATGACGTCAAAGCTGTTGAGTACTGGCTCAAAGAGCAAGTGGCGGGCGATCAAGAACTAGAAGCGGCTGGCGAGTTCATCCATTTTGCCTGTACCTCTGAAGACATTAACAATACGTCGCACGCCTTGATGCTGGGCCGAGCTCGCGATCAGGTTGTTGTGCCTCAGTTGCAAAAGGTGCTTGCTGCGGTACAGCACATTGCCCACACTCAGGCCGCACAGCCCATGCTTGCGCGTACACATGGCCAACCGGCTACACCCACCACC
>JBAWWV010000131.1:0-10743 GCA_037146575.1 Alcaligenaceae bacterium | reverse complement strand
TCAAGAAAATCAATCCGAACGTGATCTATTGTTCGATTACCGGGTTTGGGCAAACAGGGCCTCTGGCGCTTTCACCCGGACACGATCTGGTCATCCAGGCTTCGGCAGGGATGCTTGGAGTCACCGAGCGCACCCTTGAAGACAATTGCCAAGTGCCAAGTTTTCAATCAGCTGATTATGCTGCAGGTGCCGTGGCATGCATCGGGATACTTGCTGCGCTGCGTCGGCGCGACCACGACGGGCACGGCTGCTATATCGATCTGGGCATGTTTGATAGCCTGATGAGCATGAGCAACATCGTCATGACCGGTGCACTCGGGCGTGCCAGCGGAACCTCAGGGACACCCATGGCTCAGGTCTGGGGGCGCAATCCACGCTACACCGTTTACCCAACGGGTGATAACAAATGGATTGCAGTCAGCTTGCTAGAACCAAAACTCTGGCGACGCTTTTGTGAGGCCATTGGTCAGCCGGCTCTGGCAGCGCAGCCAGAGCAACCGAGTGAGCGGTTGTCTGACCACGGCGAACGAGGCAAACAATATCGCGCTGCAGTCGCGGCCTATTGCATGGCGAATAGCCGAGATGACATCAGTCAAAAAATGGAAGCCTTAGATATCCCTGTGTGCCCTGTGCTAACACCCGACGAGGCGCTGAATTCACCACATACAGCGGCACGCGAAATGCTTGAACATACTGAACACCCTGTGCAAGGGACGATCGCACAAATTGGCAACCCGCTTAAGCATTCTGGCTTGGTCGATACAAAACAACGACCCGCACCAACGCTAGGGGGCAATACCCAAGATATCCTCACCGAACTTGGTTACTCTGCAGACGAACAGTCGGCTCTATCAACACTAGGAGCAATCGCTTGAACATCGCTACCTCAACTAACTCGTCGCGCGCCGGTCACTTTGTTGCAGGCATGACCACCCGCTCTTTGAGTGCGCATCCCGAAGTTCTTGATACAGCCAAAAAATGTCTGGCCGACTGGATTAGTGTGGCCCTTGGCGCGCGCCAAGAGCCGGCAGCTCAAGCGATACATCGCGTCGTCAATACATGGCATACACAGGGCAGCTCGAGATTGTTACTAGGCGGTACCTGTGCGCCGATCGGCGCCGCGCTGGCCAATGGCACGCTCGCACATTGCTTAGATTTTGACGATACGCATAGCTCTTCTGTCGCTCACTTAAGCGGTCCAACCTGGGCAGCAGTGCTAGCACTTGGCATGGACCTGCGATCGTCTGAACACGAGATGCTTGCCGCCTTCATTGCTGGCTTTGAAGTCGGTGCTCAACTCGGCGCTGGAGGGTTCGGCATTGTTGTCAGTCATTATGGTTGGCACTCAACGGGCGTCTTCGGCTGTCTGGCTGCAGCGGCTGCAAGCGCCTCGTTGTTAAAGCTTGAAGCCTCGGCGGTTGAGCGTGCCTTGGGGGCTGCTGCCACACAAACCGGCGGGCTCACCGCCTCGTTTGGCACCATGGCCAAACCGTTTCACGCAGGTAAAGCTGCACTGAACGGTCTGTTGGCTGCCCAAATGGCTCAGGCTGATTTTAGTGGCTCGACCTTGTTGCTCGAACAGAACGCGGGGCTTGGTCAGGCCTTGGTGCGCGAACAGGCAACCATGCCTAAGGTCTTTGAAACAGACCGCTGGGAGCTGCTTCGCAATGGCTTTAAGCCTTATGCCTGTTGTTTACTAACCCATGCCGCAGTTGACTCAGCACGTACCTTACGTGACAAACTGCAAGGCAAAAATATCGTCAGTATCGAGGCTCGAGTCCACCCCTTGACCATCAAGTTGGCCGGAAAAACCGAGCTTACCTCACCTCTAGAAGGAAAGTTCAGTACCGCGTTTGTGATTGCCTTGGGCTTATCGGGTTATACCGCGTCACGCGATGATTTTTCGCTTGAGCGCCTACGCGATCCTACCCTACTCAGCTTAGCCTCGAAGGTCACACTGGTGCCTGATACTGGGCTTGCTGAAACAGCCGCCTCATTATTGGTCACCTGTAGCGACGGCTCAATCATTGCTGAGCAAACTCTGATTGCAAAAGGAAATCCAGATAATCCGATGACGTGGACTGACATGTACGAAAAGTTCAAGCCCTTAGTTGAGCCAACGCTTGGCTCTCAGACTCTGGAGCTGTTCGAGATTCTTAAGAATTTTGAACAGCCTAATCAGTTAAACAAGCTTGAGAAAATTCTGGCAACGATACAGCCTCTGACGTGACGCCGCGTCACATTCTGGCAAGGCTACTGTTACTGACTTGACGCCCACAAATCTTCAAACCCTGAGACAACGCCTATGACCTATTCGCAACAACTTGGCAAAATCATTGCCAGTCTCAGCTATGACGACATACCTGAGCCAGTCATTTATAAACTGAAGACCTGTCTGTTATACGGCACCAGCATGTCGGTCACGGCTTCGGATGATCGCGCCCTGCTCGACGCTGTCGTCGAGCTGCATTCGGCGCCAGGCAAGGCCAAAACGATGGTGTTGCCCTTGCAACTGACTGCTGCCGATGCCGCTTACATCGACGCTTACAGAATGTGTTCGAGAGGTCAAAATGACACCTTTGCTGACATCGTGGCACACCCTGGTTGTATTGTGATCCCTGCCCTGCTCGCCGTCGCGCAAGAGTGCCAGGCGGATGGACGTCAGGTGCTGACGGCAATGGCTGCCGGCTACGAATGTTTGGTAAGCATCGCCACCGGCGCCTCTGAAGCTGTTGTCAAAAATCGCTTTCGCGCGACTTCGGTCTTCGGTGTGTTTGCTTCTGCGGCCGCCGTTTCAAAATTACTGGGGCTCGATGCCATTCAAACAGCAAACGCACTGGGCCTCGCCAGTCAATTATCGGCAGGGACCATGCAATGCTGGGGTGAAGGAACACCTGAATGGCGGCTTCAAGTCGCGAATGCTGCACGGGGCGGCGTCATAGCTGCGCGCCTCGCGCAGAAGGGGTTTCCAGCGGCCTCGAAAGCACTTGAAGGAGATAGTGGTTTATATGCGACTTTCGCGAGCAACACGCCAGTCGCACCACCTCAATGGAATTGGCAAACCCCAAGTGTGGTGTACAAGCCTCTGCCCGGCTGCCTGATTAATCAAGGGCCGCTCTATCAACTCTTGACCTTGCAACGCCAACATCATTTTGCAGCGGCCGAGGTTAAGTCTATCGAGGTTACCTTTTCACCGCGTAACGCAAACTATCCAGGCACAAAAAATTATGGGCCTTTTGATTCTCCGACTGGCGCCATTATGAGCTGTGCCTTCATGCTCGCAACTGGGCTGCGGGATGGCACCTTAAAGATCACAGATTTTGACAAACATCACGGCCCCGGCGACATTCATGCGTTGAGTCGCTGCATCAGTGTCTATGAATCTGAAAGCATCACTGACTGGGGCAGTAAGATTGTCATCACGTTAAACAATGCAACCGTCTTGACCGACGAAATCTCAGATCTCTCAAGATTCGCCTTTGAATGGGACGAAGCCGAAAGCAATCTGGCCGCAATGACTAGCGAGTGGCCTTTCGACGATTCACCGACGCGTTATCAGCAGGTCAAACACCTCATCCAACATTTCGAAAACGCACAATCCGTTGAAGCGCTCTTAGACTTACTAAGGCCTTAACCACTCATACCCCGGAGATAACTCAATGACCCCCACAACCCTGTACGCTCAGGCGAAATCGCTGGCACAACAACTCACAGCGATCAGCCTGACAACTTTGGCGCTTGTTGTTTCTCCGCAGGCTTGGGCGCAAGATTATCCGACTAAAGCCATCAAAGTCATTGTGCCGTTTGCAGCAGGCGGGCCAGCCGATATCGTTATGCGTCAAGTGGCCGCATCAATGTCCCCCATCTTAGGTCAGGCCATGGTCGTTGAAAACGTCACGGGCGCAGCCGGTATCGTCGGAACCAAAATGGGCGGCGCCGCAACCCCAGACGGCTACACGCTCTTACTAGGCGGAACCGGCACCCACACTACAAATGAATTTTTGTACCCCTCACTGCCCTATGACTCTGATAAAGACTTCACCCCAGTGGTCTTGATGTACAAGGCAATTAATGTTTTTGTCGTACCGGCTAATTCGTCCATTCAAACTCTGGCAGATCTCATTAAGCAGGCAAAACAACAACCGGGAACTCTAAACTATGGGCTCGGTGCCATTGGCAGTTCAAGCCATCTCTCTTTCGAGAAATTTAAAAAAGAAGCTGATATCGAAATCGTTGGTATCCCCTACAAAGGAATGCTTCCGGCCTACACCGACATGATGGGTGGGCGTATACAAGTGATGCCAAATGACATCAGCAATGCGACTGAACAGATCACCTCGGGCAAACTGCGCGCCCTTGCCGTCACCTCGGCAGAACGTTTTCCATATCTTCCTGATATCCCAACGGTTGCTGAGCAAGGTTTTCCAGGCTTTGAGGGCGTGGGCTGGGGTGGCTTGTTCGCACCTGCTCATACGCCAGCAAACATCGTCGCTAAAATTGCAGCTGCTGCAGCACAAGCCTACAAAACCGACGAACTCAAACTAGCGATGCGCGCTCGCAAAGTTGAAATCATAGAAAGTACCCCACAACTCTTTGCAAACTTTATTGTGCAAGAGCGAAAAAAATGGGCAAAGGTCATTCAAGATTCAAAGATCAAGCTTGAACAATAATACCTAGGGGTGTCAGCTATGACTGAAAACTGGTCTTGTGCCCGTTCGATCATCCGCACACTGCGAGACTGCGGCGTAGACACCGCTTTTGGCGTGACCGGCGGCCACGTCGTCCCCCTGCTTGATGCCTGTGCCCGCGAAAATATTCGCGTGATCGTGTTCAGAGACGAACGAAGCGCTTCCTTTGCTGCGGCAGCGTACGGGGCACTGATGCGACGTCCTGCCCTTTGCCTCGTCACAGCCGGCCCAGGGGTTACCAACGCCATTACCGGTCTCGCACAAGCGCACTATGCAAACTGGCCAGTTATTTCTTTAGTCGGTTGTTTTGAAGCAGGCTCTGTGGGTCGAGGCGCGTTGCAAGAGCTCGCCCAAGATCAATTGATGAGCACAGTCAGTAAATGGGCTCGGACACTCGCTCAGGCAGAACGCGGAGCCGAGTTTGCGGACTTGGCTTATCAAGCTTGCGTGACGGCGCCGCGTGGGCATGCACATCTAAGTGTGCCGATTGACCTTGTGACCCGCCCCGTTGCTAAGCCTTTAAAAGAAAACCAGCAACAGCGGACGTCTAGTCGTTTATCTGGCGTAGATGAGCACACCCTTGTTGAGATCGTTGCTCGCATCAAAGAAGCGAAACGCCCTTTAATCATTGCGGGCTCTGGTTTATGGCAGTCTTCGCAAGACAAGGTCTTGCAGCGCTTTGTTGAACAAACCAGCATCCCTGTTTTTACCCATGAAGAGGCGCGAGGCCTCATTCCAGACTCTCATGCCTTGTGCCTGGGTTCAGTAATTTACAAATTGAATCCGGCGGTCAAGTGGTTAGCTCAAGCAGACTTACTACTATTGGTCGGAACGGTCGTCGATTGGCGAGTCAACTTTTTACAACCACCTTTCGTGTCACCTGACGTCACCCAACTCTTGCTCACGAGCGATACACACGCGCGCTTACCTGTTTCAGGCACCTGCCTGCACATTGTGGCAGACGAAGCCGCTACCTTGAGTCAACTAGGTAAGCAATTTGATGCCCCGACACCAGAGCATGCTCGTTGGGCCTCCACGCTAAAAACAAAAGCCTCTCAGGTTTCAGTCACAGACAAACAAGCAGACAACACAAAACAGCTTGCCACCTCTAACAGTTCAACAGATCGAGAGCAACAAGCAAACCCCTTGATTCATCCCCTGGCGATTGCTCAGGCCATTGAGGCAGTTCGGCATACTTATGATGCAAATATTATTTTTGATGGTGGCAATATTGGTAAATGGGGTAAGTTCGCAGTCTCGGCAGAACGCGCCGGTCAGTGGGGACGCTTGAAAGGCGGTTTCGGTGCAATCGGACATGGTTTAAGTTCAGCACTCGTCAGAAAACTGACTGATCTTGATAGACCGGTGATTTTATTAACTGGCGATGGCGCCTTTGGTTACAACGTGATGGAACTTGAGGTTTGCCTGCAAGAACAGCTTCCGGTGGTGGTGGTCGTGGCCGTGGATGGCGCTTGGGGCTCAGTACAGACCGGTCTGGCAACCCGCTATTTAGAGTCAACCGATTCAATGTACACGCGACTACCATTCACGCGCTTTGATCGCCTTGCTCAAGCGGTCGGTGCGCAAGGCATCTGGATTGATCGCCTCGATGATCTTGCGCCAGCACTTCACGCTGCCATCACCTCAAAGCAAACCTGGGTGATTGCCGTACACACTCAAACCGTACAGTCTCCGGCCACGTATGCGACTGATAGTTACTGAGTGAGGCTACAGCATACATTCCTTTACACAACTGATCGCTATTAAATTTTACACAGCAATATTGAGCGCATCATCCGTTAGAACCTAGCTGCTTGCACGTTCGTTATCCATGCACTTAAACTTTTTTAAAACCAAAGACTTTTGTATAAAGTTCAAACTTAGAAAAGTTTCTGCCCGTACCAAACGAGGGCTTTAAGCCTCACGACAAGGCGAGACGATGGACCTTAAGACATCACTTATTGCTGCGGTATTTCTTGCAGGTGCTGCGTTGACAAACGCTACCAGCCACGCTCAAACTCAAACGTATCCTAATCGGCAAATTCGTATTGTCGTACCGCTTCCACCGGGCGGAAACGTAGACTTAATCGCTCGAACAATTGGACAAAAACTAACCGACTCGATGCGTCAACAAGTCTTTATCGAAAATCGCGGTGGCGCAGGCACCACCATTGGCACTGATTTCGTAGTGAGGAGCGAACCTGATGGCTACACCCTACTGCTCGTCAGTGCAGGCAATCTCACCACCAACCCAGGTCTGTTTAAAAAACTACCCTACGACACCATACTTGACTTGGCTCCTATCAGCCTAATTGCGCGTGTACCCCTGGTCCTCGTCGTGCACCCCTCACTACCCGTAAAATCTGTGCAAGAACTGATCGCATACGCCAAAAACAAACCCGGGGAAATCAATGTGGCGAATGGTAGTACCGGTTCAGCCGGACACCTTGCACTCGAATTATTTGCTATCACCTCACAAACTAAATATGTATCGATCCCCTACAAAGGTAGCGCCCCAGCCCTCGCCGATACGGTAGGAGGGCACATGATGATGATGATCGATCCACTGTCGACTTCGCTTGCGCACATTCAATCGGGTCGCTTGCGCGCACTGGCAGTCACTGGTACCGAACGTTCACCACTTTTACCGAATGTACCCACCATTGCTGAAGCAGCCTTACCTGGCTACGAGGCCAGCGTCTACATTAACTTGCTAGCACCCGCTGCAACGCCAAAAAATATTATTAGCAAACTGTCTGCTGAGGTCATGCGCATCACTCAAGATCCCACCAACCGGCAAAAGTTTGCCGAGCAAAGCATTGAACTGATTAGCAGTACCCCCGAAGAGGCCGCCGCGTTTATACGAACGGATATCGAAAAATGGAGCAAAGTCATCAAAGAAGCAGGTATTCAGCCTGAATAGCGTGAATTCTTTTCAAAGGTATGAGCGCCAGTAGCCCTGACGCGAACCGACTCAGCTGCGGGCGCGGTCGCCAATCAAGTGCGGGGAACTCAGCCTGCTCTGCTCATTCATGCTCTGCCTAGCGAGCGTTGCGAATTCTGGTATTTGCAGCACTAGGGCTCACAACTGAGCTAACATCAAAGCTAAGCGATACAACATAGTCGCACGGTACTCGGAGACAACTCATGTTCAGAAGCGTCGTAAAAGTATTTCTCTTTTTGATTGGACTAGGTCTGGGCCTAACGCAATTTGCAAACCCAGCCTTGGCTCAAGACAAATATCCGAATCGATCGGTGAAAATCATTGTGGCCTTTCAGGCAGGGCAAGCGACCGATCAGGCCACTCGACTCATTGCAGCGGGTTTGACCGAAAGATATGGACAAAGTTTTTATGTCGAAAATCGACCTGGCGCTGCGAGCATTATCGGTACCGAGCTCGCAGCCAAAGCGCCAGCGGATGGCTACACGCTGTTCATGGGCTCGTCAGGAAGTCTGGCTGTCAATCCATCACTCTATAAAAAACTACCCTATGACCCAGTCAAGAGTTTTGAGCCGATCTCGTTTACGTTGGTCGTACCATTTTTCTTAGTTGTGAATCCCGAGTTTCCTGCAAAAAACATTCAAGAATTAATCACCTATTTAAAAGCTCACCCCGGTGAGGTGAACTTCGGCACAGCAGGCAGTGGCGCAAGCAACCACCTTTCTATGGAACTCTTTATGGCCACAGCGGGAGTCAAAATGGCTCATATCCCGTATAAGAGTTCGCCGGCAGCCGTAACCGACCTTTTAGGTGGACGGACTTCAATCATGTTTGAAACAGGTCCGTTAATTATTCCGTATATAAAAGCTGAAAGACTGAAGGCCATGGCCGTAGGCAGCTTAACGCGTGCGAGCGCACTACCCGATCTACCCACTGTTGAACAGGTTGGATTTTCAGGTTTTGAAGCAGTGGGCTGGGCTGGACTGCTTGCCCCCGCAGGGACCCCCAAGGACATCATCGCCGAGTTAAACAAAGCGGTCGTAAACATCATCGCAGAGCCCGGCTTTAAAGACAAGCTAATTGGCGCTGAATTAAAAAGCAGCTCGCCTGAATGGTTTGCCGCGTACATTCAGTCAGAAACAAAAAAATGGACAAAGGTTGTTAAAGATTCTGGCGTACAACCGATCGAATAACGCAGCGCCACATCGGAACATACAAAGGGGCGACTAAGTCGCCCCTTTTTTTACTAAAGAACTCGCCTCAAGCGGGTCGTTGGGTTAACAGTTCAACGATCTTCTTAGCAGAGTCTACTGCCTTTTGCTTAAGTACTTCATCTGTATTATTTGCGACAGGATGCATCAACATAATAAATGGGTAGTCTGGCAAACCATTCATGTCGGCCACAATCTTCGCACTTCTTTCAAAACGATCGGTCATAATCCCAACAGCAGGAATACCCAAGCGCTCGGCTGCAATCGCATCGTGCAAACTGCACGAAGAGCAGCTCCCTCAGTCACCTATGGCAGAGAGAATAGCATCTGCCCCACTCATCGACGCTAACATCTCTGGAGTGACTGGCCGAGTCGCATCAGGTTTACGACCACGAATAAATTCGCGTACCCCGTACTCTTTACTCAAAATCTCTGCAAGAAAATCAAAGTATCTTTCTGTACCAATTTTGGCGTTATCGATCATGCCGATGACGGCACCCTCAAGGGTTTTGGCAGCAGGTGCCAGTCGAAGCGCTTCGCCCTCTGCGCTCAGGCGCGGATCTAATACTCTTATTGTCATCCCAGTTCTCCGTTAAGAATTTTTAAACTTCAATTTTTTGAGTTACAGCAAGCGATTTTTTGCCATACCAAGGTGGCGCAATCACACCAAATCCCCCAGCAGGCCCACCCGCAGCAACCACTAAAAGGTCATCGGGCGAACGTAGCGCATGATACATACGGTTTTCATCTTTTCTGCCGGCCACGGCCGCCTTACCAACCGTGCGCCATTCTTTACGAGCAACCTGCGCTACCTCGTAAATATATTCGCGAATCATACGCTTATCCCAACCCGCCGCAATAAAAAGTTGCCGATGCTGTTTGGCAATGACCATCGCGTAATTGCCTTCCCAGATTGAGTAGGTCAGCATATTTGAGCGAATGGCCGCTGCATAGGTATCTAATATTTCTTTGGGGTCTTGCGTCCACTCATTCATGATTTGATGAGGCGACTCGACGGCCAAGACTGTCACGCAGGACTCACCCGGTGCAAGCCCCCTTTCGATCGACAGCGGCAGCCACGTATTATCTTCTTCGTCCTCAGCAACGCAAAACGTGAATTTACCTGGATGCCCCAAGGTCGAACGATCTAACTGACCAGGATAACCACCCAGGACATTTAGCAAAAATAGTCTAACGGTGCGCCCGATTGTGGCGTTAGCTCGGCTCGCATTTGCCAGCGCATTATGCGAGCTGTTCATCCCTAATTGGGTACGAATCGGCCCGTTCACAATGAGCATGGGCGCGCTTCCACCCGTGCTGGCGGTGCAACCGTGCATGCCAAATTCAGGTTTACACATTGCTTGAATGACCGCCACGATCACCGGCATATATTCAGGAAGACAGCCTGCCATCACTGCAGCAATCGCCACCTTCTCTGCCGTAATCGCGCGCCGCCTAACGGGCTCAACACCGATCAGATCCGTTGGCTTTAAATGAACGACATCCAAAAATTGTGAAACCGCCCGTTCGGTTGGTGCGATGATGGGCAGGCCGTCAGTCCAACCATTGCGCTGAAACAGCTCATTCGCTTCAAGCGCATCCTGCACCTCGTACGTCGCACTGATGAATCCAGAATCACCCATATTGTCTCTTGAGTATTATATGAATAAGGCAGTCAAATCTTTGAACTTGCAGTTGTTTTGACTGGCAAAAAATTTTTTTATTTTAAGCCCAATTACACTAAGATCAAGCGTTAAATGGGGCCCTCAGCAAGATAACCTTGACGCAGGCCACGCGCAAGGGCTACAAAATGTCTAAGTCGTCAGTCAAAGGCGAATGGTCAAAGACGTCACTCAAAGAATAGTGGATAGAATTTTTACGTAAACACATATGAAAAAAATAC
>JBAWWV010000130.1:0-10908 GCA_037146575.1 Alcaligenaceae bacterium | reverse complement strand
CTTGCACACTAGGGCTGCTATCGCTACTACTAGCGATCGGTTGCCGGGCCTAGCGCCCGTGGCAGTCCGGCAACCACCCGCCACCCCAGCTTTCGTTCTCCTCAAAATTTTTTAAATTCGCTCCAAACCCTGGCTTATTGACGCCATCGATGAACACGGGTCGCACGCACCCTGGCATCGCCTAAACAGATTTAAGGTTAATCATGCTTTCGAATCCCGCCACAAAATACATCCCGTTCAAGCCCTTCGAGCGCGATTTTTCAGAGCGCACCTGGCCCACTAAAAAGATTACGCATCCGCCCATCTGGATGAGTACCGACCTGCGTGATGGCAATCAGTCGCTCATCGAGCCCATGAGTGTTGAGCGCAAGCTGCGCTTTTTTGAAATGCTGGTCAAAATCGGCTTCAAAGAAATCGAAGTTGGGTTTCCGTCTGCCTCGCAAACTGACTTTGACTTTGTGCGCAAACTGGTCGACGACAAACTGATCCCAGACGACGTCACCATCATCGCCCTGACCCAAGCCCGGCCCGAACTCATTGAGCGCACCGTTGAATCAGCGGCGGGCGCCAAACGCGCCATGATCCACCTGTACAACGCTTGCGCACCCGGCTTTCGCCGCATCGTGTTCAACATGAACCGCCAAGAAGTTAAACAGGTGGCACTTGAGGGCACGCAATGCGTGATGGATTGCATGGCCAAGTACCCGCAAACACACTGGCTCTACGAATACTCGCCTGAAGTATTCAGCACCACCGAGCCCGACTTTGCGCTTGAGGTGTGCAACGCTGTCACAGCGTTGTATCAGCCAACGCCCCAGAAAAAAATCATTTATAACTTGCCCGCCACCATCGAGGCCACCACGCCCAACATGTACGCCGATCAAATCGAATACATGCATAACAATCTGCACAAGCGTGATTCAGTGATTGTCAGCTTGCATCCGCACAACGATCGCGGCACCGCGGTGGCTGCGGCAGAATTAGGCTTGATGGCCGGCGCCGATCGCGTCGAAGGCTGTTTGTTCGGCAATGGCGAGCGTACCGGTAACGTCGACTTGGTCACGCTGGCCTTAAACCTGTACACCCAAGGCATTCATCCCGGCCTCGATTTTTCAGATATCGACGAAGTGCGTCGCTGCGTTGAGTTTTGCAATCAGTTGCCTGTGCACCCACGCCATCCGTATGCCGGTGACTTGGTCTTCACAGCCTTCTCGGGTTCGCACCAAGACGCGATCAAAAAAGGCTTTGCAGTACAAAAAGCCGATGCCATCTGGGAAGTCCCTTACTTGCCCATTGACCCAGCTGACTTAGGTCGCAGCTACGACGCCGTGATTCGCGTCAACAGCCAATCGGGTAAAGGCGGCGTGTCATACCTGCTTGAGCAAGAACACGGCTTAGCCTTACCGCGCCGTTTGCAAATTGAATTCAGCCGCGCGATTCAACGCGTCACCGATGAAACCGGTCGCGAGGTCACCGCTGAAGCCGTCTACACAATTTTCAATACCGAGTACCTGACACAAACCGAGCCCTGGAAACTCATCAAGCACAGCATTACCGGTGACCCCAGTGCGCCCGAAGGCAAACACTTTACGATCGAGGCTGAATTCGAAGTCGAGGGCGTACGTCGCGTGCTGAAAGGCACGGGCGATGGTGCAATTTCTGCATTCGTTGATTGCCTGGGCATCCCCGTTCGCATCATGGATTACCACGAGCACGCGATTGGCACCGGTACCGATACTCGCGCGGCCTGCTATGTTGAAGCACGTATCGAAGAGGGTGCAACAGGGTTTGGTGTAGGCATTGATCGCGATATCGTGACGGCGTCCTTCAAGGCGGTGCTGAGCGGTTTGAATCGGCATATCAAAGCGAGTTAAGACCGCCAGACAGTTGACCTCTAGGGTCAACTGTTCTAATTTTGAAATGAAGCGAGCGGATTTTGAAAGACGCTTGAGACCTGATTTTTCATACTGAGCCTTAATTACTAGGTCTGCCACCAAAAGTGAGCAGTCCCTAGCGTTTAGCGTTCAATGTACTGAAAAGGGGGTTTCCCATGTCGACCACGATTATCCGTTCTTTTAACCGCGCAGTCGCCTCGCTACTACTGCTGACTGGCACGTTGTTGGGGTGCCCCGTCCAAGCACAAAGCGCCGCGGACATTGACAGCGGCACACTCAAATTTGTCTTGTCACCCGAACCACCGTTTTTGTTAACCGCCATCAACACCGCCTTACAGATGGGGATGGTGACCTCAAAGGTGATGGAAGGCTTGCTGTACCTCGACAACGAACTCAAGCCACAACCTCTCTTAGCTCAAGCATGGGACATCAGCCCAGATGGGCTGACCTATACCTTTAAGCTGCGTCCAAACGTTAAATGGCATGATGGCCAGCCATTCACCTCGGCTGATGTGAGCTACACAATTCTTGAGGTGCTTAAAAAAGTTCATCCGCGCGGGCGCTCGGCTTTCGCAAAAGTCACGGCTGTCGAAACACCTGATCCGCTCACCGCCGTGATTAAACTTAGCCAACCGGCACCTCCTATGCTGACGGCTCTGGCCTCAAGCTACGAGTCACCCATGGTGCCCAAACATCTCTTCGCTGGCACAGACCCCTCTGCCAACCCATATATCAGTAAGCCAGTCGGTACAGGCCCCTTCGTCTTCAAAGAATGGAAAAAAGGCGATTACATCCTACTTGAGAAAAATACAAACTACTGGCAGGCAGGTAAACCAACCCTGCAACGTATCGTGTTCAGAATCATCAGCGATGCCTCGGCGCGGGCAGCGAGCTTTGAAACTGGCGAAGGTCATATCGGAGGGCTCAGCCCCATACCACTGACCGACATGCCACGAATCGCGAAAAATCCCGCACTCAGTATTGAAACGCGCGGGTACGCTTACATGTCGCCTTACATGCTGATGGAAGTCAATCTGCGCAAACCCCCTCTTAACGACGTACGAGTACGACAGGCCATCGCGCACGCAATTGATCGCGCACGCATGACCCAGGTGGTTTGGCTTGGCTATGGTCAACCTGCAGTCAGCCCAATTCCTTCGCAAGTCACGACCTTTCACTCGACCGATCTGCCCAAGTATGAATTCAACCCTGAAAAAGCAAAAAAGCTGCTTGATGACGCGGGCCTAAAACCTGGCGCAAACGGCATGCGGTTCAAGATCACTCACGACTTTATTCCCTTTGGCTCTGAGTATCAGCGCACAGGAGAATTTATCAAGCAACAACTCAGTCGCGTGGGCATTGATGTTGAGCTACGCAGTCAAGATCTGCCATCGTTCCTTCGTCGCGCTTACACCGAATATGATTTTGATACGACTAGCCTCTATTACGGTGCCTTTGCCGATCCCACCCAAGGGGTACAACGACTTTTTTGGTCAAAAGCAATTCAAAAAGGTGTCGTCTTTACAAACAATACCGGCTATAACAGCCCCGAAATGGATCGGGTACTGGAAAGTGCACAAGGGGAAAACGATCCGGTAAAACGAAAGGCTCTCTATCTTGAAATGCAACGTATTGCGATGACCGATCTACCGGTGATCCCCCTGATGGAAACTCGCTTCCTCACCATTTCGAGCTCGAAATTAAAAAATCACACGATCAGTGCTGACGGGATCATCGGTGGAAACTTCGCCGATGCTTATTTCGAGAAGTAATTGAAGCGCCTGTTGCAGCTATCAAACTTGCACAATCCAACGCTTCGTTTGCTATGGCGGCGCCTACTAAGAGCGATCCCGCTTTTACTGGCGGTCGTCATCTGCAACTTCATTTTATTGAAGCTAGCACCTGGCGATGCTGCCGAGGTGCTAGCTGGAGAAGCCGCTGCGAGCAGCCTTGAGTATCTGACAGAATTACGCGTGCGCTTTGGACTCGATCAACCGGTTTACCTTCAGCTTTGGCACTATCTCGTCAAACTCATGACCTTAGATTTAGGGTTTTCGTTTCGCCATAACCAATCTGTACTGTCGTTAATTCTTGACCGCCTACCCGCAACCTTGCTATTGATGCTTTCGGGCATCACGCTCGCGGTCGTTGTAGGCGCATGCCTAGGGGTTCTCGCTGCGCAGCGAGTCAATCGCCTGCGCGACAATCTCATCTCTATCTTTGCAATTCTTTCTTTTTCGATTCCAGTGTTCTGGTTAGGGCTGATGTTAATTGTCGTTTTCTCAGTGCACCTTGGCTGGTTTCCCTCGGGCGGCATGCAAACCGTCGCCAGCGGCAAGCAAGGGTTCGCTCACATCCTGGATGTCTTACATCACTTGGTGATGCCTGTCACAACGCTCGGTCTGTTCTATGTTGCGTTATATACGCGCGTCATGCGCGCATCGATGCTTGAAGTATTCAATCAAGACTATGTCACAACAGCCCGCGCAAAGGGCCTAGGAGAGCGACGCATCATCCTACGCCATGTTTTTCGCAACGCCTTGTTGCCCTTGGTCACTTTAATTGGCGTGCAGTTTGGCACGTTACTCGGGGGCTCTGTCCTCGTTGAAACAGTTTTTTCTTGGCCGGGCTTGGGCAGGCTTGCCTTCGAAGCCGTATTTCAACGCGACTTGAATCTATTACTTGGAATCTTATTAATGTGCTCGGTCTTAGTGATGATCTCTAATGTTTTAGTCGATCTGGCGTACGCACAACTCGACCCGCGGATTCGGATCCGATGAGCGCACAGAGCCCTCTGCGTATGTTCGCGACCAGATTTTGTCGAAACTATTCGGCAGTTGTTGGCCTGCTACTTTTATTGTGTGTCGGCCTCATGGCCGCTTCAGCCTCGGTATTGTTTCCAGAAGACCCTTGGGATATGGTGTCGACGCCATTTCTTTGGCCAGGACAAGACCCCAATTTTCTGCTCGGCTCTGACATCATGGGCAGAGATTTAGCCGCTGGCCTATTTCACGGCTCTCGTGTATCCCTACTCGTTGGCTTTTCTGCCACGCTTGCCGCTGTGCTCATCGGCACAACGATTGGCGCGATTGCCGGCTACTACGGCGGCGCAGCCGATAGCGTTGCCATGGCGATCACAGAGTTATTTCAAACGATTCCACAGTTTATCTTCGCGATTGTGGTCGTCGCGATTCTGACCCCAACCGTTACCACGGTTACCTTCGCACTCGGGATCGTTTCGTGGCCCTCAATCGCCCGTTTAGTACGTGCCGAATTCATGACATTGCGTGAGCGCGATTTTGTCGCAGCAAGTGTGTCGATCGGGATGAGCTCTTTTAGAATTATCACTACGCAAATACTGCCAAATGCCCTAGGTCCCATTATTGTTACGGGCTCTTTGATGGTCGCAACAGCAATTTTGACAGAGGCTGGGCTCGCATTCTTGGGGCTAGGCGATCCGAATGTGATGAGCTGGGGAACCATTATTGGCGCTGGGCGCGACGCCCTCAGAACGGCGTGGTACATCACCGCCATTCCGGGTCTGGCAATCATGTTCACCGTGCTGGGCTTAAATCTGGTTGGCGAAGGGCTGAACGATGCACTCAACCCACGGCTCAAGAATCGCTGATGACTATCACCATGCCCTTGCCGCTTGCTTCGTTGACGCCGAACAAGGATATTCCTGTACTTGAAGTCAAAAATCTCTGTACACAGTTCCAGACCTCAAACGGGCTTGTCAATGCAATTGACGGAGTATCACTGACGATTGGTCAGGCTGAGATTGTTGCCCTGGTCGGCGAATCAGGTTGCGGTAAGTCAGTGACTGCTTTTTCTATCATGCAATTGATTGCCAGCCCACCCGGAAAAATCGCGAGCGGTGAGGTGCTGTTTCAAGGACAAGATTTGTTGCGACTCACCGCCAAAGAGATGCAGCAAGTTCGTGGCGATGGAATTGGAATGATTTTTCAAGAACCAATGACCTCACTAAACCCTGTACTCACGATCGGCGAGCAACTCATCGAAACGCTAATTGCGCATCGAGGCCAAGCGCCCAAGCAAGCAATCGAAAGAGCGTTTGAGTTGCTTGAGTTAGTACGCATGTCGGCGCCTCAAAAACGCTTAACGCAATATCCGCACGAGCTGTCGGGGGGCATGCGTCAACGTGTCATGATTGCGATGGCGCTTGCCTGCGAACCAAAATTGTTGATTGCTGACGAGCCAACAACGGCCCTTGATGTCACTGTACAAGCTCAAATTTTAGACTTACTACTTGAGATGCGAGAGCGCCTGGGCATGTCGATTTTGCTGATTACGCACGATCTTGGTGTGGTAGCAGAAGTGGCTGATCGCGTGGCCGTGATGTACGCGGGCAAAAAAATTGAAGATGCCTCAGTATTCGACTTGTTCAAACGCCCTCAACACCCCTATACGCAAGGGCTCATTCAAGCTACTCCTTCGGCCTCACGCGGTTTGAACAAACGACTCACTGAAATTCGTGGGCAAGTTCCAGCGCTACATGCGATGCCACAGGGCTGTCGTTTCGCACCCCGCTGCGACTGGGCTTTACCGATCTGTCGAGAAGAGCTGCCGATGGTAAGGGATTCAGGGGCACAACACTTTGTTGCATGCCATCGCCTGTACGACGCAACTTCTCAATCTTTTAACCCTTCGACTCAGGCGGCCTCATGACCGATACGTTATTGCGTGTTGACGGTCTAAAGAAGTTTTTTACACTGAGCGATGGGCAGCGTGTTCATGCTGTGGATGATGTTAGCTTTAGCTTGGCTAGCGGTGAATGCTTGGGTCTGGTCGGTGAGTCCGGTTGCGGCAAATCAACGCTTGGTCGCACCATTATCCGATTGCTCTCACCCGATGCAGGTACGGTTCATGTGGATGGAAAAAATCTCGCACGACTGAGCGATAAAGAGCTCAAGCCCTTGCGCCGTGAGATTCAGATGATCTTCCAAGATCCCTATGCGTCTTTAAATCCCCGCAGCACCGTTGGGCGTGCGATCGAAGAGCCCTTAATCGTTCATGGCATGAAAGATCGGCGTACCCGTACTGCACGCGTGAGTTGGTTACTCGAGCGGGTTGGGCTGCCGGCTGAAGCGGCTCAGCGACATCCCCATGAGTTTTCAGGTGGTCAGCGCCAGCGCATCGGTATCGCGCGCGCACTCGCACTGAATCCCAAGCTGATCATCTGCGACGAACCTGTTTCGGCTCTTGATGTCTCTGTGCGCGCCCAGGTACTGAATCTTTTGGCTGACTTACGCGAAGAGTTTGGGCTATCTTATCTATTTATTTCTCACGATCTGTCGGTGGTTGAGCATTTCTGCGATCGAGTCGCCGTGATGTACCTTGGGCGCATTGTTGAACTTGCGCCGCGCCATATGCTTTGGAGTCAACCCCTACATCCATATACCCAAACGCTTTTAGATGCCGCCCCTCTGCCCGATCCAACTCGCCGCCGCGGACGTCGCACATTGGTGCAAGGAGAAATCCCTAATCCAATTGACCGCCCTAGTGGCTGCCATTTTCATACCAGGTGCGCGCACAAAATCCCAATCTGTAGTTCCGTCACGCCACCGTTGCTCAGTCGAGCAGAGGGCCACGAAGTCGCATGCCATCGTGCCGAAGATTTTTACACCACCAAGCCATAGGAGACATATGTATAAACTTATCAGCGCCACGCCAAGCCCTTATGCGCGAAAGGTCAGAATTCAATTGGCAGAGAAAGGCATACCGTTCGAATTGATCACCGAGGTGCCTTGGAACTCAGATACGCAAACACCGCTCTACAATCCTTTAGAAAAACTACCTGTCTTGATTTGTCCCGATGGTTCGAGTGTTTTCGAATCTCGATATATCAACGAATGGATTGAGTACAAACATCCAGCGACCCCCCTATTTCCGACCGATGTAGATGGCATTTTGGCAGTCAAGCGTTTCGAGGTGATCGTTGACGGTGCCTGCGATGCCTTAGTGCAAATGTTTTTTGAAATCGCACGCGATCCCGACAAACAAAGCCAACCTTGGTTTGATCGCCAACAGCGAAAAGTTGATGGTGCGCTTAGATATTTATCAACAGCAATTGGCGAAAAAGAATTTTGTCATGGTGACACCTTCACCCTAGCTGATATTGCTGCAGGAACATTGTTGCGTTACTTGAGCGTGCGTTGGCCCGCTAAACCATGGCGCGAAACCTATCCTAATCTTGCCATTTATTCTGACCGGCTAGAGCTTCGGTCTTCATTTAAAAATAGCGTGCCAGTCCCACAAATCATTCGTGATCGTGTGGCTTAGCTGAATAACGATCGCCGAATCACTGATATCAAACCCTTTTGGTTCCCACAGGAGTATTTTCATGAGTTGTCCACCAGTTGCTGTCAGCCCCCACGAGGTCGAATCAATTGTTTCTGACTGGGTCGTCGGCAAAATTTTATCCGAGCCAGCTGTTACGGGCGTCGCGTCTTTGAGCGCTGTTTCGATTTATTTCGATCCGGGTCAGGGGCACGCTCGTCATCAACATCTAGAAGCAGATCAATTGATCTTTATTATTTCGGGCGAGGCCGAGATGATGATTGAGTTCATTGAAGGCGAGCCACAATATCAAACTGTTCGCGCTGGGGATTTAGTCACCATCCCTAAAAAGGCGTTTCACTCGACAATGAATAACGGTTGGGAGCCAGTAAAGATTTTAGCCGTGTATTCGCCCGCCGGCGTTGAGAGCGGCATGCGGACATCAACTGACTTTAAAAGATTGCCCGCGGGGGTCGTGCCCGCTCGTCGACCACCACCGTGCTAGCCTCAACCCTATAAGTCTGGTGCTTTTATACAAGAGCTTGCTCAACATTAAAAGCGCCATGGCTCCTACTAAATGTCGAACCCCTCGCCTCGCGATAAGCCTTTGGCGATAAGCCAATTTTCTTTTTAAACGCTGTCGCAAAATGGCTTTGGCTTGAAAAGCCTGTTTCTAAGGCCACCTCTGCAATCGGTAATTCGGTTTCGGTTAAAAACCTGGCGGCTTTCGCGATGCGACGTTCGAGCAAATACTGATGCGGTGAGGTTCCGTGATGTCTCTGAAATAAACGCTTTAAACCACACACACTGATGTTTGCCTGGTTAGCAATAATTTCAAGAGACAAGTCTTCTCCGAGTGAGCGATCGATAAAGTCCTGAACGCGGGCCATGTTAGAGCGAAAATTTTCGTAACAGGCCAAGGTCGGGGGGTCTTGCTCAGCATCAACAGAATGCGCTTTGAGCAACTGTGCAGCAAACGCATACGCCAATGTTTCAACAAAGACAGGTGTGGTCGCCAAGCTCGGATTCTGCAAGGCCTCTAAGACTGCCAGAGCAAGCTGCTCTAGTAGCGGATCAGTGGCGCCCAGTCGAATCACCAGGTTCACCCGCGAGCGTCCAAATACATCTTTATTGACCGCATCGATGAGTTCCCTCTTTAAATAGAGCATCAACATTTCTGATGAGCCGCGACGATTCCACTGCGACGCCTCGTCCGCTGGGATAATCAAAAACCGCCTGGGCGACAACGTCGCTTCCTGTGCATCGGGTTGGTTCGCCAGCCTCACACTTAACTGA
The DNA here is from genome assembly GCA_037146575.1 of Alcaligenaceae bacterium. Classification (GTDB taxonomy): domain Bacteria; phylum Pseudomonadota; class Gammaproteobacteria; order Burkholderiales; family Burkholderiaceae_B; genus Zwartia. The sequence goes on along the minus strand of JBAWWV010000130.1, from coordinate 1,417 downwards.
GCAGGCCCCCGTAAACAAAACCCGATACAGTAGTGACCCGTCGGCTTCAATATGCCCGACCAACTGTTGACGGTTGCTACTGCCGCGTAAAGTGTCGACCATCCACGGCCGGCGCTTTGCACAATCAACTTATTGCGATCCCAACGCTCAATGCTATGGGTCTGCTGCACATCAAATTCTTGTTCAGACATTTTGGGTCCCCACACAAGTCAACTAAACGCTACCATAATTGATTTGGCTCATTCAGAGTGTGTTTTTACGCATCATCGAAGTAAGAAAGTCCAGTTCAGGCGTGTCGCCTATTTTTCGCATCACTTTAAACTTTTGTTTTCTGGCGATATTGATGCCATTCACCCGCGTGTCCTGCGTAGCAACTGGATTGGATAGGAACGCGCCCTGCTAAGCTCTGTTTCTTAGGTTTTGCCCAAACAGGTGCCCGTCTTGTTTTTTCAAATTGAACGCCCTCTAGCGCCGCGTGCGCGCTTGCGCCAAGTTTTAGCAGACCTTAGCGCAAACAGCCTGACCAATGGTCTAATCGGCTTCATTTTTGCCGCGACCGGTCCCTTTGCTGTCGTCCTCACTGTTGGCACACGTGGCGGGCTGACCTCGGCCGAGCTAGCGTCTTGGGTATTTGGTGTGTTTTGTATGAATGGTCTGCTAACGCTTGTCATGAGCTGGCGTTATCAAATACCACTGGCCTTCGGCTGGACAATTCCAGGCACTGTTTTAGTGGGCCCGGCCTTGCAACACTTACCTTTCTCGGCCGTGATTGGCGCGTTTTATGCCACGAGTCTACTGATCCTGTTGCTTGGGCTCAGCGGTTTCGTCAAGCGCATCATGTCCGCGTTACCCATGCCAATCGTCATGGGAATGGTCGCGGGTGTGTTTCTTCACTTTGGCTTAGATGTCATCCACGCGCTCGATCGTGATGCTGCAATTGCTGCCCCCATGGTGCTTGTGTTTTTCTTATGCTCCGCAATCCCGGCGCTTGGGCGGCGGATGCCGCCGGTCATTGCCGCCTTGTTAGTGGGTGCAATCATGATCGCCATACTGGGTCGTTTGAACCCAAGCGATTTAGGTGCGCTCGGCTTCGCCCACCCAGTCGTACAGGCGCCAAGTTGGTCTTGGACCGCAATGCTAGAGCTCGTGATTCCGTTGACGATCACGGTGTTAGTTGTACAAAATGGCCAGGTTGTCGCCGTGCTCAAGGCAGCTGGGCACGAGCCCCCCATCACCATGATTGCCGTTGCCTGCGGCATCGGTGCAGCCTTAAGCGCCAGTGTGGGTGCCGTGAGCTCTTGCTTAACCGGCCCGACAAATGCCCTGATCAGTTCCTCTGGCGAAAAAACCCGTCACTACACTGGGGCGCTAGCCTTCGGTTGCCTAGCCTTGGTTTTTGGGGTGCTCGCGCCAACGT
>JBAWWV010000129.1:0-10962 GCA_037146575.1 Alcaligenaceae bacterium | reverse complement strand
GCCTAATTCGTCTACAACATACTGGCACTTTTTAGCGCCGCCCGCGATCCCGACAACACGGCAGCCAACGTGTTTGGCAAGCTGCCCCACTACGCTGCCGACCGCGCCCGAGGCGGCATCGACCACGACGGTTTCACCTGCCTTGGGCTGGCAGATATCGATCAGGCCAGTCCAAGCAGTGATGCCAGGCATACCAAGAATGCCTAAGTATGCTGTGGGGCTAACTTTGCTGGTATCGATTTTTGTGACGCCTTTGGCGTTGATCGTGCCATACAGGCGCCAACCTGTGGCAGCTAAAACAGTTTCACCCACTTTGAAGTCGGGCGAGTTTGATTCAATTACCTCACCGATTGCACCACCTACCATGACCTCGCCTGGGTTGACGCTTTGTGCGTAAGACTTGGCCTCAGAAATGCGGCCGCGCATGTAAGGGTCAAGCGATAGCCAGTGATTACGAATCAAAACTTGATTATTGGTTGGCACAGGCATATCTGCATCAACGAGTTTAAAGTTTTCAGGAGTGACCCAACCTGTTGGGCGGCTCACTAAAATGACGTGTTGATTTTTCATGTTCGAGGTCTCAAGTTCTTGTTGTTGGTGGTGTGATTGCAATTGTCGTGTCAATGTTGGTTTTGCGTGCTGCAAGCTTTTGCTGTTGAAAGGGTGCTAAGCAATACATCTGAAGTGTAATGCGATCACTTTAGATTTTATAGGTCATGAAAAAGAAATTGAAAAACAATGTTCAAAAGCGTTGGGCGCTTCTGTTGACTTCAACGTTTAGAAGCGTTTGGCAATCATATCAATTTCAACTCGCGCGCCTTTGGCTAGGCCTGTGACACCAATACAGGTGCGGGCGGGTCGTTGGCCTGGTTCGAAATACGTGGCGTAGACCGCATTCATGAGGTCGTAGTCTTCATAGAAGTGCGTCAGAAAAATTCGCACTGAGGCAACATTTTTAAGGGTAAGGCCAGCGCCCTCGAGCACGTTGCTCAGATTTTTCATGACCTGCCTAGTTTGCGCCTCAATGCCTTCAGGGTAGGGCGTGTCGATAGAGGTATCCACGAACGGCATCTGGCCCGTCACAAAGATCCAACCGTCGGCCTCGACTGCGTGGCTAAAGGGAGCAACCGGATCGGGTGCGCCGGCAATCATATGAAATTGAAGAGGGCCCATGCGGCGGTATCCTTTCTGAGTGAGTGAGGCAGATAAATCGCTATTCTCGTCTATTCGCCTCACAAAGTGTAGCAACGGTCAGTTCGCCAATATTACAGCGCGCTGACATGACGATGAATATCTCCCGGGGTGGTAAACCAAATCGCGCCGCGGTCTCGGGCCGCTGCGAGGTGTTGTAACGCGCGGCGCAATTTCTACTAAGCGCCGATCAACATGCGCCAGTCCTTCTGCAGGTGAAGCCCCACAGCCCTGATAGCCTACAAAGTGCAGGAGTTGCTCGCAAAATTGATGGCGTGACGTGACAGGGATTGATCCCCATAAGCGACCTTGCAACAGCCCACAGTAAACGTTGTCTAACACGCTCAGTGAGCCAAAAAGCTGCGAGGTTTGATAGGTGCGGCTTAGGCCACTTCGACCAATCTGCGCCATGCTCAGCCCGTTCAGCGACAGAGCGTTCATTTTGATCGTCCCTTGCGTGGCTTGGTAAAAGCCTGTCACAAGGTTAATCAAGGTTGTTTTGCCTGCACCATTCGGGCCGATTAGGCTTGTCACGAGTCCGCCCAGTGCGCTCAGGCTCACAGCTGTTAACGCGTGATTGCCACCGAACGTTATGCCAAGATCTTTAAGGGTGAGCTCGGCTTGAGCCGCACGCGCACCACCATGATCGTTCATCAGCGCCTGCAACGAGACTGGTTGCGCTAAAGCTTGCGCAAGGGGTGCACGATTGTTTGCCAAACGGCGTGAGAACGCTTGCCCCACTTTGATCGCGGCACCCGCCATACCGTTGGGTGCGATCAACAAGACTACGAGAAGCAGGCCGCCAAAAAATATCAGACGATATTCTGCCAGCACTGACAGCGATTCAGGTAACAAGATCACGACCAGAGCACCCAGCAAAGGGCCCGCAGCGTAGCCCACACCCCCAATCATCAACATTAATAAAAAGATGAGTGACTGAAAAAACGGAAACGACTCAGGGCTGATGAAGCCGTTCATGCTGGCAAAAAGAGAGCCCGCTACGCCAGCCAGTGAGGCCGAGAGGCTAAAGGCGATGACTCGGATGACTAAAAGTTTTGCGCCCAAGGCGCTTGCAGCAATCTCTGCGTCGCGCGTGGCACGCATGATGAGCCCCCAGCGACTGCGCGCAAACCACGCATAGGACGGAATCAGTACTGCGCTGAGAAACACAGCGAACCAGGTCAGTTGTAGGCCGCTGATTTCGGCGCCCGCAAGCATAGGTCGCGAGATGTTCATGATGCCATTCCAGCCACCGGTCAGGTCTTTCCATTCAGCGATACCTTGCTCAACAAAGTAGCCAAAGGCGATCGTGATCATTGCAAGGTAAGGTCCCTTGGCACGTAAGGCCGGTAGTGCGAGTAAGGCGCCGGCTAGGCCTGCAATCACGGCCGAGCCTGCCATCGCCACCACATAGGGCGCTCCAAGCTTTATTGTCAGAAGCGTGCCCGCATAGGCGCCAATCGAGTAAAACGCGGCATGTCCAAGAGATGTTTGACCGGCCAAGCCCATTAATACGTTCAAGCCTACGCCAACGATTGCGGTGATCGCAACAGTCCCCAGTACCAATGATTGATAATCATTGATGAAAAAAACGGCAACTGAACCGATGCAGAGCCATAAACCGCCGATCAGACTCGCCGAGCGTAAAGTGTTCATTATGATTCCGTGAAGCCCCGCCGTTTAGGGCGACGCGGTGATACTTAGCGACGAGGTCAAACTTTGTTGATGCCGCGTTTTCCAAAAATTCCGACGGGTCGTATTGCAAGCACGACTATCGTCAGGCCGAACGAAAACATTTGAGCGTAAGTTGAACCAACGGCGGTCACGAGCAGGGCCTCGAGAATGCCTAAGAGCAAGCCACCGGCCATCACGCCTGCTGCGCTTTCGATGCCTCCTAAGATCGCTGCCGCGAAGGCTTTGATCCCAAATACCGTGCCCATGCCGGCTGATACTGTGTAGAGTGGCGCAATCAACAGGCCGGCAACGCCAGCAAACACACCCGCCAGTGCAAAAGCCAAGCCAATCATTTTTTCTGAATCGATCCCCATCAATCTTGCAGCGCTACGGTTTTGCGCAATGGCGAGTAGAGATTTTCCAGTTGCGGTCAGTCGCATCGCCAGTGTCAGAATGAGAGCGATCCCAAAACCTGCTAAGGGAATTAAGACTTGCAAAGCATTCAGACGAAGTCCACCTAAGTCAAACCCTTGTTGCAAAAGTGAGGAGCTCTGGCCTCTGGGGTCTTTGCCAAACGTAAAGAGCACGACATTTTCAAGAATCAAGCCCAACGCCACGGTTGCCATCAGCCACGCATCCGAACCTCTCTTGACGAATGGGCGCACCGCGATGACCTCAACGAAATAGCTCCAGAGACCACAACAGCTCAGCGCAATCAGCACTGCGAGCCAGACCGGCCAGTGCCATTGCGTGCTGAGCGTAAAGGTGAGCACGGCACCCAGCATCAAAGACGCACCTTGTGCAAAATTCACGGTGCGGGACACAGCATAAGTCGTGTAGTAGCCTAGTGCGACCAGGCCGTACATGCTGCCGATGCCCGCGCCCGTGATCAGCGCAGAGAGGTATTCTTGTAAGCCCATTGCGTTATTTCACGGGTACGATTTTGCCCGCGTCGTAATGCACCATCACATAATCCTCTGGTGCAAGCGCCTCGTGAGCGGCATTTGCAAATGGTTTGTTGTATGTTTTGATGAGGCCCTGATGTGACTCAATTTGTTCAAGTGCCACACGGATGGCCTCTCCATCGGTGCTTTTGGCTTTTTCAATGGCAAGCGCTAGCAGATGCATCGCGTCGTAGGCGTTGGCGGTACCGACTGGGGCAATAATATCTGCCGCAGTTTTGATCCCATAGCGCTTGGCTAATTCAGCTATGACTTTTTCAGAGACTGGGGTTGGGGGCGAGAAGAAGCTATAGGTTTGAATAAAATGAACGTCTCCAGCTGTGGGCCCCACCAGTTCGTCAAAACGCCCGCCTGAAATCCCCCAATGCGAAACGACGGGCACAGACCAGCCCAGGCGTTCGCGCGATTTCATCATCTGAGCGCCGGGCCCTGCGTTGGCCACCAAAATGATCGTGTCGGCACCCGCGCTTTTCAGGCGATTCAATTGGGGTGTGACGTCAATATCGGCTTGTTCAATCTTCTCGACTCCGGCGATCGGAAGATTCGCGGCCAAGGCCGCCGCTTTCAGACCTTTTTCGTTTGATTCACCCCAAGGGTTATTCACCAACACCAAACCTGGTGTCTTTGCGTTGTATTTGCTCATTGCATATTTAATCAACGCGACGTCAACGAGGTCGTCTTGCGCCGAGACACGAAACACATAATTAGGTGTGGCACCATTTTTTGTGATGTTGGTGCCTGCGGCCCAAACACCCATAAAGGGTTTTTTATTTTGATTGGCGATCGGCACAATCGCTAACGAGACTGGCGTATCGATGCCGCCAAATAATGCAACGACCTTTTCGCTCGAGATCAGTTCGCGTGCAGCGGTAACGCCCTTAGGTGGGCTCGATTCGTCGTCGCGCTTGACCAACACAAGCTTTTGACCCAATACGCCACCTTTAGCGTTGATTTCGTCAATCGCAATGGTTAAGCCACGTGTGATTGCTTCGCCTGATTGGGCAGACTGGCCGGTTAGTGCTGCAACCAGGCCAATTTTTAAATCAGCAGCGTGCGTGCTTGCGGCCAGACTCAGCGCTGCGCAGGCGGCAAGCGTCGTGCCAAGTCGAATCAGTCGTGAATGTTTCATAGCAAGATCCTTATCAATACAACGGTTAAGCACAATGGTGTCAAACGATGTCGGCACGAAATTTGCTTGACTCCAGCGTAGGGCGAGGCTTGTCGCATCTGACGGTTTGACCGCAGGTCTGTGGCGAGCCTGCCTGAGAGCCGGTCCTTTTACCTAATGGAGCACAATTAAGATGCAGCAGATTCCCTTGCTAGACCTTTCGCCTTACTACGGGGCGGCAGGTTCGACTCACGATTTAAAGCAATTGTTGTGCCAAGTCGATCAGGCCTTGTGCGAGATCGGCTTTCTGTGCGTGAAAGGTACGCCGCTCACACAAGAGTTTGTCAAGAGCGCGCAGCGGGCGGCCCTCGAGTTTTTTGACTTGCCCTTGCAAGATAAAAATGCAGTCAAAGCCCTTAAATTCGCGAATCGGGGCTACACCGGCTTGGCCGAACTCGGGCTGTCGTATGCAATGGATGCGAGCGACCTAAAGCAAGATCGTCAAGCGCCCGCCGATCTGTTTGAACGCTACCGGATTGGGCCTGTTGCGCAGTTTTCGCCAAGCTTGATGGCGCAATATGGCCAGACCGCCTATGCGCCTAATATTTGGCCTGCGCGGCCGGCTGGCTTTGCGGCGCTGATGCAAGCTTACTATCAGCAAGCCAATCAGCTGGCGCAAGATTTATTAGGTCTGTTTGCGTTGGCCCTCGGTTTAGAGCGTACCTGGTTTGAAAGTAAGGTTGGTCACAGTATGGCTTCGCTGGCGCTCAATCATTACCCGGCTCAAACGAAACCTGCCTTGCCGGGTCAGTTACGTGCGGGGCCGCACACCGACTACGGCACGTTGACCATTGTTGCACCCACCGCGGCTCCTGGCGGGCTGCAGGTTCGCACTAAAAATGGGCAGTGGCAGGATGTTAGCGTTGAGCCAGGCACCTTTGTGGTGAATATTGGCGACATGATGGCGCAATGGACCAATGACCGCTGGGTATCGACCGTGCATCGTGTGGCCAATCCAAATCCAGGGCAAGCTTTAAGCACTCGTCGTTTGTCGTTGGTGTTTTTTCATCAGCCCAATCCCGATGCTTTGATAGACTGCATTTCGACTTGTGTGGATGCCAAGCAAGGTAAAAAATACCAACCCGTCAACGCGGGCGACTACATCAACGCAAAAATCAAACGGCACTTTAAAAGTACCTTGGTGTCCTAGGTGGCGGGTTCGATTTTATGCGCACGCAGTTAGCAAGTCACGCAGCTGATCTCGCGTCATCGGTCGATGCAAGAGGTAGCCTTGTCCAAGATCACAGCCAAGTTGCTTTAAGATCTCTAGCTGTGTGTGTGTCTCAATCCCCTCTGCGACAGCTTGCATGTGCAAACCATGAGCGAGCTCAATAATGGCCCGTACCAATGCCTGACTTTCTGGCGCGCTGTTCAGCGTTGAGACAAAGTGCCGATCTATTTTGAGATAATTAAACTGCATATTTTGCAAGACGGCCAGCGATGAATAACCTACGCCAAAATCGTCAACGCTAAATTGGAAACCAACTTTTTTAAGTTGCTCGATGCGGGTCCGCACAGCGGATGAGGGAGAGATGATGACTTGCTCTGTAATTTCTAAGGCAAGCAACGATGGATCGAGTTCTCGATCTTCAAGCTCTTTGATCCACGCCAGCGTAGGATCTTCACGCGCACTCAGTTGAGCCCCTGAAATATTGACCACCACTGAAAAACCGGGGTTGGTTTGATTAAATTGATAGCAGGCCTGCGCTGCTTGCGTAAACGCCCAAGCGCCTAAGGGCAAAATCAAACCTGACGACTCGGCATGCTCTAAAAATAATGCGGGCATACGTGTCGGTTCATTAGGAAAGTTCCATCTTAGTAACGCTTCAGCTTTAACAATCTTTTGAGTATCCAGCGTAAGGATGGGTTGAAAGTAAAGTTCAAATTCTTGCTTATCAAGTGCTTGCCTGATTTCAGCAATGGCTTGTTGCTTGTCGTTGGCTTGTTGTTGAAGAGATTGATCAAAGAGTTTGTGCCGGCCTTTGCCATCGCGCTTTGCCGCATACATTGCCTGATCGGCATGCATCAAAATGTCTCTGCTCGTTTGCCCGTCGCGTGGGTATTGGGCTACCCCAACGCTGATTGAGAGTTGATACACGGTATGTTTGATATTGAACGGCTCTTCAAATTCTTTGAGTAGCAAGCCGATTCTTGTTTCAAGCTGACCATCAGAAACGATGTCGTTATAAATGAGCGTGAATTCATCACCACCCAAGCGCGCTGTTGTGTCGTTAGTTCGCTGCAGTCGCTGCAGGCGATTTGCAACGGCAATCAATACGTCATCTCCGACCTCATGGCCGCGAGTGTCATTAATATCTTTAAAGTTGTCGAGGTCAATAAAGATTAGGCAAAATTTAGAGTGATTTTGCGAGGCTCGAGTAATCGCGGCTTCGAGCCGATTCGTCAGAAGTCTGCGGTTTGCCAGCCCTGTCAGCGGATCGTACTGCGCTTGTCGCTGAGTTTGGGTGCGTGCTCGTTTGATATCGTTTGATTCTGAAAAAAGCCAAACGCGCTGGGAGCTCTGTGTGTCGGCGATTGGGCTTGTGTAAATTGATAGGTGGCGCACGACAGGCGCGTGTGTGTGCTTGGGGTGAATGTGTATTTCACCTTCGAAATGATCGTGATGATTCAGTTGCTCCCAGATGTTCTTGAACGAGTCGTTTTCTGAAGTCGCTGAGACGAAGGCGGTGATTCCGTATCCTAATAACGCTTGCTCGCTAAAGCCAATTTCAGCTAAGAAGGCTGGGTTGACAGCAATGATTTTATTTTCTTGATCGGTGATGGCGACCATTGCGCCGATCGCCTGATATAGGCTCGCCGCGATTTTTAAGCTGTTTTGTTCGGTATGGACTTGGGTCAGGTCTTGGCCGTGCGAGATAGTGCGGCCTTTCGTACTGAACGAATTCCAACTAAATAATTTTTTTGAACCATCGCGGCAGCGGACCCAAGACTCTAATTTTGAGGGGGCGTAAGGATTGGTAGAAAAAAATTTCACTCGGTCTTCAATCATCGTACGGCGATATGCTTCGTCTGGGTAAGCTAGGCGCCACCAAGTGCCCAAGTCGGGAAGTTCTTCGCTGGTGTAACCCGTTTGGTTAGTAAAGCTTAAATTGACATAGTCTATCCGGGTCTCAGCCACCAAGTACTCTGACGTGACTTCCTGACTCATCACGGCAATCGGAATTGGGATCGCATCGATCACCTTGCGAAAGACGTCTTGGGTGGTTGTGTATCTCTCTTTTTGCTGTTTCAGTAACTCGATCACGATGATTGTGACCAAGCCGCTCATGGCGTGGCATGCCAAGAAAATCCGCAATTGAGAAAAGTCGATGGCGGCAGATTCGTAAAAGCTACCCGTGGTTGAAAATGAGCTCGATACCGCAAAGACATACAACAGGGCAGTCGAGAGCGTGACGCCGTGAGCGCCAAGATATAGTCCAACAAAGGGTGTTAGGACAAAAATAAGATAGCCTCGCGAAAAGGGTGCTGTCTCGCTGGAAGGGGACGAAAAAAACATCCCGTAAGAGAGTGCGCTCCAGAGGAGGATAAAAAACAGAAGTTTGAGTGCGCTGTCTTTGCTGGCCCAGCCCTTAGGCGGTGTGCTCCAGATGATGAGGAAGGGAAAGACTAAAAAGCAGCGCAAGGCTGCTCGTACAAAAACAAAACTCCAAGCGTCCATATCGATGCTTAGCGCCCCAGCATTCGAGATAAGATTCCCTATTGTTAACATCAGTACGGAAGCTACGCCGATGGCTATTGACCAGGCGGTGAGCCTAAAAATGTCGGATAGTGCGCTGAAGGCAAGAGGTCGTTTGTAAACATTGCGATCGATCTGAGAGATCAGGAAGGTGACAAGTGTTAGCGAGACAGCGTAGGTGGCTGCAACCATCAAAGGTGCGTCAACGGCCACCAGACTGACAAAGCTGGCAGTCACTAATACCGGCCAGTATTGTGGACCGATAATCAATAGGATGGCACACCAAAATGCGACCGGTAAGCCGAAGACGTCGGCAGTGTTGATGTTGACCGTACTTGCGTAAAACACGCCCAAGTGCAGTAAAAGTGCACAAAAAGAGAAAAAAATCGCTTTATTCAGGCCGTTTTTTGTGACTTTGTTATTTAACTCGAAGGTCTGTTTAATGGGCGTAGTCATGTCTCAGTACAACATTCAATCCGCAGTGACGCAAGGGTCGAGAACATTGCGACTTTGAAATTTGAGGGGGGGGACGAAAAATGAAGGGCTTTACACGGGGCTGTGTTGAAGCTGTGATTGCTCTCAAATTATTATCTAAAGTCAATGTTACTGCACAATACGCCAATTGGTGCAATAATCTCTCTGAGGTTAGTCGGCTATCAAGAATTCGCGCAAATACAACTCCAAAAATGCAACATGGTCACACGTAAGACACCTACAGCGTTACCCCCTTTGCTTTTTGGCGGTCGCGCAGCTCAACTCAGTGATCGCCTCGATTACCTCTGCGAGCAACTTAAGCTGTCGGCGCCTAGCATTGAAGATTGTTCGTTGCCGACAGGGTACACGGCGATTTCACACAGCAGCGCCTTTGTGGATGTGAATGGATTAAAGCTCACCGCGCTCTCTTGTAGCCCCGTGCGTTTGCAAGCATCTGCTAAGGCCGATAATCTTTTACTGGTCCCGCTAGTCGGTCACGGGGCGATTCGCATTAAAAATCAAACTTTGCGTTGGAAAGCGGGCGCCACCGCAGTATGGTTGCCACGTTGCGCCTTTGTCGATGAGGGTGTCTTGCGTTCAATGTTGGTGCTAAACATTGATACCAATCGAATTGAGCGAGTCGCTCGTACCATGCTGGGCTTAACGCCCGACGCCTCGTTAGATCAAGAGCTCCAAAGCCCCCGCGAAATACTCATGCAGGTAGGCCGAGTCTCGTTTGAAACCATTTTTCGCCAGTTCGCGAGTGTTGTGGATCAATTTGTTCTTCAGCCTGAGTTGTTGCGCTTTAGCGGTATTGATGACAATTTTTATCGTAATGTTGCGATGATGTTGCATCCCGCCCTGTTTTTGGACATGGATGAGGCGAGCCCAGGTGCTGCTTATGCGCGTAGGCGTCTGGATCGTGTATGCCAGTATATTTTGGCGAACTTGGCTCAGCCGTTAAACTTGACCGATCTAGAACGTATCGGGTTTATGTCTCGGCGCAACCTGCACTACGCTTTTCAGGCGCGCTATGACTGCACGCCTATGCAGTGGGTCCGTCAAGAGCGCTTAACCCTCGCACATAGTCACTTGGTGATGGCACGTGTCGGAACAACAGTCACTGACGTCGCCCTGAATTGTGGTTTTAGCAAAACCACCACATTTTCTGAGTACTACAACAAGCAATTCGGTGAGTTGCCTTCGGCCACCCTGGCACGGGCTTTGGCGCGCTGAGCGCAATGCGCTAGTGCGCTTGTTTGCACTGTTTGGTGCTCGGTTGCAAGATTTGGGTCGCATTGTGAACGACTGAACGCCACAATGAGTAAGTCCTATATCAGGCACACTCATGGCCATCCATCAAGCTTCAGATCTATTACCTGGCCTGCCTTTTGGGGGGCGCATCTCGCATCTTGACAGTAATGTGCAAGATATGAGTCAACGCCTACGCTTTATTGTTCCTGGCTTGAAAGAGTGTGAATCTCTTGTGCCAGAAAACGAATTTGCGCATCGCTCTTCGATGCTCGAGCTCAACGGGATGAAACTCGCCGCAAGTGCAGGCACCGCCTGGCGAGCCCGCTCTGAACAGACCGAGAATCACACTTTGGTGATTCCCTGTGTTGGGCATTCAACAATTTTTGCAGCGGGGCGCTCGTTGCGTGCCGAAGCAGGTGCAACGGCAGTTTACCTCTCGGCTTGCGCACGCAGCGAAGAGGCCAGTACTCGGTCTTTCATGATGATAGACATCGATCCTGTGCGCCTTGAAAGTGTGGCGCAGGCAATGTTGGGCTTAGAAG
>JBAWWV010000128.1:0-10976 GCA_037146575.1 Alcaligenaceae bacterium | reverse complement strand
GTCATTGCATTGGGCATGTCGCTGAAATGGGGGGGCGGGCTCAGATAGATGCCCGTTGGCGGCAACAATACGTCAGTCAAGTGAACCTTGCTGGTTGGATGCACTCACTCTCTGCGCTTGAACAGTTGTCGCCTTCCTGGCAGCGTGCCTGGCAAGATTGGCAGAGCAGTGGCGCGTCAGGGCAGGCGTATGTCTGGGCTGGATTGTTTCGTGCAACCCTTGCAACGCTGGGCTTTCCTGGAGTGGGTCAGCAAAGCTCGGCCGAATATCAAGTGCTCGAGGCGGTTGATGGTTTATTTGAACGTTTTGAGGCTCTCTCGGTGGTGCTTGGCGCGCTGACTGCTGGCGAAGCGTTAAAGATTTTAAATAGACTGGCACGTAGCACCTTGTTTCAGCCGCAGCGCGCACTCGATGCCCGTCTGGATATCTTGGGCTTACTTGAGGCTGAGGGCGGTCAGTGGGATGCGATTTGGATGTTGGGCCTCACCGATGAGGTGTTGCCTGCGATCGCTAAGCCCAATCCTTTTATTCCGGTTCAAGCGTTGCGTCAGGCGCAGGCGCCTCGTGCGACGCCCGAACGCGAGCGCCAATGGGCCGAGAAAATCTTTGAAGCACTTTGCCTCACCGCGCCAACCGTTGTCGTGAGCTCTGCTTTGTTTGAAGGCGAGCGAGCGCTGCGACCTTCGCCGTTGATCGTGGCGCTTGAACCGAGTCCAGACCTCTGGACTCCCTTGAGGTCAGAACGGGTGGCGCCTTCACTCGAGCGCGTCCCCGACGACAATGGCCCCGCAGTGGCCGAGGACGAAAATATTTCTGGCGGGATTGGTTTGTTAGAAACCCAGGCGCGCAACCCGTTGTGGGCCTTTATCCGGTACCGCTTAGGGGTGGGAGGGTTGCCCGCGTATACAGAACTCGCCTACAAGATGCAGCGCGGCATGTTCTTACATGGCGTGCTGCAACGGATCTGGGAAGAGCTAAAAGATCAAGAGGCGTTGCACGAGGCCGTCGTGCAACGCACGCTTGACCCGCAACTTGAACGCATTGCGCACGAGGTTGGTCGCAAAGAGCTACGGGCTTTTGAAGAGACTTTGCAACAGCTTGAAATCGAGCGTGGAATCGCGGTGGTCAGGCATTGGCTTGCGCTTGAAGAGACTCGCTTGCCATTTAAGATGCTCGAGGTTGAACAGAAGCGCGAGCTTTCGGTCAAGGGGCTGACGCTTGAGGTGCGACTCGACCGTTTAGATGCCGTGGGTGAGGCGAAAGATCGAGTCATTATTGATTACAAAACTGGCTCATCTTTGCCTAAAGTGTTGAACGACTGGAAAACGCCCCGCCCGTTAAATTTGCAGGTACCTGCCTATGCAATGATGCTCGGCCAAACGGCTGCGTCAGAGGAGCAGGCCACTGCGAAAACCTCTGGCCTGGTGCTGGTACAGTTGCATTCAAAAGAGACCGTCGTAGCGGGCTTAGTCGAGCGAGACTGCTTGGGTTTAAAAGGCCCCAAGACGCCTGAAGAGGCAAAGTTTAAAGATGAAAGCTGGCAGGCGCTGTTGGCGAGACTTCAAACCGCCATTGAAACGTTGGCCACCGAGTTTGTGTCAGGCCACGCTCTGAATCAAGCCTGGAATAAAACAGATTTAGACCATTGCGATGTGTTGCCCTTATTGCGGCTGTATGACGAGGAGCCAAGCGATGAGTGAACAGCAACCTAGTGATGCCGCCATCAGACTTCAAGCAACAGATCCTAGACACTCGTTTTTAGTGCAGGCTCCAGCGGGCTCAGGAAAGACAGAACTTTTGACGGACCGCATTCTTGCTTTGTTAAGCACGGTTAAACGACCTGAAGACATCATTGCGATCACCTTCACCCGCAAAGCTGCAGCCGAGATGCATGAACGTGTGCTTGAGAAGTTGACGAAAGGGCTCAGCGATACCCCGCCTGTGGCTGAGCACGAACGACGTAGTTGGGAGATGGCGCGCAAGGCGCTCGATCGCGACCGAGAATTTCAGTGGGATATTTTGCAATATCCCGCGCGGTTGGCGATTCGCACGATCGATTCGTTTTGCGCCTCGTTAGTGCGTGCGATGCCGTGGATGTCGTCGATGGGTGGATTGCCCGCAATCGCTGAAGATGCTCGCCCACACTATCTTGCCGCTGCGAGTGCCACAATAGATTTGGCTGGCGTGTGCCCCGAAGTCAAGCGTTTGTTAGTCCATATGGATCTGGACGTGATGGCTACACGCGACGCGCTGGCTGACATGTTGAGCCAGCGCGATCAGTGGTTGCCGCATCTTGAGAGAAGTGATGATCACAGCGCGCTTGAAGATAATTTATTAGAGGCGATCGAGCAAGACCTTGCTAAGTTGTTAGCAGTCATGCCTGATCGCTGGGCAGAGCAACTTGCGCCGCTCGCGCACTTCGCTGCGGGCAACCTGCTGCAGACTAAGGCTGATAGTCCGATTGTTGCTCTACTTGACTGGGACGGCAGTCCCTTTGAGGCGAGTGTCGTTGAGCTTGAGCGTTGGCAGGGTCTGGCCGCCTTGTTGTTGACGGGCGAGGGGCAGGTACGAAAGGCGGTGAACGTTGGACAAGGGTTTCCGGCTGGCGCTGAAGGTAAGACTGCCAAAACGCAGATGTTGCAGTGGTTAAATGATCATCGCCCAACCGAACTGGCGGGGGTCGAGTTGCCAGAGTGGCTGAGTCGGCTACATGGCGCAGCCGCGTTGCCAGACTATCAATTTACGCCTGAACAGTGGGACATCATCCAGGCGCAGATGCAGTGCTTAAAGTTGGCAGCCGGACAACTGACGTTGCAGTTCATTCAGGCTGGCGAGGTCGATTTTATTGAGATTGCCCGTCGTGCTGATTTGGCGCTTGGGCACACCGATGACCCAAGCGAACTTCTGCTCAAACTTGACGCCCGCATTCAGCACTTATTGATTGATGAGTTTCAAGATACCAGTCTGTCGCAGATCTCATTGATCACAAAACTCACTTCTGGGTGGCAGCAGGGTGACGGACGAAGTCTGTTTTTAGTCGGCGATCCGATGCAGTCGATCTATCGGTTTCGAAAGGCTGACGTGAGCTTGTTTATCAAGGTGCGCGATCAGGGCTTGGCTGGGTTGAAGCTGATATGTTTACAACTCACCGATAATTTTCGCTCGCAAAGAAATATTGTGGATTGGGTCAATGCAACCTTCAAACCCATGTTTCCTCAAGTCGATGATCCTGCGGTCGGTGCGATATCGTACGCTGCCTCGGTGGCGTTTAAGGGCCAGACGGTACCCGACGCGGTGCAGTGTCATTCTTTCTTGCCCGAAGAACAGCAAGAGTCTGCGCGGCGGGTAGTCGAATTGGCACGTCAGGCGCTTGAAGACTATTCTCAGCCCGAGCATAAGCATCCGGTAGCAATTTTGGTACGCGCACGCGCCCATTTGCTGGATGTGACGCAGTTGTTACAGCGTGAGGGGATCGCCTGCCGTGCGGTCGAGTTGGTGCCACTGCATCAGCGTCCTTACGTTGTCGATTTGGTTCAAATCGCGCGTGCGCTAACGCATCCTGCCGATCGCTTGGCCTGGCTATCGGTATTGCGCTCGCCGTATTGCGGCTTACGGCTCGAAAGCTTACATGCGCTGTTTGGGCAGAATAACCGTACAGCGCCAGATATTTTGCGTGCTGCTCTGAGGCCGAGTAGTCCGACCGGCGAGTGCCGAGCGCAACAGGTGCTCGCGCCTGCAGAATTTTTGCGGTTGCGTGACGTGGCGTCGACTCTGCTTGAGGCTTTAACGCAAGATGACGTGCAACCGTTTGCCGCGCGTCTTGAGTGCGTGTGGCGTGCGTTGGCAGGGCCAGCTCTGGCTGAGTCTGAAGCTGACCTACAAGATGCTGAAAGTTTATTTGAACTGATTGAACGGCTGGCACCCTACGGTGCACTGCAGATCGATGAACTGCAAGAGCGTTTAAAAAAGTTGTATGCCTCGCCCGACCCGCATGAAAGAGCGGTTGAAATTATGACGATGCACAAGTGTAAAGGCCTACAGTTTGAAACTGTGATTCTGTACGGCTTACAGCGTGGTCCGGCACCAGATCGGGCGCCTTTATTGCGTTTTGAGCAGGTCGGATCGAAGCTGCTCTTAGGGCCGATCAAGGCGCGCGCAAGTCAAGAGCAAGACCCGATTGCAAAGTATCTCGCTCAACGAGAAAAGCGCCGTGGCGAGTTTGAAATCGATCGTCTGTTATATGTGGCTGCGACGCGTGCGAAACAGGTGTTGCACCTTGTCGCAGATTTGAGTGTGTCAACCAAAGACCTGGCCGTCGCTGAGCCCGTCAAAGGAAGTCTGCTTGAGCGCTTGTGGTCTGGTTGGCGCAGAGACTCGATTGCGCCGGTGATGGCGCGTGCAGAAGAGCCATCGACGGCGTTGCCCCATCACCGCGGGGGTGCTTTAGTCCGTCTTGCTGAGGTTGCAGCTTTAACGACCCCTGCCGGGCCGCTTGCTACCGGCACGGCGCTTGCGCCGGTTGTGGTGCAGCCTGCGTTTAATGCTGCATATGTCTGGACTGCCGTGAAATCTCACGACCGCGTGCTTGGCACGCTGATTCATGCCTGGCTTGACCATTTGGGTCGAGTGGGTGCCGCGAAGTGGTCCGAGCATACCTTGCAGGCGCAGCGCAAACGCATTGAGCGCCAGTGTCTTCAGGCGGGAGTGCCCGCGCCCGAGGTGGCCAATGCTGCCAATGAGGTGCTTGAGACACTCTTTGCCATGCTCAGCCATGACCGCGGCCAAAAATTGCTCTCTCAGTTGGGCGCGCGCCGCGAGTGGGCCTTGCTCGACGAATCGGGCAAAGTCTCAGTTTTGGATCTCGCCTTTCAGGACGGGCAGGGTTGGCTGGTGGTTGATTACAAAACCGGCCGTCCACTAGGTAATGAAACGACCGAGGCGTTTGGTCAAAGAATGCTGGCGCGCTACGCTAAGCAGTTGCAAGACTACTGCGATCGGGTAACCGGGTTAGACGGTCAGGCCGCGCGTGCTGCGCTTTATTTTCCTAGGGATGACCTGTGGTTTGAGTTTGAACCGCAGGCGCGCGACAAGCCCTGCTAGAATGGAGTCTGGCGGGCCCCTTCGCATGGTTCGGCGGCAAATCTGGTCAGGTCGGGAACGAAGCAGCCATAGTCGTGCAGAAACAGTGCCGAAGTTAGGCTCGCCTCTTTCGCTTTGTCGGTGGATGTTTCAGTGAATGTTGTTAGCGATTCGATGATTTCGTTGGTAATTTTTGTCAGTAATCCACATATTTCATGACTTATCTGGTCCTTGCACGCAAATGGCGTCCACGCTCGTTTGACACTCTGGTCGGTCAAGATCATGTTGTCCGCGCCCTGACGCACGCCCTCACCACGCAGCGCTTGCATCATGCTTGGTTGTTTACTGGTACGCGCGGGGTCGGTAAAACAACCTTGTCGCGTATTTTGGCTAAAGCGCTAAACTGCGAAACTGGTATTACAGCCACGCCCTGTGGGGTGTGTCAGGCGTGTACGCAAATTGATGAAGGGCGCTTTGTTGACTACCTAGAGCTCGATGCCGCGTCAAATCGCGGAGTCGAAGAGATGACGCAATTGCTTGAACAGGCTGTCTATTCGCCAAGCGTCGGTCGCTTCAAGGTCTACATGATCGATGAGGTGCACATGTTGACCGGGCACGCGTTCAACGCGATGCTCAAGACGCTCGAAGAGCCTCCGGCGCACGTCAAGTTTATTTTGGCAACAACGGATCCACAAAAAATACCGGTCACGGTGTTGTCGCGTTGTTTGCAGTTCAATCTTAAACAGATGCCTGGCGACGCGATTGTCGGCCATCTCGAACAAGTATTAGGCTCTGAAGAGATACCCTTTGAAGTCCCCGCTTTACGCTTGTTGGGCCAGGCCGCTTCGGGTTCAATGCGTGATGCCTTATCGTTGACCGACCAGGCCATTGCGTACAGTGCCGGCAATCTGACCGAAGAGGCTGTGCGTGGCATGCTGGGTACGATTGATCAGCGCCATTTAGTGCGTTTGCTCGATGCCTTGCAGGTGGGTCAGGCCGGTGCAGTACTCGAGATCGCAGACGAACTCGCGACGCGAGGCTTGTCTTACCGTGCGGCGCTCGCTGACCTTGCGATCTTGTTGTCGCGCGTCGCGATCGTGCAACGCGTTGCGCAGGCGGTTGACGATGCAGATCCGTTGGCCGTTGATATCAAGCGTTTGGCAAGTTCTTTGCAGCCCGATGCGGTGCAATTGTTTTATACGGTGGCGGTGCACAGTCGCTCTGAATTAGCGATCGCGCCTGATGAGTACGCCGGCTTTGTGATGGCGTGCCTGCGCATGCTGTCGCTGTCGGGGGCGGCGGGTGGTGCTCAACAACAAGTTGTGCCGCAAGTCACGCAGGCGGCTAACGCGGCTTCGTCTGCAGCTAGCGCAGCTTCAACTACAGCGAGCACGGTTTCGCCTGCAGCCAGTGCGGCCGCGCCCCACACAAAGCAAACATTACCAGCCAACACGCGCACTGCTAGCGAAGCGCGTGTGACGCAACCAGAGGCAAATCCCCAGGCGGCTGATTCGGATGATGATTCAGAGCCCGCTTATTTAGAGAGCGAGCCTGAATACTTTTCTGGCAATGACATCGACTACGGTTCTGAACCCGTTTTTGATCAAGCTGATGACACGCAATTTGCTCAAGCACCAGCCGCGCCGGTGTCTGACACCATTGTTTTGCCCGAACCTTGGCCTGGATTTTCAGCCAAACTTCCCCTATCTGGTATGGCTGCCCAGCTGGCTCGGCAATCCGAATGGGTCGCTGTGTCTGGTCGTGCGATCACGCTGCGGGTGGCCTCAAAGGCGTTGGCTGAGGGTGCGCATGCTGATCGACTGCGTGCGGTGTTAACCGAATACTTTGGCTTTGTGGTGCAAGTCTATTTTGACATTGGAGCAGGTCAGGGGCAATCGGCACATGCTGTCGATCTAGCCGCGCAAGCCGCTCGCCAACAGGCAGCTGAACACTCGGTCACCATTGATCCCTTTGTGCAGGCGCTGGTGAAAGATTTTGGTGCCCACGTCGTGCCTGGTTCGATTCGTCCGGGCCATGCTGCACTGTAAGTCTTTTGCTGTGTGTGACATGATGTCTTGAATGTCTAACACTAGGTTTCTAATACTAATTTTCAACGATCCGTTTAATTATTTCAGGACATCTCATTATGATGAAAGGGCAGATTGCTGGGTTGATGCGCCAAGCGCAACAGATGCAAGAGAACATGAAAAAGGCGCAAGATGCTTTAGCCGAAATTTTGGTTGAAGGCGCTGCGGGCGGTAATCTGGTGAAAGTTACGATGACTTGCCGCCATGATGTCAAACGGGTCACGATTGATCCCAGCTTGCTGGCCGATGACAAAGATATGCTCGAAGATTTGGTTGCGGCTGCGTTTAATGACGCTCTGCGTAAAGCTGAGGCGACCTCTGCCGAAAAAATGGCGGGCGTCACTGCCGGCATGCCTTTGCCCCCCGGGATGAAGCTACCCTTCTAATGAGTGACTCGTCTTCTGAACCGCAGCCACTCTTAGCCTTGGTCGAGGCCTTGCGTCGTTTGCCAGGTGTAGGTGCGCGCACCGCGCGCCGTATGGCCTATCATTTGTTGCAGCACGACCTAAAGGCCGCACAGCAGCTCGGACAGGCACTGACCGACGCTGTGCAGCGCTTGCAACACTGCGCCCTGTGCAATGGGTTTACTGAAACACCGGTTTGCGCGACCTGCGAACACGCCGAGCGTGACACGAGTCAGCTGTGTATCGTCGAGACACCCGCCGATCAAAATTCGATTGAAGCGACTCATGGGTATCAAGGCTTGTATTACGTGTTGATGGGTAGCTTGGCTCCGCTTGAGGGCAGGGGCCCAGACGAACTCGACTTTGATCGGGTCCTTGAACGCGCCACCGACGGAGTTGTACAAGAGGTCATCTTGGCAACTAACTTCACCGCCGAAGGTGAAACCACCGCGCACTATCTTGCTGAAGCCTTGCGTGTTAAAGGCATCAAGGTCACACGACTTGCCCGTGGCGTACCAGCAGGTAGTGAAATTGAATACGTCGATGCTGGCACCGTTGCCTGGGCGCTGCTTGAGCGTAAGCCTACCTAAGTTCGCTGACTGCACGTCAGAGCGCTGATCGGGGCGGCGTAGCCGCCAAGCAGGGCTAAAAAGTGAATCCTTTGCGGGTAAACTCCGAGTCGCGTTAGGTCGGCACTATGTTTAAATAGACTATCAAAATTTCCTCCGCGAGACGCTCATGTCGATTTCACGCCGTCAGTTGCTTCAGTTCGCAGGTACAGCCGGGCTTTTATCCGCTGGGCCGTCTTTGGCACTTGCCCAGAAACTTGAAAAAACCAGTGTGCATATCGCTGTGGGCGGTAAGGTTGGGACCTATTACCAAGCCCTGACCATTGCAGAGCAGTTGGGCTACTTTAAAGATGAAGGTCTAGACGTCAAGATCTCTGATTTTGCCGGTGGTTCAAAATCCTTGCAGGCAGTTGTGGGCGGCAGTGCCGATGTGGTCTCTGGTGCCTACGAACACACGATTAATTTGCAATCGAAGGGTCAGTTTTTTCGTTGCATCGTCTTGCAAGGTCGTTGCCCAATGATTACGCTCGGTGTTTCAAAAAAGACACTGCCAAATTTCAAGACCGCGGCTGATCTGCGTGGCAAAAAAATCGGCGTGACAGCTCCTGGTTCATCAACCAGTATGATCGCGAGCTTTTATTTAGCCAAGCATGGTTTGAAGCCAACTGATGTTTCTTTCATTGGTGTGGGAGCCGGTGCGGGCGCGATCTCAGCGGTTCGCGAAGGTCACATTGATGCGCTGTCAAATATTGATCCTGTCATTACCACACTTGAAGAAGCTAACGATATTCTGACCATCGTCGACACGCGTCGCTTAAAAGATACGCAAGACATTTTTGGCGGCAATATGCCAGCTGGCAGTCTGTATCTGCCGCAAGCCTACATCGATGCCAATCCTAAAACCGTGCAAGCGTTGACGAATGCGATTGTGCGAGCTGATAAGTGGATTATCAAAGCAGGCCCCGAAGGGGTCACGAAGGCAGTGCCCGCTAGTTATTTGCAAGGCAAGCCAGAGATTTACACAATGGCCGTTCAGAAGTGTCTTGAAGCGATCTCACCCGATGGCATGATCCCAGATGACGGCCCACCTACGGCCTTGAAGGCGTTGGCTGCTTACAATTCAGAAATCCGCGATGCCAAAATTGATCTGGCTAAAACCTGGACCAATGATTTCACCCGGCGTGCGAATGACAAATATCCCGAGGTAAAGGTTTGATCAAAAGCCTCCTGACGTTAAAGCTTAAATTGAGTATGGTTGATGGTACCTACTGAAGCAGTCGCAGTCTCAGAGCAGCAGCAGGCACAAACACCTGCACTCTTGTTAAAAGACATCACGTGTACGTTTGTGTCGCGCGATGATCCTAGTCAACGCTACACGGCGGTGGCAAACAGTACGCTCTCAGTCGCGCCCGGCGAGTTTGTGTCGGTTGTTGGCCCGACCGGCTGCGGTAAATCGACCTTATTGAATATCGCAGCAGGTTTGCTTGCGCCGTCTAGTGGTGTGGTTGAGTCATTTGGCGAGACCTTAACCGGAGTCAATAAGCGCTCGGGTTATATGTTTCAGGGCGAAGCCTTGCTGCCCTGGCGCAGCGCACTGGATAACGTCGTGGCGGGTCTTGAGTTTGCAGGCGTTGAGCGTGCGCAAGCCTGCGAGCAGGGTCGTGAATGGATGAAGCGGGTGGGCCTGAGCGGTTTCGAGGATCGTTATCCGCATCAGATGTCGGGCGGTATGCGTAAGCGCACGATGCTAGCGCAGACACTGATTCGCGATCCCGATCTGATCTTGATGGACGAGCCGTTCTCGGCACTCGATATTCAAACTCGTCAGTTGATGGAAAACGAAGTGCTTGAGTTATGGATGGCCAAGCGCAAGGCAGTGCTCTTTATCACCCATGACTTAGACGAGGCGATTGCCATGAGCGATCGTGTAGTGGTGTTGTCTGCGGGGCCTGGCACACACCCGATTGGTGAGTTCGTGATAGACCTACCGCGCCCGCGTGACGTCGCTGAGGTGCGTATGCAACCGCGGTTTGTTGAGCTGCATGGCGCGATTTGGGCTGTGTTGCGCGACGAAGTCCTCAAGGGCTACGCCCAGCAAAAGCGAGCTTGATATGTTGAATTTTTTAAAACCTACGTCGAAGCTCTCGTTGCGCGTTTGGCAAGTCGGTATTCTGATTTTGATTATCGGTGGCTGGCAGCTCGCCTCGGCAGATCCAAAAATCGCTTTCTTTTTTGGTAAACCGCTTGGCGTGTGGGGCAGAATTTGGGACTGGTTTGTCGCCAATGGCGACATCTATTCACATCTGGGTATTACCTTAACTGAAACGGTGTTGGCGTTCTTTATCGGTACAACCTCTGGTCTTGGTATGGGTTTGTGGTTGGGCCTCTCGCCAATGGCAAGCAATATTCTTGATCCCTACATCAAAGCGTTGAACTCAATGCCTCGTGTGATTTTGGCGCCGATTTTTGCGATGTGGTTTGGCTTGGGGATTTGGTCAAAGGTCGCGCTAGCAGTCACCTTAGTATTTTTTATTGTATTTTTTAACGTCTACCAGGGCGTGCGTGAAGTGAGCCCGACCTTGCTTGACAACGCTCGTATGTTGGGCGCAGATCGCAAACAGTTGCTCAGGCAAGTGTATTTGCCCAGTGCCACCAGCTGGGTCTTTTCAAGCTTGCACACTTCGGTCGGTTTAGCCTTTGTGGGCGCCGTTGTAGGTGAGTATTTAGGCTCTGCCGCTGGGGTCGGTTATCTGATCTTGCAAGCCGAGGGTACGCTAGATGTCAACACAGTGATCGCTGGGATTTTTGTGTTGACAGCTTGCGCACTGATATTGGAT
>JBAWWV010000127.1:0-11004 GCA_037146575.1 Alcaligenaceae bacterium | reverse complement strand
ATACATTTTCCGGCATAGGTATTTATCAGCCCAAACTCTTTGAACATACCCCCGCGCACCATCCCGCTAAACTGGCGCCGCTTTTGCGCGAGGCCATGAAAAACAATCAAGTATGTGGCGCCTTGCATCTGGCTGAATGGACTGATGTCGGCACTCTTGAACGTTTAGCTTCACTCGAAGGTAAAATAAAGTTAATTCACTGCAAAAAGTAGTGTTGTTTCAAGGATCGTATGGTTATTCGCGCTCAACCGAAGCGGGCAATTTTTAAACCCGCCGCCTATGACACGCGCCGGCGCGCGCGTCGGCTACCCAGCTGGCTCATTTTATTGTTACTCGGTGTACTCGCAGGTGGCAGTGGTATGGTGGTTTTGCAAACCAGTTATGGTCCCAAGCATCTCACAAGCACCGAGGCACAAAAGCTCACCGAAGAACTCAACAGCGCAACGCTTGAGCGACAACGTCTTCAAACCAAAATTGACGAACAGGCACGCCTGCTCGATTCTGCACGCGACGACAGCGAAACACTCAATCGGGCACTCAAAGACGAGCTCGCCAGTACCTTAGCTCTAGTAAAGCCTCTTAAAGAGCAACTCAATCTGTTTGCTCAAACTCTGCCTTTTGACGCGCGCTTTGGTCCTATTGGTTTTAGCACTGCCAACTTTATCCAAGACAAAACCAGCCCCAAGCTCACCTACTTGCTCTGGCTGCTTCAAGACAAGCCCGATCGACCTGAGTTCAAAGGCTTGCTCGAACTCAGCTTTGAGGGCGGGTACAACGACGGTCGCACCGAAACCGTCACACTCGCGCGCACGCCAGTGGCGTTTGGGCATTACCTGCATGCCACCGGGCAAGCCGACTTACCCGCAGGTTTTGTTGCACGTCGTGCCAACGCAAGGCTTTTTGATCTTGATGGCAAGCGCCAAATCTCCTGGCGCGTGTTTCCTGTCGTGATCAAATAGCGGTCCAGCCCCCATCTACCATTAAGGCAGAACCGGTCACCATCGCCGAAGCGTCGCTCGCCAAAAATACGACGGCCCCCATCATGTCCTGCGGTTGACCGACGCGCCCCAGCGCAATCTTTGACACCACAAACTCTTTGAACGCCAGATCTGCCAGCATTGGTCGCGTCAGATCCGTCTCAACAAACGTTGGGCATAAGGTATTGACACGGATTCCTGCCGCTCCGAGTTCCCAAGCCAGCGCTTTTGTCATTCCCTCTACTGCGTGTTTGCTGGCGCAATACACGGTGCGCTTCGGCCCACCCACGTGACCCATCTGCGACGAAACGTTGATCAAACTTCCTGTCAACCCGGCCTTCAGCAATCCCTTGACGACTTCGCGCGTGACGTAGAAGGTTGCGTTCACGTTCAAGGCCATGACCGCATCGAGGTCACCATCTTGCATGTCAGTCAAAAGCGTGGGACGATTCGTGCCCGCATTGTTCACCAAAATCTGAAACGGGCCTAACCGAGCAATTCCTTCACTGACGGCAGCAGAGTCAGTCACATCCACGACCCAAGCCGATGCTTGCCCGCCCCCCTGTCGGACCCGCTCACAAACCTCGTTGACTTCACTTGCATTGCGGGCAGCGACCACCACATGCGCACCGGCTTCGGCCAGCGCAAAGACAGCCGCCTGACCAATACCGCGACTGCCGCCGGTCACTAAGGCCAGACGTCCGTCCAGACGAAAACTTGGTGTCTTCAATTGATTTTCCTTAAATATGGTGATGCCCTCTCAGACCAAGCAAGCGCACACTTAGCAGTGCTGCATGGTGATCGCTGACAAAAATGCTGATGCGCAAACCTTGAATTAAGGCGATTATGCAACGCGAAAGCAAATCGGCGCAACGTTTGAGTCGCCACCCAAACATCCAAACTGCTTGGCTCTTACAACATCCGCTACGCGAAGGACTCGGCGCGACTCCCAAAACTCCTCCGACTGTCAAACTGAGCAACTATTTGCCGACAAAGCCACGATGCCTCACCTCGCTGCCCGTCTATACTGCGAGCACTTCTTAGGGTGCTGAATTGCCATTATTGTCCTCTGTCGCAGCAAGCCTTCGTGCGTCAACCCTGACTCAACGTCTGTGGGCGCTTCTTGCGCTTGGCCTGTGCTTGCATGTGGTGTTTGGCGGCTTGCTCACGCTTTCGGTCGACGAAGCGCACTACGCGTTATATGCCGACAAGCTCGCCCTTAGCTATTTTGACCACCCGCCTCTGGTCGGCTGGCTGCAATGGCCCTTGGTTGCGCTCGGCGTCCCCGATGGCGTACTGCGCCTGATCCCACAAGCGCTATGGCTTGCTGCCTGCCTGATTGCTCGGGATATCGCCCAACAATTGCCTGCATTCGTGCCTGACTGGCCAACAGATCCCAAAAGTAAAGAGATCGCTGGCCTATGGGCTGTCGCGTTGGTACTACTCGCCCCTTTACTACACGTTCTGGGTGTTGGCTTGCTACCCGACACCCTGTTAATGGTGCTCTCACTCTTACTGATGCAGGTCGCACTTAAGCTCAGCACAACACCGCAAGCCGCACACTCAGCGCAGAGTCGACTATGCCTGTGGTTGAGCGCCGGCTTGTTACTGGGGCTGGCAGGTTTATCAAAATACACCGCTGTGCTGCCAGCGGCCGCGCTTGTGTTGACGCTAAGCAGCGCACAAGGCTTGCGCTGGCTGCGCACCCCTGGCCCCTGGCTAGCACTTCTCATCGCCTGCTGTATGGTCTCCCCTGTGTTTTACTGGAACGCGAAACATGAGTGGGTGTCGTTTGTGTATCAGCTGAACCATGGCAGCGGCGGCCAGTGGCAAGCCCGCAGACTGCTTGGCTTTATCGGCTTACAACTTGTCGCTTATGGCCCTATGTTATTTTTAGGCGGGTACTTGGTGCTACGCCAGTTGGCGAAAAGTCGCAACTGGCAGGCGCTCGGGTTGCTATCGTTTTTTCTACTGCCTTTTTTGGTGACCGCCGCGCTGGCGGGCGGTGGTGGCAGCTTGCCGCACTGGACCGGACCCGCCTGGCTTGCCCTGATCCCCTTTGCTGCGAATGCCCTGGCAGCCTATTGGCGCGCTGGCAAGCAGCAGTGGATCATCGCCTTTGTGCGCACCCAGGCCGTCATGTGCCTGCTAGGCTTTACTGCCTTGTTCTTTGTTGGACTCCCCGGGATCAGCCAGCAACACGCCTGGGGCAAAAAAAACCCGCTAGCCGACCTGTGGGGCTGGGACCTTGCCGGAGCCCAGGTGCGCGAGTTGGCACGCAGCCTGCAGGTACCGTCGATTTCGGTCAAAAACTGGACACTCGCAAGTCGCATGGCCTGGTACGCCCGACCGTTAGACGTGGTGGTGCTGGACTCGCGTTTTGATCAGTTTGACCTGTGGTTTGGACAAATCCCAACAGGAGGCGACAGTATTTTTGTAAACTGGTCGCAAATGTCCTTTGATTTGCCCTTGCAGGCAGGCGGTTTTGAGTCTTGCACTCGGGTTGAGCAACTGAATATCGAGCGGCTGGGTAGGTTAGTTTCAGACTTTAGCTTTTATCACTGCCGTAACTGGGGAGGTGCGCTAGCGCCGATCCTATCGGGTAAACCGAATTGAAAAACACCTTTAAATTACTCTGGCCCTACCTGCGGGTCGTGCTATCGCTGTTGCTCTTATGGCTTGCCGTGCGCAATATCGACTGGCAGGCCCTCAGATCGACAAACATCGAGATTCAACCCTTTTGGTTTGTGTTGGCACTTGCGCTACTTGTCTCAGCCAACCTGCTGGCGGTGGTGCGTTGGGGTTGGTTATTGCGCAGTCTCGGGCTGTATCACCCCGTCTCTAACTATGTGACACTTTATTTTGCCGGCGGTCTGATCAACCAAGGTTTGCCGAGCACCGTTGGTGGCGATAGCTATCGCGCCGTTGAAGCGAGTCGACTTGCCCACAACGCTGATGCCTCAGCGGCACAACCCACCCTTACGCAAGAGCTTCATGAACCGATCGACCTTCAACGTGCGCCGCCTCGCCTGCGTCTCGGCTTTTTAAGCGTTGCACTTGATCGCGGTTTAGGTTTGGTCGGCAACAACATCCTAGGGGCACTTGGCTTGCTCTTGAGCGGCTCGATGATTGCCCCCTGGGGACCAACACTTGGTGCCTGGGTGCTGGGCGTGATGCTGGGCGGGGCGGCTGTAGGCTGCTTGTTGCTGAAGCTGCAACGCACGCGCGGCCTGATCTTGGCATTGCTGACCAAGCTCGGTATGAGCCAAGCCCTCAAGGGTGTTGATACCGCGTTTGGTTGGCCGCAAGTCGCCTTACAACTCACGATTTCTGTCATGACTCACACGCTTGCGCTGTGCGCCTTTTGGTTTTGTCTGCGTGCCTTTGGTATCTATGCGCCGTTCGCCGCACTGATGGTGGGCCTACCTGCCCTGGGCCTGCTGATGATGCTGCCTATCAGCATCTCTGGCTGGGGGTTGCGTGAAGCCACACTTTCGGCGGCACTGGTATTGTGGGGCGTCGATGGTGGCGTGACCGTGCTGGCTTCGGTGAGCTTTGGTATTGTCACCCTCGTCACGTACCTACCTGGTGCGGTGTCGCTGCTGCGCCGTCGCCGCTCTGAGGCGTCGAGCTCGCGTCAACACGCCACGCCGTGACAAACACACGTAACATGTCTTCTCTCATGCATCCAACCCTTAAAAGTCCCTGCTTATGAGCTTAAGCGTCGACACCATGCGCACCATCGACCATCGGGTTGGCGTGCCACTTTGCGCGCTCGTCACCCCCTTCGTCATGCTGTTTGATTGGATCAAAACATTGTTCATCGGACCAGCTCATGCGCCACGCAAGCTGTTGTTTGTTGAACTCTCAGAAATGGGCAGTGCGGTGTTGGTGGATCCCGCCATGCGCAATGCGCAGGCTCGCGGCGCCGAAATCTTTTTTCTGATTTTTAAAAGTAACCAGGCTAGCTTAACCTTGCTGAACACGGTCCCCGCCGCAAACATCTTCACCATTGACGCCTCGTCTTTGGTCAGCCTCGTCACCGATACGGTCAAGTTTTTGTTTCAGGCGCGCGCCAAAAAAATCGACACTGTGATCGACCTTGAACTGTTCTCGCGCTTTACAGCGTTGTTAACAGGTTTATGTGGCGCGAGGCGGCGTGTGGGTTATCACATCTTTCATGGCGAAGGACTATGGCGCGGCAACATGCTCACGCACAAGGTTCACTACAACCCCCATATTCACATCGCCAAAAACTTTATGGCGTTGATTCACGCAGCGTTCTCCACACAGACTGAGCAACCCTTTAGCAAAGTTCATATCACCGACGCCTCGATTCAAATCGCCCAAGCGGTGATCAAATCCAGTGATACTCAAGCCGTGCTCGAACGGATCGAGTGCCTGGCGCGCGAGGCCCAGCGTTCTTTTACACTTGGGCAACAACCTCTGCTGCTCGTCAATCCCAACGCCAGCGAACTTTTAGTACAGCGCCGCTGGGCGCCAGAAAGTTTTTCGGCGCTGATCGTTGCATTGCAAAAAAAATGGCCTGACTGCCTGATTTTGATTACAGGCTCGCCAGCTGAACACACCTATGTTGAAAACGTTCGGTTAGGCGCTAACGTACCAAACGCCATAAATTTTGCCGGCCAAGTCTCGTTTGCCGAACTTCCCGCTCTGTATACACTGGCTGACGTGATGGTCACGAACGATTCAGGCCCTGGGCATTTTTCTTCGGTTACTCGCCTACACACCGTGGTGCTGTTTGGCCCAGAAACCCCTGCACTGTACGGCTCACTGGGCAAATCGATTCCGATTACTGCGCAGCTTGCCTGCTCGCCCTGTGTGAGTGCCGCTAATCATCGCAAGACGCCTTGCTTGGATAACGTCTGCATGCGTGCGATCAGCGTCGAACAAGTGCTTGAAAAAATGGTTATTCAATTTGCTGCGGCCCGTGCGGATGCGTAACACGCAACAGCCTGTTGAGGCTCACACGCATGACGTCTCAGCCCGACTGATCAAGCCTAATTATTGGCTATGGTGCTTGCTGCCGTTGCTGTGTTGGGGTGTCATCGAGCTCGGCACTGACCCAATAACTCTGTTTAAACTGGTCAACACAACCGCGAAAAAACTGCCTGATTTGTTATGGGTAGCGTTCAACATGCTGGGTAACGGTTGGGGCGTCTTTGCCCTGCTCTGCCCTCTGTTGGTCTTGGCACCCAGAGCCTTAATGGCAACACTGTGTGCTGGGGCACTGGCGGGCGCTCTCTCGCGCACACTCAAACTAAGCCTGCAGTTTCCACGACCCGCTTCAGTGCTTGACCCCACTAGCTTTCATATCATTGGCAATCCGCTAACGTCGCTGTCTATGCCGTCTGGTCATACGCTCACCGCCTTTGCAATCGCAACCGCGCTGTATTTCAGCGTGTCGCCGGCAAAGCGCAAGTATGCCCTCTGGCTCTTTGTGTTGGCTGGCTTAGCGGGGTTCGCGCGCGTGGCCGTTGGTGCGCACTGGCCTGCCGATATCTTTGCAGGGATGTCGATCGGGCTTTTCAGCGGCATGCTTGGGGCGAATTTGGCGCAACGTATACCCGACCGTTTGCTGGTACCGCAGGCCTGGCCATTGCGTTTGGCTAGCGTTGGCGCTGCGCTATGTATTTACATCCTGTTAGCCGATCGTCTTGACTTTGATGAAACGCGCCCGTTTCAATACATGGCGGCGGCTGTAGCGACCGTCGGCTTGCTTGGGTTTCTTAGGCAAACTGTTAAGCCTAACGAATAAATAAGCGGTCGCGCGAGGCAGCGGTTTCGCGCATCAACGATCTCGCACGAGGACAAGAGCTCGCAAGCCACGCGGGTCAACGCTGCGGGTTGCGCCAATACACCTTATGCAAACACCGCCCTAGCTAAGTCAGCCAGCTATTGCCTCGGCTGAAAGAGCTACTGTTGGCCCGTTTCAGCTTTATAGCGCGCAAGATTTTCAGCGTTAGGTGGATACAAGCCAGGCAAGGCCTGTCCCTTTTGTACTTGCTCCATGATCCAGTTTTCAAGATTTTCTTGGGCTTGTGCGCTAACCAGTACATCTTCAAGTAACGCGGCCGGTATCAACACCGCGCCATCATCATCAACCACCACTACATCACCCGGAAACACCGCCACACCGCCGCAGCCGATTGGTTGCTGCCAAGCCACGAAGGTTAAACCCGCCACGGACGGTGGCGCAGCGGCCCCCGAGCACCAAACCGGCAAACCAGTGCCGAGCACTCCTGACAAGTCGCGCACGACGCCGTCGGTCACTAACGCCGCGACTTTTTTCTTAGCCATTCGCGCGCACAAGATATCGCCAAAAATACCCGCATCCGTCACGCCCATTGAATCAACCACAGCGATACAGCCCTCTGGCATCTCTTCGATCGCAGTGCGCGTAGAGATCGGTGACGACCAAGACTCTGGCGTGGCTAAATCTTCGCGTGCGGGGACAAAGCGCAACGTAAACGCACGCGCCACCAAACGCGGCTGACCCGCGCGAATCGGCTTAGTGCCGCGCATCCAAACGTTGCGCAAACCTTTTTTAAGCAAAATAGTGGTTAGCGTTGCGGTCGAGATTTTTGACAGAATTTCGACGACTTTGGGATCGAGTTGCATATTGATCATGATGAAGTGCTCTTTGAAAGGTGAACCGACTATCTATGAAAGGCAATTTGCTATTTCAATGCGCTTAGTTTTTTCTCTTGCCGAGCCGTTAAGCGTTTGATGTCAGCGATATCAAGCGCCGACAGCTTTGGACCAGGCTTGCGGATCGCCGCCGAGGCAATCGCCCCACGCTCGGCCAGAATATGTTTGCGAACGGCCAAACCAATCCCACCCTGCTGTTCGTACTTAGCCAACGGCAGGTAGGCGTCAAAAATATCAAAGGCACGTTCAACGTTGCCGGCCGCATAGGCCGCACACACATCCACCATCATTTCAGGGTAAGCAAAACCTGTCATGGCGCCATTAGCACCGCGTACTAACTCTTCTGGTAAGAACAGCCCACCACCGTTGCCCGTCAAAATCGAGATCTTGCGCAGCTCGCCTTTTTGCATCGCAGCGCAGATTGCACTGAGCTTGGCAAGACCCGGCCAATCTTCGTGCTTAAGCATGACACAGCGTGGCGAGTTTTTAAGAATTTTTAGGATGACTGCCGTTGACATCTGCACTGTGGTTGATACCGGATGATCTTGCAGCACCCAAGGCACGTCCGAGCCAAGGGTTTCATTGACCATCTCGAAGTAGCTGCTGATTTGATCGTCGGTGCGTACGGTTGGAGGAGGCGCGACCATCACACCTGCCGCACCCATATCCATCACGCTTTTGGTCAGTTCGCCCATTGGCGCAAAACCAGGTGCGGAGGCCCCTACAACGACCGGCACCTTACCCTGCACCCGTGCGAGCACCTGGCGCACAAACAGGCGTGATTCTTCGGCCGTCAGTTTGGTAGCCTCGCCCATAATGCCCAGAATCGTTAGGCCGGTGACACCGCGTTCTAAGCAAAAATCAACCATGCGATCAGTACTCGGCAGATCAAGCTCACCATTGTCTTTAAATGGCGTGACAGTAATCAGGTAGACCCCTTGGGCCGTCTCATTGAGTGTGTTCAAAATGCTTCCTTATCTTGGGTAAGCCAGGAGGTTGCTCGCTTGTCACAACCACGTACAATCGTTAGTCTAAGCCATCAACAACATGAGCGCTTGCGTTATTTAGCAACGGCTCGGAGACCGCAACAAAAATGATCAAAATACTTTCTATTTTTGGATATTTAACCGCTTTCTATTTCGGCACACTGGGCTTTTCGGCTCAAGCACAAGACTATCCGCGCCAACCCATCAAAATCGTTGTGCCTTGGGCACCTGGGGGTAACGTAGACATCACTGCCCGTACCGTTGCCCCTGCATTAGCCGAGATCTTAGGCCAGCAAGTCGTGGTTGAAAACAAACCAGGTGCCGGCGGCTTTATTGGCACCTTAGGGGTCGTGCGTGCTGCACCCGATGGCTACACCCTGTTGCTTGGTTCAAGCGGTTCGATCGCAGTCGGGCCAGCACTTGATCAGAAAGCACCTTACGATCCCACCAAAGATCTCACTGCAATCGGCCCAATTCACGAAGCACCTATGGTCTTAAGTGTTTCAGCCAAGGGGCAGATTAAAAACTTTGCTGATTTCACCGCTAAAGCTAAGGCCGCTAATTCAACGGTCTCGATCGGTTCAGCCGGCAACGGCTCAAGCCAACACCTTGCCCTTGAATTATTAGCGTTAAAAATGCAACTCAAACTTACCCATATCCCCTATAAGGGTAGCGGCCCAGCGCTCAACGATGCTGTCGGTGGTCAGATCGACAGCATTCTTGATCAAGTCATCGCCTCGATCGGTCATATCAAAAATGGCACACTGATCGCAATCGCCCAAAGCGGCAATACGCGCTCAGCACTCTTGCCCGAGGTGCCAACGTTTCAAGAACTCGGTGCAAAGGATGTTGATATTTTGACGTTCACCGGCTTGTTTGGGCCTGTGGGGATGCCTGCGGCAGTGACCGACAAACTCTCAGCTGCGCTTAAACAAGCACTCGAGACATCAGTCGTCAAAGAGCGCTTTAAAAGTTTAGGCGTTGATATCATGAACCTTGACCGTGCTGCGTTTACACAATATGTTGCCAAAGATTTTGCAACGTCAAAAGCAATTGGCAAAGCTGCCAACATCGTGATTAATCAGTAAACCTGTTTCCCAATTATTGAGCACAGCACCAAGCACAGCACCATCATGGTGCTGTGCCTTCTAATGCACCATACAAGTTTCTAATGCACCACACAAGTGCGACTTAGCTTCAATTGACACCTAACGATCGCCTCATACGGGAGTGCCTCCTCGTTACCACAACCACTTGGCACACTACTTGCTTTGACCCCCTCAAGCGTAACCACAAGTACGGGAGTCAAGCATGGCTAACAAATCTACCAATCACGTTGCAATCAACTCGAGTCGTCGCAAGGTCTTGACGACCTCGACCAAAGTTTTGGCAGGAGCAAGCTTAATGGCCTTGGTCGACCCCCTGGTCAAAGCCGGCGCCTGGGCGGCCGGCAGCGACGCTCCTGAAAAAACCGACATCAAAATTGGTTTTATCCCGTTGACTGACTGCGCTTCGGTCGTGATGGCTTCAGAGATGGGGTTCGACAAAAAATATGGCTTAAAGATCACGCCTTCAAAAGAAGCCTCTTGGCCAAGCGTGCGCGACAAATTAATTAACGGTGAGCTCGATGCGGCCCACGTTCTGTATGGTTTGATTTATGGAGTGCAACTAGGTATCGGTGGTACCAAAAAAGACATGTCGGTCTTGATGACCTTGAATAATAACGGCCAGGGCATCACCTTATCGCGCAAGCTGTTCGATAAAGGCGTCACCGATGGCGCATCTTTAAAAGCGTTAATGGATAAAGAAAAACGTGAATACACCTTTGCGCAAACCTTTCCAACAGGGACCCATGCGATGTGGTTGTATTACTGGTTAGCCGCACATGGCATCAACCCGATGAAAGATACTAAAGTGATTACCGTACCACCGCCGCAAATGGTTGCGAACATGCGCATTGGCAACATGGACGGCTACTGCGTCGGAGAGCCTTGGCACGCGCGTGCCATTGCCGACAAAATCGGCTTTACCACCACTACAAGCCAAGCAATTTGGAAAGACCACCCTGAAAAAGTATTGGGTACCACTGCCGAGTTCATTGATAAATATCCAAACACCGCGCGCGCAATGACCGCCGCAATATTAGAGGCCTCGAAATTTATTGACGCCTCTAAAGAGAACCGGACAAAGACTGCAGAAACAATCGCTTCAAAATCATACGTCAACACAGAAGTCGACGTTATTCTTGGACGTATCTTAGGCCAGTACGACAACGGCATTGGCAAGAAGTGGGACGACCCGGATTACATGAAGTTCTACAACAATGGCCTGGTCACGTTTCCGTATCTCTCAGATGGCATGTGGTTTTT
>JBAWWV010000126.1:0-11083 GCA_037146575.1 Alcaligenaceae bacterium | reverse complement strand
CAGCACGAAGCCACGTACAACAAAATGATGAAAACATTCATTCATAAAATAAAAATGGCGAGGAGACACTCATGCCCAAAGTTACCTGCACGATCCGTAGGCTTTTAACGAACTCAAAAAAACAGACCCTGACGTCAACGCTTATCGCGCTCGGTGCAATGACAGGTGTTGTCTCGCCTGCCATGGCCGCAGACGAAGTCGTCATCGGCGTCAGCACACCTCAATCGGGTGGCGGCGCGGATTACGGAACGGCCTTTATCAACGGAATCAAACTAGCCGCTAAAGAGTTAAATGACGAAATCACTGTTGCGGGACAGAAGCACAAATTAAAAATCGTCATCTGTGATGATGAATTCAAATCGGATAAAGCGGCTAACTGCGCCAGACGACTCGTCAGTCAAGATAAAGCGCGTTTTGTTATAAATCCTGGCACCTACGCAACCGTACCCGTCTTGTCATTTAATCAGGATAAGGGCGCCGAGTTTCTAGTCTTAGGCGCCTCGGGTGACCCCGCAGTCACTGCTAACAACAACAAACTTTATGTACGCACTTGGTCAAATGCCAATCGAACCATGCCCGGCTTTGTCAAGACTGTGCTCGCCTACAACCAAGCCAATCGAGCGGGCATTGAAAAAGTCGCGCTCATGGAAGTGAACTCTGACTTCGGCGCGGCTTGGGCCGGTAACTTCAAGAAAGAATGGGAACGCAATGGTAAAGAAATTGTCGGCAAAGTCATTTATGACCAGAATGGCACCGATTTTTACTCTCAACTCACCCCCCTCTTAGCCAAAAAACCCGACATGATCGTGCTGACCACGGTCTGCGAACCAAGTTCTTTAGTCATCAAACAAGCACGCGAATTGCAATACGCCGGTACGTTTATCAATCACGGTGGCTGTACTGGCGCGCAAATGCTGAAACTGCTACCACCCAAAGCGATTGAGGGCATGCTGTTTGAGAGCGCTCCCTGGACGAAAACCACACCCGAAATTGCCGATTTTCGTAAACGCTATGCTGCCGCCTTTACCGTTGAGCCGCAAATCATCTCTGCGGTCGGCTATCTTGACATTCTTTGGTTAGCTCGATCGATGGAAGCCGCAAAAAACATTTCCGATCCGGCTGTCGTGCGTGCGGCGATGCCCGCCACGCTAGCAGCGCTCAAGCCCAATCTACTTGGCTGGGGCAACCTCGATGCTGCGGGCGACACAGAGTGGCCGATGCACATTAGTTTTGTAAAGGATGGGGCGACCAACAACTTCGTTCAACCTTAGGCGCGCAACATGCTGCTAGCGCAATCGATTGCAAATGGCATTATGCTGGGTAGCCTGTACGGCTTAGTTGCGATCGGCTTGGCGCTGATTTTTGGCGTACTAAAAATCCCACAGTTTGCCCTCGGGGCGCACGCGATGGTGGGTGCCTATGTGGTGTATGTCGCCACGGTGCCGCTGGGTCTGAATTACTGGATCGCACTTGCCATCGCTGCGTTGGTTTCTGGCGTGATTGGCATGGTGGTGCATGCTTTAGTATTCAAACCTATGTCAGAGGGCCCAGGCATCAATATGTTTATTGCCGCCTTTGGTGTGCTCCTCGTGCTTCAAAGCCTTGCCATTCTTATTTTTGGCACGCGGTACTTTCGGGTCGCGCCGCCCATTGAAGGAGTAATTTCTATTTTTGGAGTGTTCCTCACGCCCCAACGCTTACTGGTGATCGTAATTACTCTAGCGTTAATTGCCGCCTTGCATATCTTTATCGCGCGTACCCGCATTGGTATGTGCATTCGGGCGGTCGCAGATAACCCGACGGGTTCCCGTTTAGTGGGCATTGATGTGCGTTTGGTCGGCCTAGTGACCGTTGCGGCGGGCAGCGCTCTCGCCGGCGTCGCCGGAGGCTTGATTGCACCGATCGGGCAGGTGTTCCCGACCATGGGCGATATGCTAATTATCAAAGCCTTCGTGGTCGTTATATTAGCGGGCATGGGCAGTATTTACGGTGCGATCTTAGCTGGCTATGCGCTCGGCCTCTCTGAGTCGTTAGGGGGGTTGTATATTTCGCTCGCCTACCAAGACGCGATGGCGTTTATCTTGTTACTACTGATTCTATTGCTGCGGCCTCAGGGGTTTTTCGGCAAACCATCCTCTGGGGGGCTCACTTGAACGGACGTCTCCCGATCACCCTGCAAATCGTTCTCGCTCTGCTCCTAGCAATCGCTTTGCCCCTCTTCTTCATTGAGGGCGCCTACGGCAGACATTTAATTACCATCACGCTGATTTTTTGTTCACTCGCGGTCAGCCTGAATTTAGTAATGGGCTATGCCGGACTGGTCTCAGTCGCGCACGGCGCCTTTTTCGGTATCGGCGCTTACTGCACAGCCCTGCTGACCGTCAATCAGTTTAGTTTCATCACCTCGGTGCTTGCGGGTATCGTCCTGGCAGCCTCTGTTGGCACTTTAGTGGGTCTGTTGACTTTACGTCTACGTGGACATTATTTTGCCCTCAGCACCCTTGCCTTCACAATGGTCGGCGTGATTATTCTTGAGCGGTGGGATGAGGTCACTCGCGGCGCTAGGGGCGTATCAAACATCCCGCGAGCTGGCTCCTTCTCGATCGCAGGTTTCGATATCTCGTTTAAAGAATTTTGGCCTAATTACTTGCTGGTCACGGGCGTATTCTTACTTTTTGTAATGGTATCGAACTTAATCATTAAATCCCCTTTTGGCAGAGCATTGTTGTGCATACAACGCAACGAACTCTTGGGTGCGGTGTACGGCGTCAACATCGTCAAAGTCAAACTACAAGTGCTAGCGCTTAGCGCGGCGATGGCGAGCGTTTCTGGTAGCCTGTATGCCAGTTACATCGCGTATGTGTCACCCAACGATGCGACCTTTATGCGCAGTTTCGAGGCCATCATGTCGGTCGTGATTGGCGGGACAGGAACAATTTGGGGCCCCGCATTAGGCAGCTTTTTTATCCAACTCTCACCCGAACTACTCAGAGGATTCGAGAGTGGGCGTCTATTGATCTTAGGGTTGATATTGATCTTAATCGTACGCTTCTACCCTTCGGGTTTGGCGGGTTTGTCGCTGCAGCTATGGCAAGCACTGAAAGTGGCCCTCTTGACACGCAAAACCTCAAAAGAGGTTGTACATGCAGTCAAAGATAAGAGTGCGCCATGAGCAACATTCTTACCGTCAGTGGCTTAAGCAAAACATTTGGCGGTTTGATTGCCGTCAATGACGTGAGCTTCAACATCCCTCGAGGCAAGATTTTCAGCATCATCGGCCCGAACGGCGCCGGCAAAAGTACGTTATTCGATCTCTTAACCCGCGTGCAAGAACCTGACACCGGTGAAATCATGGGTGACAGCGGTTCGTTACTCAAACTGCCCACCCATGACATTATTCGGCATGGTATCGCCAGAACGTTTCAGCATGCTCAGTTGATTGAAACAGCCTCGGTGAGAGATAACGTAGCCCTCGGACGTCTGAAGTTTAGATCGAATCAACTGTCGTCCGCCTTATTTAGAACCAAGAGTTTTCGCACGGCACAGGCACTTGAAGATACTCAACTCAACGAGCTTCTTGCCCGTCTGAATCTTGCAGAACATGCCGACACCGTAGTCAGTAAGAACTCCACCCTACTGCGACAGCTCACTGCCATCGCCATGGCGCTCGCCTCTGAGCCGAACTTGCTTCTACTCGATGAACCTATGGGCGGCTTGATTGAAAATGAAGTGCAAGGCCTGATGAGTGTTCTGCGAAAACTGAATAACGAAGGGCTCACGATCGTCTTGATCGAGCATCGCATGTCGGCCGTGATGAGCCTGTCTGATTATGTCATGGTGCTTAATTTCGGTCGACGCATTGCGCTGGGCACACCCAATGAAATCCAACGCGACCAAAGCGTCATTGAGGCCTATC
Organism: Alcaligenaceae bacterium; assembly: GCA_037146575.1. Classification (GTDB taxonomy): domain Bacteria; phylum Pseudomonadota; class Gammaproteobacteria; order Burkholderiales; family Burkholderiaceae_B; genus Zwartia. The sequence goes on along the minus strand of JBAWWV010000126.1, from coordinate 7,167 downwards.
TTGGGGCGAGCGATGTTATTTGAAATACAAGACCTGACCGTTGCCTACAATCGCCATCAGGTCGTACACGGTATCGACTTGAGTGTGCAGTCAGGCGAGCTCGTGGCCTTACTAGGACCCAATGGCGTGGGCAAAACCACTTCTTTACTGGCTTGCTGCGGTCTGATTCAAGCCGTTAAGGGCTCCATTTTTATCAACGATCAACGAGTCGTCAACCCGAGGCCTGCACAACTGGTTAAAAATGGTCTGGTACTGTGCCCTCAAGGCAGAGAATTATTCAAATCAATGACCGTGCGTGAAAACCTCTTGCTGGGCGCAATTACCAGAAGCGCTCAAGAAGATGGTCTGACGAGGATGTATGACCTGTTTCCCATCCTTCGCCAGAGAGATCGACAACTTGCCGGGACACTCAGTGGCGGTGAGCAACAAATGCTTGCCATCGGCCGAGCCCTCATGGCAAAACCCCGCATTTTATTGATTGACGAACCCTCAACTGGTTTGGCACCAAAGATGGTGCTCTTTGTGCTGGATTTACTGCGCACACTCATTCCAACAACGGTTGAAGGGGTACTTTTAGTTGAGCAAAATGCTGACGCCGCTTTAAAGATTTCTGACCGCGCCTATTTTATGGAAGCCGGTCTAATAAAAATGGAAGGTACGGGCGAGTCTTTAAGAAACAATGATCTTGTAAGAAGAATGTACCTAGGGGACACCCAACCGGTCGAGAGTCAACCCTGATCACGCAAGAAAAAGATACCTAGGGGCCCTCTGAGTACCTTTAGTACGATACACCTGAAGGAGCTAAAAAATGAAAATCGCCGCATCGCAAATCATCGTCGAACGAGATGTACCCTGCGCAATGAGTGACGGCACCATCCTGCGAGGTGACGTATACCGACCGGGCAATGACAAACGCTACCCTGTGCTGGTTCATCGCACCCCCTATAGCAAGACTCATCCGGTCTATATGACTTCACTGATGGTTCACCCTTTTGAAGCGGTCGAACACGGCTATGCGCTATTCATTCAAGACGTGCGCGGACGCTTTCAAAGCAATGGCGACTGGTCACCCATCCAATGTGAAAGACAAGACGGCTACGATACTGTCGAGTGGGCAAGCGCTCAACCTTGGTCGAACGGACAGGTCGGTATTTATGGTTCTTCATATATGTGCGTTTCTGCCGCACAAGCCACTGCCTCAAGGCCACCGCATCTAAAAGCCGCAGCACTCTATATTGGCGGCAGTAATTCTTACGAGGGCTTTGTGTATAGCGGCGGAGCCTTTGAGGCCTTATTTATGTTGCGATGGTTCGCAACCCAAGCGCTCGATACGCTCAGAAAATCATCTCTCACCGGCGAGGCCTTGGCTCAGGCACGCGAGCGCCTGCTGTGGATTATTGACAATCCTGCCGCGGCGATCGAGGTACGTCCCCTCATTGACGTATTTGGAGCTGCGGATAGCCTGGTTCCGCACTGGCGCACCTGGTTGCAACACCCTGACTATGACGCTTATTGGAAAGCACTTGATCCTATTCAACCGATCGCCGAGTCTGGCATACCACTGCTCAATATTGCGGGTTGGTACGACGGTTTTCTGAAAGGCCACCTCGATCTGAACCAGGCGATTCAAAAGACCAAGGTCGCAGGCGGCACGACGACCCATCAAAACATGATTATTGGCCCTTGGGATCATGAGTCTTACATTAGCCTACGGCCGTCAGCAGCAGGCGACTCGGCGTTTGGCTCAAAAGCGGTTGGTGGTCAACCGGGGCTCAGCAAACAAATTCTGGAGTGGTTCGATCAATGGCTACAAAAAGAAAAACAACAAGCCCCAATTCAGTCGAATGTTCGTTATTTTGTCATGGGCACCAACGCTTGGCATACGGCAGACGCATGGCCGCCTAAGACGGTCACACGTTGCTATTACTTTGGGGGAACTCACCCAAACACCAGCAAGGGAAATGGGCGTTTAGAACAAACGACCTCAAGCACAGAAACCACGAGCCGGTTTGTTCACGATCCCAACAATCCGGTACCGACGATTGGTGGTCGTCACTTGGGTTATTGGTACGGTCACGCTGGCGTACAAGATCAAGCGCCTGCAGAAACTCGCCACGACGTACTTGTCTTTACAAGCGATGCGTTGACGTCACCGCTAAGCTTAATCGGCAATGTCCAAGCCGAACTCTTTGTACGCTGCTCGGCGCAATCGGCCGACTTCAATGTAAAGTTGATAGACGTCAGGCCCAACGGCTATTGCGCAAACATTGTCGAGGGTGTTCTGCGGGTCAAAGGACTAGACAAGGAAACAAAAAAAATCACGATCGACCTTTGGGATACCGCCTACGTCGTACCCGCCGGCAACCGTTTACGAGTTGAAATTGCTGGCAGTAATTTTCCACGCTTTGACGTCAATGACGGCAATGCCAATGCGTGGAATGCGACTGCGCAGGCATCACTCTCGCCGGTTGAACAGCAAATACTGACGGGTGGTTCCATGGCGTCTCGCATAATCGTACGGGTGATGGATTGATATTGACATTGCAACGCATACCGCTAGAATCAATGCTAATAAAAATAAAATCGAAAGTGTTCAATAAAAAAATATTAATGGCTCGCTCTTTTAGACACTTCATTTTTTTTGACGTATGCGATAGCTATTTTTGGGATAGATGGGTATGGGATCGCTTTGGCAGCTACCCTCGCCTATCCATCTCGACCGGCTACGCTCATCGTGCCTCAAGCAGCAGGCGGCAATCTCGGAACGCAAACAGCGGCCAAGGCACAACCGGACGGTCACACACTGCTAGTGACCGTCAGTACCCATGCAATCAATGCTGCAATCTGTCGAGAACTTCCGTACGATCCCATCAAAAGCTTTGCACCAATCATGCTACTAGCAAAAGTGAGGGTTACTCGCATAAAGCTGCAACCTGAAGTCAAAACATACGAGGCCTCGAACGTCTCGCCTGTGTGCCTCTCCTGCTAGACTAAGTTGTAGCCATCGCTTCGGGCGTTGGAAAGCAGGGCTTAATCATTAAGTCGAAATCTTTCGTGGCTACACATCCAGCTCCAATGCACCCGTTCGTTCACTGTGCTCGTATTGACCTACAGAGCTGAACCCGAATAAATATAGAGCGAGATCTTGATTGGCCTATTTAGCGCCCGGAATTGGACCGAGAATGCTGGCAAGTCAATCGAGTCCTTTTGTTTGCTTGAGATTTAATCTCAGCGCAAGACTTCAACGCGATCGCCCAAAACAATGCCCACCGAAGTGGGCGTGGAGCCTACAAGTACTTAGCTAAATCAAACCGCAAGCATCGACTTTGGTCAGTGCGCCTTCGCCATAATCTACTTGCGCCTCTTCGCCCAGCGCAAACTCCAGCCGATCAACCTTGGGGAAATTTGAACTTCGGAGCCGGTGGCCATAAGCCAAAGGGAAAATCTCATGGGAAAAATAAGGTCGATATTAGTTCGAGGGTAGAGGATAGTCGTTTCGATTGGGTCTGGCAGACATGTCCCGTGAAGTGGGAGAAGATACTGTCAGTTGAATTCAGTCTTATAAATAAACATGTACTTACTAAATCCTGTAAATGACTCTGTGTAAATCCTGTTGAATTTATAACTGTTAATCATTTAACCGCTCAAAATATCGAATCGCCTGCAGTTCGGCGACTTACGTAGAAAGATCAGATAACTTTTTTTTATAATCTTGAGTCCATATTTCCCACAAAGCCTCATGCCTAACGAAATAGACAGTCAACTCTTACGTGATATTATTTTTTTTGGCCGCAGACTCGTGAGGGTCGTGTGCGTTGGTGCGGCTGCCACCGCTGCAGCGACTGAGATGATCAAAGACGGTGTTAACAGTGACATCTTCGTCTACTTCGGTTCGGCCCTTGAAAATAGAGCCGTTACTCACGAGTCAGTCTGCGAGGCGTTGACCGACGCTCATACGGTGATCGTAATGGCTGCAATAGGCGATTGTAGTGTCGACGAACTTACGCTCATCGGCCGAGCAGCACAAAGTATTGAGCTTTTGACTATCGGAATCTTTACCACTGTCAAGCGTTTAGGGGATGACCATAATTTAGTGAGCCGATTATCTGATTTTTCCGATACGGTTATTCTCGAACCAGTAGACGACTTGTCCCCTTCGAACTCAGCATCAGTTGAATTTCTTAATGCAGCCTGCGCTGGATTGGCTGAAATTCATTGTGGTCGATACCTTGTTAAAGCAAATGTGGGTGATCTCGATGATATGTTTTCAAAAAAAGGAAGAGGATTTATAGGGTTTGGAATGGCCGCGGGTTCAGGGCGCGGGCCTAGTGCAATTAATAGAGCCTTGGCTCATCCGGGGCTCAATGGGCTGGACCTCAGCCGGGCGAAAGGTGCGCTATTCATTTTCAAAATCAATACTTCAGCAACCGACTCGTCAATCCGGTTGAAGGAGATTCGTGCATTAATGAAAGTAGTATTTGAGCTGCATCCAACGTACGGCCCGAGTCTTTTTTCAAATGATGTGGATCTCTGGTTTACCGCCGTTGAAAGTGACACATTCAGTAACGATGAGTGCAGCGTTACGCTCATCGTTACTGGATTCGCATGAGTCAGGCGTCGCAGTATGAGGACGGTTGTCGATTAACATGCGTCAGCGGCGAGGCTGTAAGACAAATTGAACCTAAACTATGACGCAAGAATCGAACTCGGTTAACCCCAATAGTTAACCAGACCAAAGGGCTTTTTACATGCGTCGCAGGTCAATTTATATTACGATTTTGAACCGGACATTTTCGACCGACTATTCGGCATGACTGGTGCCTAATCCATCAAGAAGGTAAAAGCCTTTAGTAAAAACCGTGGAGTTCCCTTCACTCTTAACGTTTCACGCGATGTGCGAGCGCATTGCTGTTAAACCAAGCAATTTACAGAACTAAATATATGAAAGACTTTGAATATGCCGTTCTTCTAAAAAAAGAACCAAGCGGTGGCTATGTTGTCACCTGCAGAGATTTGCCGCAGTTGATCACTCAGGGCGAGTCGATTGAGGACGCATTGTTACAAGCAAGCGACGCGATGGACGAAGTATTCGCGGCTTATATGACTAACAACTTGAAGCTCCCTGAGGCCAGCCCCAAGCAGCGCGGTGAGCATATGGTTGCACCACCCCAACATACTCCACCTACTATTGCCATCAAAGAAATCGGCAGCTTTCACCTCGGCGGGCGACAAGTCACCTTAGCGGGATTGCCGACGCGAGAGATGGCGTTTAGCACCAAAGGCTTGCCGCTAGTCGTTGACCCCAACGGCGAGGTCGAAGTTGAACAAATGTATGTTCAGTTCGTCAAACTCGCACAACCAAAATCTAAACTGCCTCTTTTGCTTTGGCATGGTGGTGGCCTAACCGGCGTTACCTACGAAACAAAGCCCGATGGCAACCCAGGTTGGCAGATGTATTTTTTGCGCGCAGGCTGGGATACCTACGTTAGCGACGCCGTTGAGCGTGGTCGTGCGTCGTGGGCACGTTACCCAGAGATTTTTAAAACTGAACCCGTGTTTCGAACCAAAAAAGAGGCGTGGGAGCTGTTTCGAATCGGTCCCACCTATCACCCTGACTCTGCTCAACGCCTCGCTTATCCTCACACTGAGTTTCCGACTGAGGCCTTTGACCAACTCGCCAAACAGGCAGTGCCGCGGTGGCTCACGAACGATGCCGCCACACAAAAGGCCTATGACGCCTATGTGCAAAAGATGGGGCCTTGCGTGATCGTGGTGCACAGTCAAAGCGGTTACTTTGGCCTTCAAGCCGCCTTGAACAATCCGGACAACGTTAAAGCCTTGGTGTTGGTTGAGCCCCATGGCTCACCCGACCCGGCACTCACCGACCTCAGTGCGTTTAAAAATATTCCGACGCTTTGGGTTTGGGGTGATTACGTTAGCGATGTGCCATTTTGGTCAAAAATCTATCAACAGCAAGAAAACTTTCGCGCGCAACTGTTAAAGCATGGAGCGCGCGCTGATCTATTGAATTTGCCCGCCGCTGGGTTGCAGGGCAATAGTCACATGCCGATGATGGATCGTAATTCAGACGCAGTCGCAGCACTTATCCAAAAATGGCTGATCGAAAAAGATCTTACTCAACTACGAGGCGTCGCAAAAGATGCGAACACTGAAAAGTACCGAGACCGCAAGGATCGCTTCTAATACGCCTTCAACCACCCCAAACCAGCTTCAACTTCGCCGCGTGCGCGGTATTCGCAGCCGATCCAGCCCGTATAGCCCAATTCATCAACGCGCTTTAACACGTTGGGGTAGTTCACTTCGCCTTCATCAGGCTCATTGCGTGTGGGCACTGCTGCGATCTGGATGTGGCCGATGTGTGGCATGTACTGTGCCAACTTGGTTAGGATGTCTCCCTCGGCGCAACCCACGTGATACACATCAAACATCAGTTTGATGTTGCTGCGCCCGCAAGCTTCGCGAATTGAATTTGAATCGGCTTGCTTTGAATAAAAGTAACCGGGCTTGTCGCGTTGATTGATCGCCTCAAGCAGCAGCGTGACGCCGTGTGGGGCGGCTTGATCTGCGGCCCACTGCAAGTTACGGATTAAAGTTTCGCGTGCTTGTGCTTCAGTACCTGGCTTCAAAATGCCGGGCATCACATGAATAGCCGGGGCACCGCTGCCAATACACCACTGCAGCGATTGATTGAAGGCTTGTTGAAAATCGGCTTCACGACCGGGCAAGGCGGCTAAGCCCGATTCACCGATACTGGCATCACCAACGGGTGTATTCACCGCCAGCAAGGTCAACTTCAAACGCGCGACCGCAGCTTTAACATCTTGCGCCGGCGTGTCATACGGCCATTGCAACTCAATCGCTTTGAAACCGCTGGCGGCCGCGCGCTCAATGCGCTCAAGCAGCGGCAAGGTCGACCAAAGAAATCCTAGATTTGCAGAAAAGCGGGCCATGACAAGCTCTCGTATCGATTAGAGGGTGGATCGGTCGACAATGCTACAACGCCAAGGATACCAAATCTAGTGACTCTCTTTAGCGTGGTTAATCGTATAACGCGGGATCTCAATCGTTAGATCAGCAGAACCTATCTTTGCCTGGCAGGCCAGACGCGAGGTTGTCGATAAGCCCCAGGCGCGATCGAGTAAATCT
>JBAWWV010000125.1:0-11142 GCA_037146575.1 Alcaligenaceae bacterium | reverse complement strand
TGGTGTTAAGTCCTGAAAACTACGAATCGGTCCTTCGAGCTTTGTCACCCAGGCAACTTCACCACGTATAGCATTGACAACAGGCTCCGCAAAAAAAACGGGTAGATTTCGATCGCTCAAGTCGCGTTGCAACAAACTCACAAGTTGCTGGTAATAGCTAAAAATAGGTTGGCCGTTGATCCCTTTAACGTCGATCAATGTGCGCTTGGTAATTAGTGGAAGAGTTTGCATAATCAGTCGGCTCGGTAGTTTTGTCTTGAAGCAAGCTCAGTTCTTGGTATCTGAAGTGCAGGCACTCGACATCTTGGTATAACGCTGACCGTTCTGGTCTAAAAAACCACGCAATGACGTCGCTGACAATGCATACAACGAACGATCAGTGAATTGATCTTCGCGTGCACCAATAAAAGTGTTCACGCCCACCACATTGCCGCAACGGTTCACCAACGGCCCTCCCGAACTACCCGTGGACATCTTGGCAGTATGCAACACCAAGACTAAATTGTTGGACTGACGTTGCAAAACACTGACCTCACCCTGCGAAAACACCGTGTTAGGCGTGACAACGTTGGTATCGCCCCGTATATCAGAGCCAGGATAACCAGCCGCGACGACGGTCGAAAGCACCGGCGGTTCAGTGGCGATCGCGAGTTGACGTGCGCCGGTTGGTGCCCGCTCGACTTTGAGCAAGGCAAAGTCCGGATTAGTGATTTCAGAATCTTTTGTGACAGCCGCCAACTGAGCGGGTATGGGGTCAGCACCCAGCAGAGTGCTGGTGATTGCAAAGGACTTGCCAATCTCTATGACGTGACGATTTGTCACGATCACGTTGGGCTCAATAAAAAATCCACTGCCGTGACCTAGAAATTTTCTGTTAGCGTCAAACACCAAAACGCGGACGGTTGCTGCATCAAGCAAAGCTACCAGTTTGTCTTGCGGAAGCACCGCAGCACTTGGCTCCGTTGGGGGGGTGACAAGCGGCGCTGGAGGCACCTGAGCGGGAGTTGCTGTGGTGGCGGGCGTTGGCGTATTTGCTGTGGCAGTTGGTGCTGGCGTGCTGATTGCACCAGGCCGCTGGCCGGGCACTTGGGGTGGCACACCACTAGACGAGCCTTGCTCTTGCCGTACCAGCGGACCAATTTCGCCGCGTCTAAACGCCTGCAGCTCTGGACCTTCGCAGCTACCATCCAAAATCAGTTGTAAGCGTTGGCTTTCAGTTTGCAGCCCAGCCACAATTTCACGGTTCATCTGCGCAGGTGCCATGACAACTATCGGGCGATTCATCCACCACAAATAGACAAATAAGTTCAAGACAATCAAGATTGCAAGCGAAATTAAAAATCCGCGTTGGGTGAGTCGCATACCAATATCCAAAAAAGCAAACGATTTAACAAGACTTGCAGACAGCAACTTTACTCAGGGTAAGACCGTATCCATCTGGTTGAATAGCGCACTGACTGACGACCCCTGACACCCCAACCTAAAGTCATCACGTTTGCACTGGGGTACGTTCAGGGCAAAGCATACTCAATTTTTAGTCGCTGATTCAATTTTGGATCGCCGCCTCGGTGGCTGGTTGGCTTCGAGTTTGTTGTCTGATGATAGAACTCAGACACATTGGGTGTTAGCATCACTCCAAACAACTCAAAAATCGGAGACTTCAATGAATATTATCCGTTTGTTATCCAGGCTCACCTGTGTCATGCTCGCCGCCATTTTACTCACCGCGTGTGTCAACTCTGGCAAACGTGTTGAAGGTGCCGCCGCGGGGCCTGCCTACGCGGTTGACCCCTATTGGCCCAAGCCCCTTCCTAACAATTGGCTGCTAGGCCAAGTCTCGGGTATCGCCACCGACAAAAACGATCATATTTGGGTACTGCATCGCCCCAGAAGCCTAGCCGAAGATGAGCGCGGCGCAACCACGACGCCACCCAGATCAAAATGCTGCATCGCGGCACCTCCGGTAATGGAGTTTGATCGGGATGGCAACTTTTTGCGTGGCTGGGGCGGCGCAGGCGCTGGCTACGACTGGCCAAAGAATGAGCATGGCATCTATGTCGACCCAACTGGAAACGTTTGGATTGGCGGCAACGATCCTACCGACAACATGGTTTTGAAATTTACGGCCGAAGGTAAATTCTTGATGCAAATTGGCTCGCCAGGCAAAAGCCTCGGCAGCAATTCAACGACGCAACTCGGCCGACCCGCCCACATGGAACTCGATCAGGCGACCAACGAGCTCTTTATTGTCGATGGTTATCAGAACCGTCGTGTGATCGTATTTGACGCAACAACCGGTAGCTACAAACGCCACTGGGGTGCCTTTGGCAACGTGCCAGACGACACGAAGATCCCAGACCATAACCCACAATCGCCGCAGTTTGGGCAAGGTGTGCATTGCGTCAGGCTGATGAAAGACCAAACCGTCTTCGTCTGTGACCGTGCAAACAATCGCATTCAGGTGTTTTCTAAAGACGGTAAGTTCATTCGCCAAATCGTGACCGAGCCTGAAACACGTAACACCGTAGCCGACTTGGTCCCCACCCAAGACTCTGCTCAAAAATATATTTTAGTGGCCGACGGTTCGAACAATGAGGTCAGGATCTTGGTACGTGAAACCGGCGAAGTGGTAGGCACCTTTGGCCGCTCAGGACGCATGGCTGGCGACTTTCACTCGATCCATAACATCGCCATTGACTCACAGGGCAACGTCTACACCGCCGAAGCCGACACCGCGAAGCGAGCGCAAAAGTTTCAGCAGGTACGTTGAAGCCATCAACCACACAGACGCAATCGCGTGCAAATCCACCCACTCAAACGTATTAGGAGTTTGAGTGGGGCACGGGACGCCCCGATCTTGGCCATACCTTCATCCTGGCATAAAAGTCAGGCTTGGCCTCAAACCGCATCCCAGCTCATCTCGATACGGCCACCTGAATCAGTCTTTAACTCGCACTAACTTGCCAGCGCCTTCATCTCGGCATACAGATCAGCTTTGCCCTCAAACCCAATACCGACTAATTCGGGCAAGATCACAATGCTGTTCTCAACCTTGACCCCATCAGGAAACCCGCCGTAGGGTTGAAATAAGTCGGGATAGCTTTCGTTGCCACCAAGACCCAAGCCCGCAGCAATCGCCAGCGACATCTGGTGGCCGCCGTGCGGTACACAACGCTTGGGCGACCAGTCATACTCTTTGAGCATCTCAAGGGTACGCAAATATTCAACTAAGCCATAGCTCAGTGCACAGTCGAATTGCAACCAATCGCGATCACGGCGCATGCCACCATAACGAATCAAGTTACGGGCGTCTTGCATTGAGAACAGGTTTTCACCCGTTGCCATCGGTTTGTCATAATGATTTGCCAACTCTGCCTGCAACGCAAAATCAAGCGGATCCCCAGCCTCTTCGTACCAAAACAAATCGTACTGTGCTAGGGCTTTGCCATATTCAATTGCTGTCTTCAAGTCGAAACGACCATTCGCGTCAACAGCCAAGCGCTGACCAGGGCCCAGCAGCTTCAAGACGGCCTCGATTCGCTTGCAATCTTCAGCCAACGAGCCTCCACCAATTTTTTTCTTAACCACTGAATACCCACGATCAAGGTAGCTTTGCATCTCGCTGGTAAGACCTTCAATGCCCTGTCCTGGCCAGTAATACCCTCCCGCCGCATACACAAACACTTCACGCTTAGGCTTACCGTCGCCATACCGTTCAGCCAACAACTGATAAAGCGGTAAGCCTTCAATCTTGGCCACTGCATCCCAAATGGCCATATCAATCGTACCAACCGCCACTGAGCGTTCGCCGTGACCACCGGGCTTCTCGTTATTCATCATCGTCGCCCAGATCTTGTGCGGGCACAAAATCCCCTTCGTATCTAGCAGCGTGTCGGGACTCACCTCGAGCACACGAGGGATAAAGCGCTCGCGCATCAGCGCCCCCTGCCCATAACGACCGTTCGAATTAAAGCCGTAGCCAATCACGGGCTTGCCATCACGGATCACATCCGTCACAACGGCAACCAAACTCAAGGTCATTTTTGAAAAATCAATATAAGCGTTACGGATATTGGACTTAATGGGGCGGGTCGATTCGCGGATTTCTGTAATTTTCATGAGAAAGGCTCAAGGGCTGCAAAAAAAGGAGGTTGTTCTTGGCTCAGGCAATACATTGTTTTAGGAGCGGGTAATACGTTGTTCTAAGAGCAGGCGATACGATACACTCAGAACGAACGATGGTAACCAAAGTGCCACCTCTTGTCCCACAAAAAAGAACACTGATGACAATTGCTCAACAACACCCCAAGCCCCATCTCATCAAAATGCACGACCTCGATAACGTCGCGATCGTAGGCAACGACGGCGGATTGCCCGCTGGCACGGTCTTACCGTCTGGACTGGTGTTAGTCAACAAGGTGCCTCAAGCGCATAAGGTTGCGCTGATCGATTTTGCGCAAGATGCGCCAGTGATTCGTTATGGGTTAGCGATTGGGTATGCGCTAAAGCCAATCCCTGCGGGCAGTTGGGTGCACGAGCGGCTCTTGCGTATGCCCGAAGCGCGCAACTTCGAGAATTTACCCATCGCCACCGTTAAGCCGGCGTCGACCGAGCCCCTTGATGGCTATACCTTTGAGGGCTACCGCAACGCTGACGGCTCGGTTGGCACACGCAATATTCTAGCCATCACTACCACCGTGCAATGCGTTGCCGGGGTGGTTGAGTTTGCAGTTCAACGGATCAAAGCCGAGTTGCTACCCAAGTACCCAAACGTCGACGATGTGGTGGGCCTTGAGCATACCTATGGCTGTGGCGTGGCCATTGACGCAGCTGAAGCGATCATTCCAATTCGTACCATTCGCAACATTAGTTTGAATCCAAATTTTGGCGGCGAAGTCATGGTGGTGAGCCTGGGTTGCGAAAAATTACAACCTGATCGTTTGATGCCGCCGGGCAGTTTTCCGATCAAAGACGAGCGCTCAACCGGCGTCGATACCGTCTGCCTCCAAGACTCTCAACATGTCGGCTTTATGTCGATGATCCAAGCCATTATGGCTGAAGCCACCGTGCATCTGAATCGTCTCAATCAACGCACTCGGCAAACCGTACCAGCAAGTGAGCTGATTGTTGGTATGCAATGCGGTGGCAGCGATGCCCTGAGTGGCGTGACCGCCAACCCCGCTTTAGGCATTGCAGCAGATTTATTAGTGCGTGCGGGTGCCACCGTGATGTTCAGCGAAAACACTGAAGTCCGCGATGGCGTGGATCAGCTGACCTCACGAGCCATCAACGCGAGTGTCGCGCAAGATATTGTGACCCAGCTCGCTTGGTACGACAGCTACCTCGCGCGCGCTAACGTGGATCGCAGCGCCAACACAACCCCAGGCAACAAAGCGGGCGGCCTGTCTAATATCGTTGAAAAAGCTATGGGTTCGATTATCAAAAGCGGCAGCTCAGCGATTTCAAGCTGTTTACCCCCTGGTGAAAAGCTGACACGTGAGCAACGCGGCCTAGTGTATGCCGCCACCCCAGCTAGCGATTTTATTTGTGGAACTTTACAACTCGCAGCAGGCATGAATCTTCATATCTTTACGACGGGCCGCGGCACCCCCTACGGGTTGGCCGAGTGCCCGGTAATTAAAGTCGCCACCCGAACCGATCTGGCACGTCGTTGGCATGACATCATGGATGTCAACGCTGGTCGTATCGCCGATGGCGAACTCACCATCGAAGAACTTGGCTGGGAAATTTTTCGTTTAATGCTCGATGTCGCTAGTGGTCGCAAGACTTGGGCTGAGCATTGGAAGATCGCCAACGCGTTGGTGCTTTTTAATCCAGCGCCTGTGACCTGAGACTTGTATGACTGAAAGCACGCCCAAGATTTTCGCAACCATAGCTCAGAATACTGAAGGCTCAACGGCAACGCTGGCGAGTGCACCAGAAAAATCCGTAAACCTGCCGGCTGCAGTGCTCTTGGCAGCGGGCGAAGGTTCGCGGCTAGGCGGTATGCCAAAAAGTTTGCTCACGTTAAATGGCCAGTCTTTATTAGCTCGGCAGGTCGCGGCATTGCGCTTGGCGGGCATCCATCAAATTGTGGTGGTCACGGGTTACTTTCATGCCTTAATTGAGGCTGAGTTAAAGCCGCTGCACGTTGATACTGTTCGAAATCCTCAGCCTGAAGCGGGCCAGCAATCGTCAGTCAGGCTCGGACTAAGCAAGCTCCGAGCGCCGTTTGACTTCACCTTTATCACTCTAGCCGATCAACCTTTGTTGAACGCTGAAGACTTTGTTGCGCTCACGGCTACTTTCGCTCAGCGCCAACCCTCGAAAGAGATTCGCTACCCAGTCGTAAAGGGGCAACGCGGTAACCCAGTTGCGATTTCAAGGAATATTGTCTCTTTGATTCTCGCTGCTGACTCAAGTGTGACCTGTCGCGATTTTATTCAACAGCATCCCGAGTTGGTTGACCCCTACCCAACCGATAATGAACATTTCATTATTGATATTGACACCGTTGATGACTTAGCGGCGTTCAAAGTTAGAACGGGTGTAGCGTTGCAGCGCCCTGCCTGATCCGTCAATCCGGTGTTGTCACACACTCATTGACGATCGTCTACAGTCGGTCTGGGCGCATACCAGCTCCCTAAAACATCAGCTACCTTCAATCCTGTTTCATCCCAGAGTTCTTGACGATCTTCTGCGCGGTGTCGTAGTCTTGCTCGATGAATTTTTTAAACTCAGCAGCGCCGTACTCGCCAACCACACCGCCCAGCCCCGCCACCCTGCGCTGCACGTCTGGGTCGGCTAACACCGTTTTTGCCGCCCGACTGTATTGCTCAATGATTTCAGGAGGGGTACCTTTGGGCGCAAACAAGCCAATCCAAGATAACTGTTCAAAGCCTGGCATACCGGACTCGGCGACAGCTGGAATATTTTCAGCGCCGGGCCAGCGCTTGAGCGAGGTCACCGCCAAAGCCCTGAGCTTGCCCGCTTTAATCAGAGGCGTGGCGGCAACCAACGACGATACCGCCACCGGAATCTGCCCACCCATCAGGTCTGTCAGGGAGGGACCAGAGCCTCGGTACGGGACTGAAGTCATGCTCACCTGAGCCACAAAAAAAGTGTACTCAGCTGCAAAGTGGCTTGCGGTACCAATACCGGCGGTACCAAAGGACACTTGTCCAGGTCGCTTTTTAGCATCTGCTAGCAACTGATTAAACGTTTGATACGGGGAATTATTGGGGACAACAACGACCGCAGGCCCTCGCATCAATTCGGCTACCGGAATCAAGTCATCGAGCTGATACCCAGTCTCTTTGTACAACGATAAATTAGACGTGTGATTATTACCGCTGACCAAAATAGATAGACCGTCTGGTGCCGCACGCGCAACCGTCTGTGTGGCTAAGTTACCCCCTCCACCTGGCTTATTTTCAACGATCACCGTCGCATCCACCAAGGGGCCAAATTTTTCCCCGACTATGCGCGCCATTGCATCGACGCTACCGCCCGCGGCCACGATGGCATAAAAACGAATGGTGTTCGCCGCTTGAGCGGGTAAAGCGATCGTCAGCGCAACGCAAACCGCACACCAAAGGCGGACAGACAAGAGGATTCGTTGAAGGACCACGTTCAGGCAATCAAATGATGATTAAGCAAGGTACCGTAACCCGGCACGGCAGCATGACCACCTAAAATGTTCAACATTGCCCAAAGAGCACAACTGTTGGTGCTAAGAACGGGCTTGCCTGTGTCGCGCTCAAGCGCTTCGATGATGTCCATCGTCATCCAATTACCGCAAGCTAAGAAGATCGCATCGGCTTCGGGGCGATCAGCCTGTCGCCCTAAGTCATAGGCCGTTTGCGCATCGAGATCGCCAACTTCGATATTACTGACGATTCCCATCGCGGCTTGGTGCAACACCTTCACGCCGCTTGCTTCGATAAAGTCAGCAACAGTTTTGTTGGTGGCAGCGCTCCAGGGCGCAGCCAACACAATATTTTTGATGTTAAGTACCTTAAAGGCCTGCAGCATTGCGGTTGCTGCGGTGGTCGCTGGTTTGCCACACGCCTTTTCGATGCGCTGACAAATTTCTTGATCGTAGCCTTTACCCATTCGCGTTGACGGTGCCGTGGCCGACAACACAACGGCATCCACCCGGGCGTCATTGAGCTTGCGTGTTTCAGTTTCAAGCTCGGCCACAATTTTGATGGTCGACTCAGGATCGATTTGGCTAAGCGTCAGGCGGGCGCAGTGCAAGGATACCGACGCGGGCAAGACTTGAATAAACTCAGGCTCTTGGGTGGTGTTCGAGGACGGCAGCAACAGGCCAAAGCGTTGTGTTTTTTTTATGGTTGTCATGCTGATCTCGGTAGGTCGATCATAGCGTTGTACAGAGTTGGCGGCACCTCAGTCAAGAGGCGCCGCACTCACTAACTATGCCGTGTCGTCTGAGCCACCAAAATCATCGCTCGAATCTGCAACATCGTAACCACCTGATAACTCAGGAGGATCGTACGCAGAGGTGGGCGCTGGGTCGTTTGAATAATAATTATTCACCACGGTGTTGTTTTCGGTATGGCTGGCGGGTTGTTGATTATTGTGCCCGTTACCTGCACCAAAGCCACCACCAGAGTTGTGGTTACCCATCAGGCTTTGGATGCCTGAATATAAAAACGAGCCTGCGACCACCCCTGCTGCGGTCGTAGCAACGGTACCCATCATGCTTGAACCCCAAGGCGTTGTGGCCGCGGCGGGGGCAGCAGCCGGTGCAGGCGCTGCGCTAGCAGTTGGCGCGCCCGCCACTGCAGGCCTTGCCGCGGCGGGTGCTGCGTTGGCAACGGGTGCTGCGCCCGAACCCGTACCGAGTCCATTTATCGGCGCCGAAGGCCCACGACCCCAAGCATGCACGTCGTTCAAAAAGCTTGTTTGTGTAGCCGGCTGGTGGCGCTCAAGCTGCGCCTGTAACTCAGCCACCTTCGCTTGCGACTGCTGCAACACAAAATCCAGTTGCATCGCCCGTTGCACCAACAGGTAGCCAGCGTCAGGCTGCTTGGCCAAGGCCTGAGCAATCAGTGTCTGGGCTTCTGGTTCTTTAGCGCCGGCTTGCGCTTGCGTTAGTTGCGAGAGAAACGCATTTAACATGTCACGTTCTTGAGTATTCATTTGCCAACCTCGTCAAGGCAGTTACTGGTTTCAATCTGACCGAGTATAGGGGTAGAGGTTCAATTAAAACGGTCATGAAAGCAAAAAATAGCTCAGTCACCAAATAATGTCAGATGAATATTCAGCGCTCAAAACCCAAAGGCGGTGCGGCGAGCACAGCGCAGCGCTTCGAATTAGCCTTTTGACGCTCGGACCTGCCCGCCAGAAGGACCGTGCCAAGAGCGCGGGAGCGGGGCTAGCCAAATCACGCAGGCACCTATAAAGAAGGTACCCGAGACCACCATCATAATTTCATTGGTGGCAATCATGACGCTCTGCGTCGCGATCAAACGCTCTAGCAAAGACTGGCTCACGTCTAGCGGCAAGCCGCTTTGTACCAGTCCGTTAATTAAAGAATGATCAGCGTCAACCAAACCAACAAATTCAGCTCGATTCAGCGTTGCATGATTGTCCCAAACCGTGGTCATCAAAGACACGGCAAACGCGCCCAACAGGGTTCTTGAAAAATTCATCAATCCGGCCGCAGAGGCCGTTTCCTCGGGGCTGACACTCGCCAGCGCCATGCCAGAGGAAGAGATAAAGAAAAAAGGCATACCCAAACCCATTACCATCAACGGAAACGCGATCTGCCAATAGGTTAGATCGGTGCTCCCAGAAAAGCGCAAGGCGGTCACTGCCGACAACCAAAGTAAACCGCCACACACCATCTTTCTACGGTCGAGCTTTCCCGCTAGCCTGCCCACCAGGGGTGCCATACACAGGGAAAAAACTCCCGTCCAGCCAATCGTTCTGCCCGCCTGGCCAGTGGTGTAATCCATATTGAGCTGCAACCATAAGGGGGTCAGTACATTCAAGACCATAAACGAAGAGAAACCAATACTCATTACGACCACCGCAACCATAAAGCCGCGGTGCCTGAACACCCTGAGGTCTACGATCGGATGTTCGGCCGTCAACTCCCAAATCAAAAACGCCACAAAACCAATCGCCGAGGTAATCGCGAGCATCACAATTTGCGTCGAGGCAAACCAATCGTGCTCTTTACCGATATCAAGCATGATCTGTAACGCCCCTACCCAAACGACCAACAGCACTAAGCCTATCGCATCGATGGGCACCAACTTGCGAGGCAGTTCATAGCGCAGCAACAACTTAGTCGCAAAAAAAACAGCAATGCAACCCAGTGGCAAATTGATAAAAAAGATCCACGACCAAGACCAGTTTTCACAAATCCAGCCGCCCAGCACTGGGCCACTAATCGGGGCAAGTAAGGTTGTCATCGACCAAAGCGTAATCGCCGTGGCCGCCTTCTCTTTTGGAAAGATACGCAACAACAAGGTTTGCGACAAAGGCATGAGTGGACCGCCTGCGAAACCCTGCAACACGCGCGCCACCACCAGCATTTCGAGTGAGGTCGACAACCCACAGAAAATCGAAAACACAGCGAACAAACTCATCGCCCAAAGAAACGTACGCACTAAGCCGACGCGCGCAGCCAGCCACCCCGTCAGAGGCAGCACGATTGCCTCAGCGACTGCATAAGACGTAATCACCCAGGTCCCCTGGCTTGTGCTTGCCCCTAGCCCACCCGCAATGTTCGGAACCGAGACATTGGCAATCGTCATGTCCAGCACAGCCATGAAATTTGCCCCAGCAATGACGACCGCCGCCATCCAAAGCATGCGCCCCTCAAGCGGAGCGAGCGGTTGATCGCGGGTGGCATTCAGGGACTTGAACATTTAGCGAGCCGAGACGTCGATACGAACGGTCATTGAGAGGCCAACGGTTAAGGGATTTTTTTTCAACTGGTCTGGATCAAGCTTGATACGCACCGGCACACGCTGCACCACTTTAATCCAATTACCGGTCGCATTTTGAGCGGGGATCACCGCGAAGGCCGAACCTGTTCCACCTGCAAACCCTTCGACGACACCTTTGAAGACCACTTCATCGCCATATAAATCAGAAGTTAACTCG
>JBAWWV010000124.1:0-11212 GCA_037146575.1 Alcaligenaceae bacterium | reverse complement strand
GTCTAAAGACAAGGTCATTCTGATTAATTTGTCTGGCCGCGGCGATAAAGATATCAACACTGTGGCGCAGCGCGCTGGCATGGTGCTTTAAAGGTTTTTACATTCATGACTCAATACCCAGATCGCATCGCAGCCGCTTTTGCCCGAGCTGCTGAGCAAAAGCGCGCAGCGCTTGTTCCTTACATTGCGGCAGGCAATCCGTTGCCTGCCACCACGGTGCCCTTGATGCATGCTCTGGTCAAAGCTGGGGCCGATGTGATTGAACTTGGGATCCCGTTTTCAGACCCGCAGGCCGATGGCCCGGTCATTCAGCGTGCGGCCGAGCATGCGATTGCGCAAGGCGTTGGTTTGAAGCATGTTTTAGAGATGGTGGCTGAGTTCAGGACTACCGATCAGCAAACGCCGATTGTTTTGATGGGTTACGCGAATCCAATCGAAAGCATGGGGCAAAAGCAATTTGCCGAGCGGGCGCAGCTTGCCGGTATTGATGGTTTGTTAACCGTTGATTATCCGCCTGAAGAAATCGGTGAGTTTGTTCAAATGCTAGAGCAACATCATATTGCTCCAATCTTTTTGTTGGCCCCTACTTCAACCGAGGCGCGAATTCGCGCTGTCGGTAAGATCGCGCGTGGTTATGTGTATTACGTCTCGCTGAATGGTGTGACCGGCGCGGGCAACCTCGATACGGCAGATGTTGCCACGCGTTTGCAAAGTATTCGCCAGCATGTGTCATTGCCGGTTGGTGTCGGTTTTGGTATCAGTGACGCGCAAAGTGCGCAAAAAATCAGTCTCGTGGCCGACGCGGTTGTGATCGGCAGTAAGTTGATCGACACCATGACTAAAGCGTGCGCGGGCCTGCCAACCGCACAACAGTCACAAGCTGCGATTGACGCGGGTGCAACGTGGCTGGCTGGGATTCGTCAGGCGCTTAATGTGGCGAGGCTGCCAGCAGGTGCGAGTGCAGGCGCTGGTGCTCTGGGTGCTCACGCAGGCGGAAACCAGGCATGAGTTGGCTAGGCAAATTATTGCCCCCTCGTATTAACAAAACAGTTAACACGACCACTGCGCAAACGAAGCGAGTCCCTGAGGGTGTTTGGCTCAAGTGCCCAGCCTGCGAGGCGGTGCTGTACAACGAAGATTTAGCTGCCAATCTGCATGTTTGCCCTAAGTGCGACCATCACATGCGTCTAGGCGCTCGTGCTCGGATAGAATCGCTGCTCGATATTGAAGGGCGAGTCGAGATCGGTTCTAACATGCGGTCAATGGATCCCCTAAAGTTCAAAGATTCGCGCAAGTATCCCGAGCGTATTCAAGAAGCCGTGCGTCAAACCGGTGAGAGTGATGCGTTGATCGTCACGAGTGGCAGTATTCACAGCGTAGCCTGCGTCTTGGCCTGCTTCGAGTTCGAGTTTATGGGTGGTTCGATGGGCTCGGTCGTGGGTGAGCGGTTTGTGCAAGGTGTGCAAGCGGCAATCGCTCAAAAGGTACCCTTTATATGCGTCGCGGCATCTGGTGGTGCGCGCATGCAAGAAAGCTTGTTTTCGTTGATGCAGATGGCTAAAACAAATGCCATGCTGACGCGGCTGTCTGATGCAAAATTACCGTTTATCAGTGTGCTGACCGACCCCACAATGGGCGGCGTATCGGCGAGCTTTGCGTTTATGGGTGATGTCGTGATTGGCGAACCTAAAGCGTTGATCGGCTTTGCCGGGCCACGTGTGATCGAACAAACCGTGCGTGAGAAATTGCCTGAAGGCTTTCAACGTTCAGAATTTTTGCAACAAAAAGGCGCGATCGATATGGTGCTTGATCGCCGCCAATTGCGTGAAGAGCTTGCACGGTTGATGGCGATTTTGACGAATCAGCCGGTAGACGCCGTAACGGCTTAAGACGCAGCGGTACTAAGCGCCTGCTTGATACCCACGTTGCGTAAGTGATCGAGTTGCTGCGCGACTGCCGCGATTAAGTCTGTGTCGTGGGCCATTTCGTTAAAAATCTGTTTGACGTCAAAGAGCGCTTCAGTCTGTCGTAAGGCCAAATGGTAGGGTGACAAATTGGCGGAGGCTTGGCGAGCGGCGTCGGCAAGGGTCTGTTGCAATAAATCGTTTAGCGGATCTTGAATGCTATAGGTGTTGCCCAGTTCATCAACTCCACCTAAGTACTGTATCCAAGCCGCGAGGCATAGTGCGAGGTTCACGTAAGATTTTTTTTGTGCCTGAAGGTCTTTGATCGTATTGAGCCAACGCTGCGGGATTTTCTGCGAGCCATCCATCGCGATTTGTTGTGTCCGGTGCGCTAACGCCGTGTTGGTGAAGCGGGCCAACAGGCTGTAGCGATAGGCTTGGATATCAAGGTCTGGCAGTTCAGGGAGTGTGGCTTCAATCTCTTCACGCATGAGCCCATCAAGAAATTTCACTAGCATCGGTTGTTTCATCGCTTGATCAACCGTGTGCCAACCGGCCAGCGCGCCCAAGTAGGCGATTGCCGAATGCGTGCCGTTGACCATTCGCAGTTTTAAGGTCTCCCACGCGGCGGCTGAGTCAACAAATCTTGCGCCACCCAACTCCCAAGCCGGCCGCTCTGACGCAAATCGATCTTCAATCACCCATTGGCAAAACGTCTCGGCAACCACCGGCCAGGCATCTTGCAGGCCAAGAGCAAGCGCAACTTCAGCGCGATCAAAATCTGTCGTTTTTGGCACGATCCGATCGACCATTGAATTCGGAAAGGTACAAGTGGCTTTAATCCATTTTGCCAAGTTCGCATCAAGCTTTTGCGCGAAGCTCAGCACCAGCGTCGACAATATGTTCCCATTAGAGGGCAGGTTATCTAGTGATAATAAGGTTAAGGGCAGAGCGTGGGTGAGGTAACGTCTTTGCAGACCTCGCACAAGGAACCCAATGGCACTGTGTGGCGTCTCGGGGTGTTGTAAGTCGTGCACGATGTCGGGATGATCCCATTGCAAGGTGCCTTGCGAGGGGTGGTGGCAGTAACCTTTCTCGGTCACAGTGAGGCTGACAATGTGTGTATCGGGGGCGACAATCGCGTCAATGACGGAGGCTGGATTCTCGGGGGCAACCAAGATTTGACGCAGGCAGCCAAGCACGTGAAGACGTTGCTGGGCGCAGCCCTGTGCATCCATATCGCGTAAAGCAAGCGTGTAGAGCCCATCTTGTGGCAGTAAGGCATCGCGAGTGTCAGGGTGTCGCAGCGACACGCCAACGATGCCCCAGCACAAATCTTGTCGTGCATGAATCGCGGCTTCGTTGACGGCCATCATATGGGCTCTGACAAAGGCGCCTAGTCCTAAATGCACGATGCCTGTCTTGAGCTGCTCGCGCGGGTAGTGCAAGCGCGAGACGTCAGCTGCGAGCTCAGTCAGATTGCTCGGATGAAGACGTTTGGCCAAGATCTCTACACCTACCAATTCCAGAGCGTACCGTCGTGCTGTTGTCTATTCACAGGTAAATAAGCGCGCTGGTAGGGATATTTTTTTGCAAGTGCCTCGTCGATTTCAACACCATGCCCTGCAACATCGCCGGGGTACATGAAGCCCTCTTTGAAGGTATAGGCATGCGGAAACACGGCATCAGTTTCAGCTGTGTGCTGCATGTATTCTTGGATGCCAAAGTTTGGTACCCACAAATCAAAGTGCAGGGCCGCGCCCATACAAACCGGCGACAAGTCTGTTGCGCCATGGCAGCCTGTGCGGACTTGATACAGTGCGGCCAAATCGGCAATCCGACGCAAGTGACTAATGCCCCCGGCGTGGACAACCGTCGTGCGAATGAAATCAATTAACTGATTTTGGATCAGATCTTTGCAATCCCAGATCGAGTTAAAAATCTCACCGACAGCGAGCGGAGT
Organism: Alcaligenaceae bacterium; assembly: GCA_037146575.1. GTDB lineage: Bacteria > Pseudomonadota > Gammaproteobacteria > Burkholderiales > Burkholderiaceae_B > Zwartia. The sequence goes on along the minus strand of JBAWWV010000124.1, from coordinate 7,345 downwards.
TGTCGTGTGTTGCCGAATGAGTTTGAACGCTTCTTGGTTTTCGGCGGGTGTTGCGTCCTCCATCCAGAACAAACGATAGGGCTCAAGATCTTTACCTAAGCGCGCGGCTTCAATCGGGGTCAGCCGATGATGCACATCGTGAAGCAAATGATGATCCCAGCCAAGCTTGTCGCGAATAGCAGAAAAGAGTTTAGGGGTATGGCGCAGATATTTTTCAGTTGACCAGTCGTGCTCAGACGGCAGGTCTGCATCAGCGGGTTCATAAAACATGGTGCCCCGCCCAACGCCATACACTTTATCGATCCCAGGTACGCCACTTTGGGCTCGAATCGCTTTGTAGCCCATCTCGGCATAGCGCAGCACCTCGTCAACGGTATGCTCGATGTCCGAGCCATTTGCGTGGCCATAGACCATGACGCCGGTGCGACTCTTTCCACCCAGTAATTGATAGAGCGGCAAACCCGCGGCTTTGGCTTTAATGTCCCATAACGCGGTATCCACGGCCGCAATCGCGGTCATGGTGATTGGGCCGCGTCGCCAGTAGGCACCGCGATACAAATATTGCCAGATATCTTCGATTTGATGCGGATCACGTCCGATCAGACAAGGGATCACATGATCTTGCAAGTAGCTTGCCACCGATAGTTCACGGCCATTTAAGGTGGCATCACCGATGCCTGTTAAGCCCTCGTCGGTTTCGATTTTTAAGGTGACAAAGTTGCGCCCGGGGCTGCAGACAATGATGCGAGCTGAGGTAATTTTCATAGGAGTGATTATTTACTGATGCCTAATTGTTGTGGCAACCAAAGTGTGATTGCCGGGATATAGGTAATGGCAATCAAGGCAAACATGAGCGGCACCAGCCAGGGCAGGATTGCCATTGTTGTACGTTCGACCGAAAGCTTGGCAATACGCGCCAGCACAAATAGCACCATGCCCAGCGGTGGGTGTAGTAAACCAATCATGAGATTCAGCGTAATAATCAAACCAAAGTGAATGGGATCAATGCCCATCAGCAAGACAACGGGCAATAAGATCGGAACAAGAATCGTAATCGCAGCGATCGTGTCGATAAAACAACCGACAAACAAAATCAGTAAGTTCGCGAGCAAAAGAAATACCCATTTTTCGCTGGTAATCGACACGATCCAGGCAGTGAGCATTTGAGCAGCTTGCGTGGTGGTCAGTAGCCAGGCAAAGATCGAGGCGGCGGTCACGATAAACAAGACCGAGGAGGTGGTTTCGATTGTGTCGAAACTCGCTTTGATGAGGTTGCGTAACGTCATGGAGCGATAACGGACTAAGCCTAAAAACAAGGCCCAAATGACGGCAGCCACTGCGGCCTCAGTTGGGGTGAACCAACCCATCGTCATGCCGCCAATCAAGATCACCGGCGTCATTAATGCCATCACAGCCGAGAAATTAAATTTCCAATCCAGTGCAAGCAAGACTGCAAAGGCAATGATGGCAGAGACATTGGGTGACACACCATACTTAGTCATGAGCCAGATCGAGAGCGGAAACGCCAGCACGATCATAATTTCAAGCCCGGCCCCACCCAGACGCTTCCATTCAAACGGAACGTCTCCACCCCATTTATTTTTACGCGCAAAATACGCGACGGTGAGCATCATCATGGCTGTCATGAAAAGCCCAGGCAAAATGCCGGCGATAAAGAGTGCGCCAATCGATACGTTGGCCATCATGCCGTAGATGACAAAGGGCAGTGAGGGTGGAATGATTGGCCCGAGTGTCGCCGACGCAGCCGTGACGCCAACTGCAAACTCGGTGTCATAGCCGTGGTCTTTCATGGCTTTGATCTCGATTGAGCCCAGGCCCGCGGCATCAGCGATGGCTGTGCCAGACATGCCCGAGAAAATCACAGAGCCAATAATATTGACTTGCCCCAAACCGCCACGCATCCAACCGACCAGTGATACAGCAAACTCATAGATGCGGCCTGTGATGCCCGCGATATTCATCAGATTGCCGGCGAGAATAAAAAATGGCACAGCAAGTAATGGAAACGATTCGATCCCAGAGATCATCCGTTGGGCGACCACGATGTCTGGTACTGAGCCAGAAACTAGAATGTAAAGTAGTGACGAGCCCGCCATTGCCACAGCAACTGGCAGGCCTAAAATCATGAAGGCCAAAAAAGCGGTCGTCAATATCAACATGGCTTGAATCCGAAGAGGTCAGTCGTACGCTTCTGGACGTGTCAGGGCGGAGTAGCCTTGGCGCCAGTGCAAGTAGGTGGTTTGTATCGAGCGCAACGCCATCAATAACATCCCGGCGAAGGCGAGCCAATAGACGTGGCTTTTATTCCATTGAATCGTGGTCATCGGCTCGTTATTGACCGCTAAGGCGTAGCGAGAAAAGAGCCAGGCGACATAACAAAAAAATGCGATTTGCAAAATGTCGACGAGCGCAGAACATAGCTTGCCCAAGGGCTTGGGCAAATAACGATACAGAAAATTGACTTGGATATGACGGCTACGGCGCACGCAGGCTGCCGATCCGATGAATACGACAACGATCAGGCAATACACCGCGAGCTCTTCCGTCCATGAGACCGAATCGTTCAAAATATACCGGGTGATAAATTGCAGACAGACGAGTGCTGTCATCAACCAAAAAAATGCGAGACTCAGCCAATCTTCAAAGGTGTAGCTGTCAAGCGACACGGTTTGATGATCGGCTTCGGCAAAACTCGCCACAATTTCGTCTGCCGACGAGACAGAGTGAGTTTTGACCGGTGAGTTCTCAGCACCTGTCACAGGCGCCGAGCGAGACGAAGGGGTTGCAGCAGCCATGATTTATTTGATGGCCTGAATGCGATCCCAATCGGCTTTTTGGTAGCCATACTGCTCAAAGGGTACTTTCTTCAGTACGGTCTCTTGAAAGGCCTTAGTATCAACTTCGACTACGTTAATGCCCTTTGCTTTAAAAATATCAACAAGCTCTTTTTCACGGGCGGCAATTTGCAGTGAAGATTTTGCTGCGGCTTCTTGCATCACTTCGGTAAACATTGCTTTGTCGGCATCGCTGAGCTTTTTCCAAAGTCCACCTGCAACGATTGTGTTGAGGTGATCCACGATATGACCTGTTAGCACAATATTTTTTTGCACTTCATAGAATTTTTTAGCTTCGATCGTGGGCAATGGATTTTCTTGTGCTTCAACCGTGCCATTCTGTAAAGCTAAATACACCTCAGCAAACGCGATCGGCGAGGTGTTAGCACCGCAAGCGCGTGGCATTGCCAAATAGGCTGGCACGTCAGGCACGCGAATCTTTAGGCCCTTCATCTCTTCGCAGGTTTTGAATAAGCGGTTGGTCGTCGTGTGACGCACGCCGTAGTAGGTCGTTGCGACGATGGTGTGACCACTGCTTTTGGCATAGCCCTCGTTTAGCTCTTTATAAATGTCACTCTTGGTGTAGGCCAGCAGATGGTCGACGCCACGGAAGGTGTAGGGGTAATAGGTGACACCAATCCGAGAAAAGTTTTTAGCAGCAAAGCTCGAACCCGAGATGATGATGTCAACGGTGCCTAAGCCTAAGCCTTGATTGATATCGTTTTCTTTACCAAGCTGTGAGGCAGGATAGACATCGATCAAATAGCGACCGTTAGAACGTTTTTTGATTTCTTCAGCAGCCCACACCGAGGTGGTGTGATAGGGTTCAGAGGTCTCGTAGACGTGTGCCCATTTCAGTTTGGTTTGTGCCAACGTTGGTGCGGCTGCAGTTGCGCATAACAGCAGCGCGAAGGCCGCTTTGATGGTGAGGCTTTTCATGATGGTAGGTCTCCCTTTTGAAATATTAAATAAGATGTCTTGAATGGCTGAAAGAAACTAGTCTATGAAACAATGAGTTGAACTTTGGTGTGTTGGGTGCGGTCTCGTGCGAGGTCAAAGGCGTCTTTAGACTGGCTTAACGGTAATTGAGCGCTAATCAAGGCTCGCACATCGGCCCGACGTGTTCGGATGGCTTGCACTGCCCAGTCAAAGGCCGCGTGTGCACGAAAGGCGCCAACATAATTCAGCTCGCGTGACATCACTTGGTTGGCGGCAAACATAATGTCTGTTGAAAGTGTGCCAACTTGCACAATCGTGCCGCCTCGACGTGTCGCGGTTAAGCAAGTGTTAACGGCCGCGGGGCTGCCGGCTGCTTCGATACTGATATCGGCACAATCGGCAAGTTGTTCAGGCGAGATTTGATCAACACGCACGGTACGATTCGCGCCGACTTGGCGGGCCAAGTTCAACGCGCGATCATGGATGTCGCAGACGATAATCTGTGCTGCGCCAGCGATGCGTGCTGCCATGACGGTCATGCAGCCAATCGTGCCGCCGCCGGTAATCAACACAGTTTTGCCCATGACTGAACCGGCGCGGTGTATGGCATGCATCCCAATCGAAAGCGGTTCGGCGCAAGCGATCTCGCCCAAAGTGATCTCTGCTTCATCAATTGGGGTGAGTTGCTGTTCGCGTACGATAAAGTGCTCGCGAAACAAGCCAGGCAAGTGAGGGAAGATCGCGGCGCTGCCCATGAACACCATCTGTGTGCACAGATTGCCTCGCCCTTCGCGGCAATAGTTGCAATGGCCGCACGGGTGCGACGGGTTCACAGCGACTTTTTGGCCCGGTTTGACGCGCGTCACTGAGGCGCCGATGGCTTCGACAACGCCAGAGGCTTCGTGCCCCGGAATGAAGGGTGCGCGCAGCGCAAAAATCCCAGCGCGGCCGTGCTCGTAGTAATGCAAATCTGAGCCGCAAATCCCGCCGGCTCCCAAGCGCACACGCACCTCGTAGTCAACCGGTTCGTCGGCAGCGTACTCGGTGATTCTGAGATCAAGTGGAGCAAAAAGGGTGCAGGCAAGGCTCATGACGGGTGCGGTATCTTAAATTGGTCTGACCAATTTGAGAGTCTAGCCGTGGTTTGCTTGGGCGTGATATTAGGGTGAACCCTGCTGTCTATCAATAATAGTGACGTACTAAATTAACTCATGTATTTGTTCAGGTAGTTGCTCAAGCATTAGCCTCCGCGATCAATCGAAGCAGTGGCCTGAGCATTGAGTCAACGAGATCACCGCCTCGTTTTTTGGCGGTCAGGCGTGGGTTGGTTTGTACCGCTAGAGCGGCGGCCCAATAACAAAACAGCGACACGAGGTCGCTGTTTTGAGTGGTCCGACTGCAGAGCAGCAAACCAGAGGCAGGCTAAGGCTAAGCCCGAGTTTCGACTTGTACCAGAGGTTCGCTTGAGATCACGATTGCGGGCTTGCGCTCGCGACCGAGTTTGACGCTAACCGTAGGCTGTTCGGCCAAAGTCTGTGCAACCCGAATTGGATCACTTTCGATCCACTGCAACCCAGCTGCTTGCACAATCGCGTGCAGCGTTGCCACATCTGCGACAGGTGCAGGGGCGGGCGTTGCGACAACCGGTGCCGCAGCAACCGCAACTGGTGCGGTTGTCACAGCAGGTGCTGTTGTCGTCATCGCGACCGCGGCAGGCGCCGTAGCAGTGGGCACCGCTGTGACAACGGGTGCCACAACTTGAGCAGCTGCTAACGGTGAAGACGCGACAGGTGCAGAAGCAGCCGGTGCAGACGCAGCCGGTGCAGACGCAGCCGGTGCTACAGAAGTCGGCACGTTAGCAACAGCTGCTGGTTCTGTGGCGGTCGCCACTGGCGGCACCATCGTCACAGGTGACGAACTTGTGGCCGGCACAGCAGCGCTAGCGACAGGCTCTGCGGCAGACGCAACGTTGACATAGGCGGCCGGTGCCGCAGGTGCCACGTAAGCAACAGGTGCTGCCGTAGGTTGAGCCGCAGGTGCCGCAACAGGTGCGGCCGCTTCAATAGGCGCAACGTAAGCTTGCGATACCGGTGCCACATAGGTCGGTGCAACGTGCGTTTGCAAAGTCGCTGCAGCAGTAGCGTGAGCTGTTACACCATCGTTTGGCTGAGCGTGAGCACCTGTCTGTTGCAAGTTTGGCGAACCATCTTCGTTCTCAAAGCCTGAACCTTCGTCTTGACCGCGTTTGCCGCGACGGCTGCGACGGCGACGACGTTTGCGCTCTGGATCGCCGCGGTCGTTGTCGTCTTCAGAACCGGGCTGACCTTCTGGGCCGTTTTGCAAGTGTTTTTGATCATCCGCTTGCGTGGCAGAGCTAGCTTCAGAGCGTGGACCTTGCGGTGGACGTGGTGCTTGCGTAGTGCCGCTTGCAACTTGAGCGCCCGCGACAGCGTTGGCTGCCTGTGTGCCTTCAGCGCCGTCTTGCCGGCTGTCACCTTCATCGCGACGGTGGCGGCCACGGCCGCGTGGATTACGACCGCCTTGACGTGACGCGTCATCACTTTGCTCGGCACCCGCTGCACGACCAGCACCCTCGTCGCGAGGTGGGCGGCGGTTGTCGGCGCGATGTCGTCGACCGTGACGCGGCGGAGCGCGCGTCGCGCCGCGCGATCGCCAGCTTCAGGCGCCGCGTGCCGAGCGCCTTGATATCGAGGAAGAGTTGTTCGTATTTGGCCGCGTCCTCCATCTTACCCAGCGCCTTGGCTGATTGCGCCACCAGCTTGGTCGAATACGCAAAGAAGGCCGTGCCCACGATTTCCTTTGGGCTGAACGCATCGATATTCAGCCAATCGGCGTAATTGCCGCCGCAGTCTTTGTCGCGGATCAAGTTGGTGCTGTGCGAGCGGCAAAATTCGATCCATTGCACCATGGCCGGATAGTTCTGCTCAAGCAAACGAATGTCACCGTAAACCCAATAAATCGTCCAGGGACAAATCACGCCCGCATCCGCCCAGGCAGGTGTGCCGAGCATGCCCCTGGTCTTAGGAGCTATATCGGGGAAAGCGCCTTTCAGGCCGCCCTCCTGAATCTGCGCGTCGACCAAATCAACGAGCCACTTAGTGAAAAAGGCCGCCACATCGGCGTTGTAGGTGGCAGTACGGACAAATACTTGCGCGTCTCCCGTCCAACCCAGGCGTTCGTTGCGTTGCGGGCAGTCGGTGGGAATACTCAGATAGTTACCCCGTTGGCTCCAGGCAATATTTGAATACAATTGGTTGATACGAGGGTCGGAGCAGGAGAATTCACCCGTTTTCGGGGTGTCAGAGGCGACGACCACACCGGTGACGTTATCGAGGGTGGGTTTCTCCGTCAGTCCGGTCAGCTCGATATAACGGAAACCGTGGAAGGTAAAATGAGGCTGGAAAATCTCCACGCCGTCTCCCTTGCAGATGTAGGTGTCAATGGAGACCGCCGAACGCAGGTTCGCAGTATAGACCGTGCCGTCGGGATTGAGCATCTCGGCGTGGCGCAGGGTCAGTTTGGTACCTGCC
>JBAWWV010000123.1:0-11244 GCA_037146575.1 Alcaligenaceae bacterium | reverse complement strand
TGATCATGGCTGATATCTCGTACACGCTCGCCGATCCGCGCGTGCGCTTCGAGTAACCATCATGCCTAAAATTATTTTTCTCTGGACAGATATCGCGCTCTTTGCGCTGTTGCTCTCGGTGCTGGGGTATGCCTACTATGCGTCGCATTCGCTAGCTCTGCGTGCCACGTGGGGCAGGGTCGCGCGCAATACCCCCGCGATGTGTTCGGCCGTGGTGCTGTTGGTGTTTGTTGTGATTGGTTTGCTTGACTCACTGCATTATCAGCCGCGCTTGCCACCGGTGGCGGGGGCGTCTAGCACGGCGTCTGCTACCGCCCCGCCAAGCGCGGGTCCGTCGGCGACAGCATCCAGTGCGACGACAGCGACGACAGCAATCGCAGCGACCAAAGCGAATGCGCCGATTTATGCGCCTAAAGTGCTGTCAGTACTCGACGCCTTACTTGAAGACACGGCGTTTGCGCGCCCTGAAAAAACCTACTCATCACCGCTAGCCTGGCTGCAATATACAAAAGAGTCGATACTGCAAGAGGGTGGTGAGCCGCGCCGCGATTTTCCGCGCTTGCGGTTTGGCGGTAAGCATCTGACAGCACCAGACGAGCAGTGGGGAGCGGATGTCTCTAAACGCTTACTGCTTGGACTGTTGGCTGGCTTGCTGGTCGCCTGCTCGGTGATTGTGTTGACGCTAAGCTTGGTCGGACGTGGTCATCGAAAAGCACTTGTGTCTGAAGAAGACGTTGAGTCGCAACCCTCTAATGACCGTCGGCATGCAATTGGGTCTGCGGGTGAGCGTACGAGGGTAGCTTTCGCGCTGCAAGTGTGGCGCGGTGAAACTGAAATCCCGTGGCGCGCAATCTTAATCACAACGACGCTGTTGTGCCTGCTGTTTGGCGCGGTGTTCGGGCTGGCCTCTGGGTATCACGTGCTTGGCACCGACCGCACGGGTAACGACGTCTTGTGGCAGGCTTTAAAAAGTATCCGCACTGCTTGGGTAATTGGTAGTTTAGCAACCGTTGCCATGCTGCCGCCCGCATTGATTTTTGGGATTTCAGCAGGCTATTTCAAAGGCTGGATCGACGATGTGATCCAGTACCTCTACACCACGTTAACCTCAATCCCAGGTGTGTTGTTAATCGGCGCTTGTGTGTTGATGATGCAGGTCTATATCGATACCCACCCCGGCATGTTTCCAACCTCGGCGCAGCGCGCTGACTTGCGTTTGTTTTTACTGTGCATGATTTTGGGCTTAACCGGCTGGTCTGGTTTGTGCCGTTTACTGCGTGCCGAGGCGCTTAAGCTGCGCGAGCTTGAATATGTACAGGCGGCACGTGCCTTCGGGATCTCGCATGCGCGCATTATGGCGCGTCATCTGTTGCCTAATGTGATGCATATCGTACTCATCACGGTCGTACTGCAATTTTCAGGGCTGGTGCTGTACGAAGCCGTCTTATCGTATTTAGGAATCGGTGTCGATCCTAGTATGAACTCGTTTGGATCGATGATCGAGAAGGCGCGTTTAGAGATGTCGCGCGATCCGATGATCTGGTGGAACTTATTAACGGCCTTTTTGTTTATGTTGGCCTTAGTGTTATCTGCTAATTTATTTTCTGATGCGGTGCGTGATGCGTTTGATCCGCGAACCAGGGCGTTCAGACCCAAGCGCTTTAAACTTGGCGCGCGATCACCACAATCGCCAATCGAGGTACCTTTTAGCGGCGGCATATCGAACGGCGACCCTTCTTCAGCTGTGTCTTCGGTGCTAAGCGTCACTGATTTAGATATCGCAATCGACACCGACGATCAAGTGCGTTTTGCGGTGAAGGCCTTGGCGCTGACGATTCATCGCGGCGAAACCTTTGCTTTAGTGGGTGAGTCGGGGTCGGGTAAAAGTATGACCGCGATGGCGTTGATGCGTTTGTTGCCTGAGGCTTTACGTGTGGTGGGCGGGCGAGTCGATCTTCAAGGTACAGATTTAACGCGTCTCTCTGAAGCGGCGATGCGTTCAGTGCGGGGCGCGCGTGCGGGCATGATTTTTCAAGAGCCGGGCACAAGTTTGAACCCTGTGATGCGCATTGGTGAGCAAATCCTTGAACCCATCGAGCGCCACACTGCCTTACGCGGTGCGCAAGCCCGCGCACGTGCGGTGCAGTGGTTGGGCCGCGTTGGTATCCCCGATCCAGACGTTCGCATTGATGATTACCCCTTCCAGTTCTCTGGTGGGCAAAAACAGCGAATCATGATCGCGATTGCGCTGGCGGCCGAACCTGAGTTGTTGATTGCCGATGAACCGACGACTGCACTGGATGTGACAGTGCAAGCGCAAGTGTTGGCCTTACTGGCAGATATCCAAAAAGAAATGGGGATGGCGGTATTGCTGATTACGCACGATCTGGCGGTTGTGCGTCACGTGGCGGATACTGTTGCATTGATGCGCTATGGCGAGATTGTTGAAACGGCGCCCGCCGAGCAGTTTTTTGCTGCGCCTAAACATCCTTACGCACGTGAACTGTTTGACGCGATCCCCACGTTTGCCAAGCGCGGGCGAGCCCTATCGGCACAAGGGCAAACGCGCGAGGGCCTTGGGCGCATAGGATCTGATGCTAGCGAGGCGACGGAGGTTCTGCATGTTGATCAACTGCAAGTGCACTACCCAATTCGCAAAGGATTATTGCGCAGAATCGTGGCCTACAACAAGGTGGTGCAAGGTGTAAGCTTTACGCTGCACGCCAACGAAACGCTAGCGCTAGTGGGCGGCTCTGGGTGCGGCAAGACGACCGTTGCCAAAGCCTTACTCAGGTTGTTAGACGGCAGTGCTTCGATCAAGGGCTCTGCGGTCGTTGAGCACACCAATATTTTGCAAGCCTCTGGTGCTGCGCTCAAAGATTTGCGTGGTCAAGTTCAAATCGTGTTTCAAGACCCGTTTGCTTCGCTTGACCCACGCATGCGAGTGGGTGCTATTTTGCAAGAAGGGATTGCTGCGCTACGCCCTGAGTGGTCGACAGCTGAGCAGGCGCGCCGCATTGCTTATCTGCTTGAGCGCGTCGGTTTACCAGAAAACTCTGCGTTACGGTACCCGCACGAGTTTTCGGGAGGGCAACGACAACGTATTGCCATCGCACGTGCGCTCGCCGTTGAACCTAAGATTTTGATTCTTGATGAGCCCACCTCGGCACTCGATGTATCGGTACAGGCTCAAATTCTTGATCTCTTGCAAGATCTTCAGCGCGAAACCGGTATGGCGTATTTATTCATCACGCACAACTTTGGCGTGGTCGAATACTTTGCTGATCGCGTCGCTGTCATGGATGCCGGCCATATCGTTGAATTGGGTACGGCTGCGCAAGTATTGCAGGCACCTTCTCATGCCGTCACCAAAGAGCTGTTAGCCGCAGTGCCACGACTTGATTTTGTGGTCCTGGGGGGGCGCTGACAGCCCGCGCGCCTTGACCTCCTCCCGTCCTCCTCCTGTCGGACGTCGCTTACGCGGAAAGAAACGGAGGTTTCGGCGGCGTCAACCCTGGAATAGGCTCGATCATTTCGGCGGACGCAGGTGACTGAGGGCAGCGTTGCGCCCTCCGGTATACTTCAAAGCTTGAAAAGCGGGTATTTAGCCCCACTTAAGGCTCATGGGACTCAAAGTTTTCGATCTTGAATGCGGTAATCGCCATCTTTTTGAGGGCTGGTTCAGCTCGCACGAAGATTACGATTCGCAGCAGGCCCGTGGCCTGATTAGCTGTCCGCTCTGTCAAAACGACAAAATCGAAAAGCGCTTATCGGCGCCTCGGATCAATGTCGGGCATTTTGAGCAACCTCGTCTTGAATCAAACGCCTCGGCTGATGCCACTGCCGCTGCACAAGAAACCTCGCGTAGCTTGATCGCGGCCAATCCTGAAGCCGCCCAATTGATGCAAATGCAGGCCGCTGTCATGCAGCAGATGCGCGAGTTTGTCAGCAAAACAGAAAACGTTGGTGATCGCTTTGCTGACGAAGCGCGCCGTATTCACGAAGGCGAGTCTGACGAGCGCCCAATTCGCGGCACCGCGACGCGTGAAGAGCGCGAAGCCTTAGCCGAAGACGGTATTGCCGTCGTTGCTTTACCAGATTTTCTGGATACCGATCGCCTGCAGTGAGTTTGCAAATGCTCCCAAAGATGGTACACGAATGACTAATGATCGTGCAGCGGGGGGTGTACTCTTAACCTCGCGTGCTTTATGACGATGCAAGACAAGAGCGATTTGAACAGAGTCATGAACTGTCGCCCAGATTGCGGTGCCTGCTGCATAGCGCCCTCCATTACAAGCCCCATCCCTGGCATGCCGCAGGGTAAGCCGGCGGGAGTACGTTGCGTGCAGCTGTTGCCAGATCACCGCTGCGCCATCTTCGGTCAACCCGAGCGCCCAGCCTTTTGCGGTGGCTTACAACCCTCAGCAGAGATGTGTGGACCTGATCGAGATTACGCCTTACGTTGGCTTGCTGATCTTGAGAATCAGACACTCTGACACAGGTAGCCGAGCTTGGTGACATGAAGAGGCGCTTTTTTTTCCTCGGTATTCGACTGGTCAAGCGCCAGCCAGTATGATGCACAAAATCGTAATGCTGATTCTAGAGTCGTTACGTTAGCTGATTCTTAGTATGCTCCCCTGACCGGACAGAGTTTTTGCACATTCCGTTAAATAGTTAAGTCGAGGTGTTTTCTATGATTGATTACAGCAAATTAAAGAAATCGCTGTCGCATCTTGAGTTGCAATATGCTAACTATCTAGGCAGCCACAATCAGGCTAACTTGAGTGTGTTGAATAAAGAGGCAATTGTTGAGTCTTGCATTCAACGGTTTGAGATTTGCTATGACTGCACCTGGAAAATTTTAAAGCGCTACTTGATTGAGGTGTTGGGGGCGCCAGAGGTTCCGAATAGCCCTAAGCCGGTATTTCGATTGGCGAATGAAAATAAGTTGCTCGCTAATTCGATAGATGCCTGGCTGGTTTACGCTGACACACGTACCAATACTGCTCATGATTATGATGGTGACAAGGCGCAGCAGTGCATCGTGCGGTTGCATGGATTTTTGAAAGATACGCGCGCGCTTTATACCGTGATGACCGGAGAAGCTTGGTCGTGACGTCTGCGATCCACATTTCGAGTGTTCAGCGTAAAACGCTCTCGGTGCTATTTAAACAGCACTTACCTAGTGTTTTAGTATGGGCGTTTGGTTCACGCGTCAAAGGTAACTTCAGAGCTGATTCAGACCTTGATCTTGTCGTTTTTTCTAAGAGTGCACAAAGCGCTTCAGTGGCTGAACTAAGAGAAGCACTTGATGAAAGTTCGTTACCCTTTAGTGTAGACGTCTTAGTGTGGGATGAAATCGGACAAGACTTTCGAGAGCATATTCTTGAAAAATACGCGGTGTTTGAATACAGCGAGCCTTTGCCGGACGCACAATAAAAAAGGCCCAACACTTGTTGGGCCTTTTTGCTGAAGACGCAAACAACTTACATCACACGACTACGGTATTCGCCAGTGCGTGTATCGATCTCGATCTTGTCGCCAATCGCACAAAACAAGGGCACGGGTAATTCATGACCAGTGTTGATTTTGGCGGGCTTCATGACTTTACCTGACGTGTCACCACGCACTGCAGGCTCGGTGTAAACGATTTCGCGCACGACCATGGTGGGTAGTTCAATGGAAATCGCGCGACCGTCATAGAACACGGCTTCAACAGGCATCCCTTCTTCAAGATAAAAGAGGGCGTCGCCCATGCTGTCGGCTTCGATTTCGTACTGGTTGAACTCGCCGTCCATAAAGACGTACATTGGGTCAGCAAAGTACGAGTAGGTGCACTCTTTGCGATCAAGGGTGATGACGTCGTATTTTTCGTCAGCTTTTGAAACGGTTTCGCTACCGGTGCCTGTGAGCAAGTTTTTGAACTTAAGCTTCACGACTGAGGCGTTGCGACCCGACTTGCTGTATTCAGCGCGTTGCACGACGACGGCATCTTTGCCGACCATGACTACGTTGCCGACGCGCAACTCTTGTGCGGTTTTCATGAATTAAAGCTCCGGTAATTCGGTAAATGTTAAAAAAGCCCTCTATTCTAGCCTGCCTCGGCATTTATTGCTCTGTTTTCAAGGATTTTGCTTTGTTTGCACGGGGTTACATGTCGTTTTCAAGTTTTGCTGAGGGATTAACGCAGGGCCAAGCCCGCGGCTTGTAGGGCAAACATTTGAACTTGGGTGGCGCGCTGACCGTCTTAAGCAATGCGCCTTAGTGTTTCAGGTTCTAAATGGCGGGTCTTGCTACTCTAGAGCCGGAACGACGAGGCGCGCTTCTTGTTACAGTTCGTGTCTGAAATCAATATTCTTAAGGCACGCCATGAGTTTTTTTCAAACTTTTAAACAGCGCGATGTCTTGCTGGTGACGCTCACGGCTGCGGGCATCATCATGATCATTAATGGCACGCGTCAAACCATGGGGCTCTTCGTCAGCCCGCTGAATACCACCACAGGGCTAGGAATCGTGAGCATTAGCCTGGCAATGGCCGTGGGTCAATTTGTGTGGGGGGCGGCGCAACCGCTTGCCGGCATGATTGCCGACCGCCATGGTGCGCGTCCTGTGCTGTTGGGTGGTTTATGTTTGACGGTTGTCGGTACCGCGCTGATCCCGTTGATGAATTCAACGTGGGGGCTGATTTTTACCATTGGGCTGCTCTCTGCGGTGGGGAACGGTGCCTGCAGTTTTTCTATTTTGATTGGTACCGTGGCTAAGCGCATCCCGGCCGAGGCGCGAGGCAATGCAGCCGGTTTGATTAACGCCGGCAGTTCAATGGGGCAGTTTGTCTTCGCGCCGATCGCCACTCGCCTGATTCAATCGCTGGGCTGGATGAACGCGATGTGGTCGCTGGTGCTCTTCGCGTTACTTTCGTTGCCGTTGATCAATAAATTGACCAAAAATGTTCCGGCACCTGCTGCGCCACAAGGCACCGATGCCGGTATGGGCGCGGCGGTCAAAGAGGCGTTCAAATCCCCAAGCTATCTGTTGCTGCATTTAGGTTTCTTTACTTGCGGGTTTCATATTGCCATGCTGGTGACGCACTTGCCTGGCGAGGTCGATCTTTGCGGCTTGCCTGCTTCTGTGGCGGGATGGTCGCTAGGGATTATTGGATTGGCCAATATTTTTGGCAGTATCTTTGTTGGTGCACAAATCAATCGCTTCAAAAGTAAAAACATTTTGGCCGTGATGTATAGCTCGCGTGCGGTGTTGATTGCGTTGTACTTAATGGCTCCTAAAACCGAACTGACGTTTTATATTTTTGCGATCGGCTTAGGGGCAACCTGGCTGGCGACCGTGCCCCCAACGGCCTCGATCGTTGGCAAGTTGTTTGGTGTGCGCTATCTGTCAACACTGTTTGGCTTAACGCTCTTGTCACATCAGATCGGTGCTTTTTTAGGTGCCTATGTGGGCGGTTTAGTTTTATTTTCTTTTGGCGATTATCAGTGGATGTGGTACGCCGACATTGCACTGTCTGCGATGGCGGCTTTGATTAATTTGCCGATCAAAGAACCAGCGCCCGTGATGGTAACGGCTGTGGCCTAAGACTTTATCTTTGAGGTACAACAGGCTTTTCACGCCTGGGTAAAAGCGGTTTGTTGCGCTGGTGATGGTTACCGCTGGGGTCTATGGTGTTATCTTCGACGCGCAAAAGTCATGCAGCGCTTGGGCGAAATCGACTTCTTGTGCAAGCGTGTGACTTAGGGCCAACGCGTGGTTTGACCACTGCGCGTAGGCTTCGGCGTTGACCGCGTATGCAACGCTATTAGGTAAGTTGGCTGAGGCAGAGTCTGCATTCCAGTTGTGCATCAAGTCTTGAATGTGAGCAGGTAGGCTAGACATCTTTAACCAAGCCTCGAGCTTGATCAGATGTGTACCCTCAGTTTGTGGATAAATCTGCCAAATAAGTGGTTTGCCCGCCCACACCGCACGAACAATTGAATCTTCACCGCGCACAAAATTAAGATCAGCCATCCATAAAAGTTGATCGTATTCTGGCTGTGAAACGAAAGGGATGCGTTCGATATAGACCTGCTGCAAAGACCCGAGGCGCGTCGTGGTGAGCTCTGGGGCGACGCCCTGGGGAATGAGCACAACCGAGGCGTGCGAATCTGCGCAAAGCGCGTCTAGCAGATGCGTGACTGGTGCGTGTGGATAGCAAAACAAGGTCAGCAGGCGCGCAGGGTCAACGTGCGTGTCCAGGGCAGCAAGTGCCGCGGCAGAGACCCCCAAGCGTTCGAGCATCTGACGCTGCCCGTCAAGATCCTTTTGCCAAACGTCACGACGTGTGAGTAGATCACGCTCACGCAGCAGACCACCAGTGTTTGCGTTAAAGCCTGGAAAAAAGAAGTATGAAGACACCCCGTCACCACGCAGCGAGGGCAGCCCGTGGCAGCCTTCAACCCAGGTTTCGGCGCTCAGGTATTCAAGGTTGACCCAAAGCGCGGGCCGCTGGTGCAACTGTGCAATGTAGGTGGCAGGCAAATCGCATGAAAAACCGCACAGCACGATTGGGTAGGGGATTAAATCAGGGGCAGGGTCGCCCCAATGAATGATCTCAATGTGCTCGATCACTTGTTGCAAGGCATGCAAGTTCACGCGTCCTTCAAGCCGTTGAAAACTTTTTAGATCATCAACCCATAAACGAATTGACCAGTGATGCTCTCGTTGCAACTGGCGCACTAGGCGCCAGGTCACGCCGATGTCGCCAAAGTTATCGACGACTCGGCAAAAGACGTCGGCTTGCATGGTTAGTGGAAGTGCGCGGGCGCCGTTTCGGCGTCTTCGGGTAGTTCGGCGTGTACCATTTCGCCCGAGGGATTCGGAAAATAAGGCGCGCCGCAATCGTCGCAAAACTCAGGGCTCAAGATACTAGAGAGGCGCCGAATATCGGTAATGCCGCACTCTTTGAGTAAGTTTGTGATTTCGTCGATGGTTTCGATCGGTGCAGGTTGCCCTTCGAGCAGGGGTTCGTCTTCTTCGCGACCGTACAGTGGCCACAGGCAACCGTAAATGACTTCAGTTTGATTTTTTTGTGTAAAACCAATTCGGTATTCTTCGACGGTGCGCTCGCCACAACCCACGATTACGGCGCGTAGCTGACTGGCTTCGAGCTGTAACGCACCTTCAAGCCAAACCACGGCCGACTTCACCGAGAGCGGACGAATCCGGCGATCAGCTTCGCGGTTGCTGACGTAATAGGCATCGGGGACTAAAATTTCGAAGCCGCAGCCCGCTAGCAGGTTTGCAAAAATTGGTTGAGTATCTTCCACCCATTTCTCAAGACACGCTTCACGCCCATCACCGAGTTCGCTAGGCGTCTCTTGCCAACGAAAGATGGGTTTTCCTTCGGGCACGGCAACGCCAATCGCAACATAGCGGGTATCTGCCAGCATGTTGAACGAGTCAGGTTCGTGATTAAGCTTGGGCGGGCCGCTGGGTAAATCCAGTGCCGTGGCGCCAAGTTTGTGCAGCCAGTCGTAGGTTTCGCAAAGCGTGCGTGGCATTTGATCTAGGCTAATCAACTGCGGCATCATCGCGATTTGCGCGCCAGTTGCCAGGACGTGTGTTTGTAAATGACCTGCAAGTGTTGCAACGATGCTGTCGCTCAACGCTACGGCCGGAATGCTGTAGCGTGTCCAGGCAACTAACGGCGCAATGATTAGTAACACGTCAAAACGTTTGCCATCTTTTTCAAGAACGCAGGATTCAGAGTGAGTTTCAGCCTGCTCGATCAGGACTTCGTAGCCACCGATATTGGTGGTAGAAAGATGATCCAGTGCAGCATCTAGCGTGGCGTCGTTACCGGCGCGCATGAGTTTGCTCAAGGTATTTGCTAGTTCGGTTTCCCAGAAGCGGTCTTCAACGCGGCTACCTGAGTTGTGCAAAGCGAGTGAGAGGGTGACTAAGCGCGACGAGTCGCGATTGAGTCGTTTTGGAGAAGAGGAAGCGCGAGCACGAGCCATAGAAATGTCGGAAACCAGAAAAGCTGCAATAAAGAGCTCTAGTGTAACGAACTATCTAAACGAATCGTTGTTTGTGTTCTCGATGAAGCTAAACCACCCGTTATTTGCTCTGTGGATGACGTTTGGGTGGCTGGTATCGGTGGACGTGCAAGGAGGAGCCCCATTTAATAAAAAACCCCGTAAAGCTGGATAACTCTCCAACTTTACGGGGCTGTTCAGGCGAGCGGCTTTTTTAACCCCGCCCAGTTAAGACTTAAGACGCAATCGTATCGGCTACATCTTTGTAGTCGGGGATCTGATCAAAGTTGAGGTACTTGTAGATCTGGTCGCCGTTCTTGCTTAAGACGCCCATATCAGTCAGATACTCTTCTTTGGTGGGGATACGGCCAAGTTTTGAGCAAATTGCAGCGAGCTCAGCAGAACCCAGATACACGTTTGTGTTTTTGCCTAAACGATTGGGGAAGTTGCGTGTGCTGGTTGACATCACCGTTGCACCTTCGCGTACCTGTGCTTGGTTACCCATGCACAACGAGCAGCCAGGCATTTCAGTACGTGCACCAGCCGAACCAAACACTCCGTAGTGACCTTCTTCGGTCAATTGCGCTGCATCCATTTTTGTTGGAGGCGCAATCCACAGTTTGACTGGCATGTCGCGTTTGCCTTCAAGCAGTTTTGAGGCTGCACGGAAGTGACCGATGTTGGTCATGCAACTGCCGATAAACACTTCGTCGATTTTGGCGCCTGACACCTCTGATAAGGTTTTCACATCATCTGGATCATTTGGGCAAGCGACGATCGGTTCGTGAATTTCGGCCAAATCAATTTCAATGATTGCTGCATATTCAGCATCAGCATCAGGCTGCAACAGTTGTGGGTTTTTGATCCAGGCTTCCATGGCTTGAATGCGGCGTGTGATGCTGCGCTCGTCTGAGTAGCCATTGGCAATCATCCACTTCAACATGACGATGTTGCTGTTGATGTATTCGATCACAGGTTCTTTGTTTAGTCGAATGGTGCAGCCAGCCGCTGAACGCTCAGCTGAGGCATCTGACAGTTCAAAGGCTTGTTCGGCTTTGAGATCAGGCAAACCTTCGATCTCAAGGATGCGACCCGAAAACACGTTTTGCTTGTTTTGCTTGTCAACCGTTAACAAGCCTGCCTTGATCGCATACAGTGGGATTGCGCTGACCAAGTCACGCAACGTCACGCCGGGTTGCATCTTGCCTTTGAAGCG
>JBAWWV010000122.1:0-11322 GCA_037146575.1 Alcaligenaceae bacterium | reverse complement strand
GGGTTAAGGTCACCCCGCCCCACAACTCGGTCACGCCATAACCCGATAAGGTTGGACAGACTTTACTTTGTGCGGCCTGAGCAAGCTCAATCGTTGAATCGGCACCAACGGTCAAGGTACCAAAACGCAAACTACTAATATCAGATGGCTTTTTAGCAAGCGCCAGCATAAAGTCATTAAAGTGAGCATCAAAGCCATGCACGACCGTGACCCGATGCTTGACGATTAGCTCAAGCGCCTGATCGACCTGAAAACCGCTCATGATTACCTGTGCGCCGCCGCACATAAACGACATGATCATCGAATAGCTAATGGCATACACATGAAATAGCGGCAAGTAGGTGAGCTGGATATCACTTGCCTGTAATTGCATCGCTTCAGCACGATCAAAACATAAGCGCATGCCGTTGTGACACAGCAGCACTCCTTTTGGGTTGCCGGTAGTGCCAGAGGTGTAAACGATTAAGGCTGTGTCGGTTGGCTTTGACGCCATCGCAGAGCGTGTCCGCTGAATTTGAGATTCTTGGCGACTTTGCTCTCTTTGATCTTTTCGCGCTGCAGAATCGTCTTGATACGCTTCACCAAGCTCCCTAAAAGACTCCCAGCGCAGAGCTCCTGGAATCTCAGAATCGCCCATCATGACTATGCGTTTCAAGCTTGGCACAGCGTCTGAACTCAGCAAGTCCTGCGCATCTACTGATATTTGCCCCAACGCTTCAAGCAAGATCGCGTCAAAATTAACAGGGCCACTCTTCCCTGCAGAAATTAATAGCACGCTGCCAGAGTTCTTTAAGGTGAAAGCCAAGTCTTGTGTGCGATAGCGAGTGTTGAGCGGTACTGCAACAGCACCGATTTTGATCACTGCAAACAACAGACACTCAAGCATTGCACTGTTGGTCAACCAGAGCGCAACGCGGTCACCTTTTTTTACGCCTAAAGCTTGCAACGCGTGCGCAAGCTCAGCGACCTCTTGCTCAACCTCTAGATAGCTCCAGCTTTTGTCTTCAAAGGCAAAAGCATGACTCGCCCCCCAGCGCTGTGCAGCCAACGCGGGCAGGTCTCCAATCAAATCGCAATAGACTAACGGTGTTGTCATGTTTGGATCTTTCCACTAATCCTGACCAAGATCAAGGCATCTTGCAACGACCCGCAATGCTGCATTGCGGCAATTACAGCATCCCACTTGAGAAACTGTAGACTTGCAACATTGAAGCCCGCCCGTCACCTCGTTGCCAATCACCTATGCCGCTCCCAGATTTCAGCTCAATCCGCGCTCGCCTTGAAGGTGCAAATCCAGTCCCGCTAGCAATGTCGCTCATTCACATGACCGGCGATCTATCACTGCTCGAGCACATCATGCCGCACATTCGCGGCGCCTGGGAACATCTTGAATCCATCCCCCCCGAGCTCGCGGGCGAGATCCGCGACCGCATGGCCGCCTGTATGGTTGAGATGAGCAAGGGTGGCGCACCAGCAATGGCGCAACCCTCCAGCCAAGTCATACAAAAAATGATGAGCGCAGCGGTTGGTGAGCAAGTCTCTGAAGCCTACGTGCCAATGCTGCTTGAGCAAGTCGGCCTGCAAGTCAGCGATCAGCACATGCTTCATCTTGCGCAATCGGTCACTCATGACGAGATGCAGGCGGGCGCGAAGACAAACGATATTCACGTTGTCATCATCGGTGCCGGCGCGTCGGGGCTGTGCGCAGCCATTCAGCTTGGCAAACTCGGCATCCCCTACACGATCTTTGAAAAAAACGCTGAAGTCGGCGGCACCTGGTACGAAAATCGCTATCCAGGTTGTGCCGTGGATACGCCCAATCATTTTTATCAATTTTCGTTTGAGCCCAACAACAACTGGCCAAACTATTTTTCGCAACGCGACGCGATTCAGGCTTATCTTGAACACTGCGCTGACAAGTACGAAGTCCGTCAACACATTCGCTTTAACACTGAAGTGTTATCGGTCGTTTTTGATGAAGCGACACAAACTTGGACAATCCAGGCAACGGATAAAACAACCAAGCAGACAACTCATCTACCAACTATGCCGGCAACTCAAGAGAGTACTGCTCAGGTAACTCATCAGGAAGCCGCCAAGACGACGGACCACACCGTTCGCCAGACAATTGGTAAAGCCGAGAGCGTTGAGCGCATCCAAGCCAATGCCATCATTTGCGCTGTAGGGCAGCTGAACCGTCCAGCGATCCCAAAATTGCCAGGCCTTGAACACTACCAAGGTCAAGTCATTCATACCGCGCAATGGCCTGAACACCTTGACGTCAAGGGTAAAAAAGTTGCCCTGATTGGTACCGGAGCAAGTGCCGTACAAGTGGGCCCCGCCATCGCTGAACAAGTTGAATCACTCGCCGTATTACAACGTTCAGGCAGTTGGGTGGTACGCCGACCCAACATCGATGGCGTAGTCAGTGACGACACCAAGTGGGTGCTGAACAATGTGCCCTTTTACGCCCCCTGGTACCGCTTTCAACTCTTCTGGGCCTTTGGTGATGGCTTGTTTGAGGCACTCAAAATCGACCCGACCTGGCAAGGCGGCTCTGAATCCATCAGCGCCTTTAATGCACGCCTGCGCGAAAGCATGATGAAACATATTCGTCGCGAACTGGCTGGCCGAGATGATTTGCTAAAAAAGGTCGTACCTGACTTCCCACCGTTTGGTAAACGCGTGTTGGGGGATGCGGGTTGGTACAGCATGCTCAAACGAGATAACGTCAGACTTGAAACGGGTGCGATTAAACAAGTACATGCCAAGGCCATTGAACTCGAAGATGGCACCTTGATCGAGGCCGAAATTCTTGTAATGGCCACAGGCTTTCAAGCCGGTCGTATGCTGTGGCCCATGGATATTCAAGGCCGCGGTGGCGTCACGATCAGACAAAAATGGGGTGACGATGATCCTAGAGCTTTCTTAGGGATCACAGCACCTGAGTTTCCGAATTTTTTTATGATGTACGGGCCCAACACCAATATTGGTCACGGCGGCAGCGCCCTCTTTTTGGCCGAATGCCAAACCCGTTACTTCATGGGCTTACTTCAGGCGTTACGCAACCAACCGATCCGCTCGGTTGAGTGCCACCAAGAGGTACACGACCGTTACAACCAAGAGATTGATGCGCTGCTTAGGCAACTGTCCTGGAGCCATCCTTCGGTCTCAACCTGGTATAAAAATGCGAAGGGCCGCATCGTCACCAATCAACCCTGGAGCCTGCTTGACTATTGGCGCTTAACCTACGAGGCCAAGCTGTCTGACTACCATCTGGTTAGTTAGTTGTATGCTCTCGGTTATTCAAAACGCCTAAGGTTACAAAATGCTGTCATATTGGATGCAGACCGTTGAAAACAAAACGGTGCTCGAGCAACGCAACATCGATATCCCAACGCCCGGTCCCAAACAGATTTTGGTGCATCTGCATGCGGCTAGCCTAAATCGCGGTGAGTTCGTAATTGGTCACGGCTTACATAAAAGCGGTCAAGCCAATCCCGTCGGCATGGAAGGCGCAGGCGTAGTCAGCGCACTAGGCAGTGAGGTCAACGGCATCGCGGTGGGTGACCGTGTGATGGGTCGCTGCCGTGGTGCCTTTGCTGAATATGCCTGTATGGATAGCGTTGAGGCCATCCAAGTGCCTGCCAACTTAAGTTTTGAACAAGCAGCGAGCGTGCCACTCACCTTTTTAGTTGTGCACGATATGCTGTCGCTACAGGGCAAACTCAAGGCAAACGAGTGGCTGCTCATTCACGGCGTGTCGTCAGGCGTTGGTGTTGCAGCTCTGCAAACTGCCAAAGCCATGGGCGCCAAGGTTATTGGCACGTCGGGCTCGCCCGAAAAACTTGCACGATTAAAAGAGCACGGCTTAGACCTCGCCTTATGCTTGCGCGGCTCAGGCTTTGAAGGCCCCGTCATGCAGGCCACTGCGGGCAAAGGTGCAAACTTAGTGGTGGATACGGTTGGTGGTTCAGTGTTCGCAGAAAGCATTCGCTGCATGGCGTTTGAAGCGCGCTTTGCGATGGTGGGCTATGTGGATGGCGTGCTGTCGGCCGAGCTTGATCTGTTAGCCCTGCATTCAAAACGCTTGCGCTTGTTTGGCGTCTCAAACAAGTTGCGTTCAGCCGAACAACGGGCTGCATTCTTACCCGAATTCAAAGCCGAAGTTTTACCTGCGATTGCAGACGGTCGTATCAAACCTTTGGTGGATCATATCTTCGCGTTTGAACAACTGGCGCAAGCCAAAGACATGATGGAAACAAACAAGCATGTTGGCAAAATCGTTTTACGCATGCCTGTTTAGTGTTTGCTGGCTTGGGCTGAGCAGCATGACACAACCCGTTTGTGCACAGCTTAGGCCCGAGCTTGCGCCGCCCGAAGTCATGATGCTGGGTGACTCGATCACTGAAGCCGGGCCCTGGCAGGCTCTGTTTCCAAAAACACGTATTGTGAATCGTGGTGTATCGGGCTACACCACCTACGACCTGTTGCGTGAAATGAAAGCAACGGTAGCCTTACGACCAGCCAAAGTATTTTTGATGATTGGCATCAATGATTTGCTCAGACGCGCTACTGTTGAGCAAACGTTTAAGCAATACACCTTGATCGTTGATGAGCTACAAAAAAATAAGATCACGGTTGTGATGCAAGCTACGCTTGAATGCTCGCGCCCGCAGTGCGGCGGCGCCATCGAGGCCGTGAGGTCGTTAAATCAAAAACTGCAAGCCTTTGCTCTCGCGCGCAATATCCAATGGCTGGATTTGAATCCGGGTTTGGCAAATGATCAGCAAGGTCTATTGCCAAAGTACACGATAGATGGCTTGCATCTTTCTAAGCCTGCCTACTTGTATTGGGCCGAGCGATTGAGAAGCTTTATTCAATGACGGTAAGCCGCTGCATCATCAAGATGGCGTCAAAGTCCACAAAGGGATTGCTACCCCCAAAAAAATTACTCAATACACTGAGTATTTTTACACGATACATTGAGTAATTTGTCATTTAGCTATGAAAACCAACGTGGCAAAACTTACAAGAGCCGTGAAACTCCGTGTTTTCTTTATTAATCAATCGTAATCTTCACCCCATCCGACTTAAGCAGATCAGCCAGCTTCTGAGTCTCATCCTTTAAAAACTGTTTGAACTCGTCTTGCGTACTGGGCTGAACCACAAGTCCAGTTCGCGCAATCGCCTGCTTAACAGAAGGGTCAGCAACGGCTTGCGTTAACGCCTCATGCAACTGCTTTTGCACAGACTGCTCAACACCTTGTTGTGTCAAAAATCCATACCAGGTCCCAAACACCATATCGACCCCTAACTCTTTAAAGGTAGGCACCTCAGGGGCATCAGGGTGACGTTCTGCTGCGGCAATTGCAATTGCCTTGAGTCGACCTACTTTCACATTAACCATTCCAGTTGGGATATCAAAAATCCCCATCAATTGACTACCAAACAAATCGTTTAAGGCGGGCCCCATCCCTTTGTAAGGCACATGCGTGATCTTGACCTTCGCAGCGTGGGCAAAGAGCTCGGCTGCAATGTGTGCGCTTGAACCGTTGCCCGACGAGCCCAACACCAACCCGGCAGGGCTGTCTGTAGCCAGCGCGATAACATCGGCTAAGTTTTGTGCTGGCAGTTTGGCACTGATGTACAGCAAACTTGGCGCAGTGCCAATTAAGAGCAAGGGTGCGAGTGAGCTCGGTTGATAACTGAGATTCTCTTTCAGTAAAGGATTAGACGTGTAGGCGTAGGCAACGACTAACAAGGTATGGCCGTCCGCCGGCGCTTGGCTCACATATTGAGTACCAATGATCGTACCCCCACCCCCGCGGTTTTCAGTAACGACCGATTGCCCCCACAGTTGTGAAAGATAATGTGCGATTGAGCGGGCAAAAATATCGGTGCTGCCACCAGGCGGATACGGCACAACAATCGTGACACGCTTTTCAGGAAATGCTGCGCTGCAAGAAAATACCGCGAACGCAAGGCCGAATACCACGAAAATTTTGGCTAACCAATCTATCACACATGCCTTGGATGGCAGCATTAATGACACAGTTGAGGATCTCTTTAAAGCGGCGGCAAATCGCAGCATGGTTTTTTCTCTGCAAAAACTCGTTATCGCGGCCAAGGGCGTATCAAAAACAAGGCCAGTGTCTATTCAGAAACAAACTCTTATCTCGTCAAAAACGAGGCCTTATCTATTATGATCAACCAACGCTAGCTACGGGGCCTTTAAACCGCCTCACCCGCAACCGACTACTAATCAAAGAAAACGCTCGATCTTGACAAATATTAAACAAGAAAGCACTCAGATTCAAAAACCATTAAACCTCAAATCCCGCGATCATTTCGGAGACCTCTGATGCACTTCAAACTTAACACCCTACTTGCCGCCATCACTTTGACCTCGAGTGTTGCGGTGCAGGCGCAAGCCCCTGCATCCCCACTACCCACTGCAACAGCCCAATCGCAAGGCTTTTCTGAAGAGGGCTTGAAGCGTATCGATACCTTCTTTAAAAAAGAAGTTGCTGATAACCGTATGCCGGGTGCTGTCGTCGCGGTCACCAAAAACGGCAAGCTTGTGATCTATGAAGCGTATGGCTATCGCAACAAGGCCACCAATACGCCGATGACCACCGATACCATTTTTGCCTTGGCCTCGATGACCAAGGTGATGACGACCGTTAGCGCATTGACGTTTTATGAAGAAGCCAAGATGCCCCTAAACGCTTCTGTGGGAAATTGGTTTCCACAATTCAAGACCATGAAACTTGGCGTGCTCGCTGCCGATGGCACCTTAACAACGGTGCCTGCCAAAAAGCCTGTCACGATTCAAGACTTAATGCGGCACACCAATGGCCTGACCTATGGCGGACGAGGTGCAACAGCGATCCACAAACAATTTCCGGCCTCATCGTCTAGCTCAGCGATGGATTTAGATGGCAAGCAATTTATTGAAAAGCTTGCGTCAGCGCCTTTGTTGTACGAACCAGGCACGGCGTGGGACTATGGTTTTGGCTTAGACGTTCTAGGCTTGATTCAAGAGCAAATCACCGGAAAGACGTTAAGCGAAGTCATGCGCGAACGCATCTGGAGCAAACTCGGCATGGTGGATACAGATTTTGACGTGAAAGCAAAGGACGCCAACCGCTTTGCGCAACCCTTGCCTACCGACACCCTAACGGGCGCCCCCCAAAGCATGCCGATCTTGACCGCAAAACTCAAGTATGACTGCGGTGGTGGGTGCGCTTACGGCACGGCAGGCGACTACATCCGCTTTGGGCAGATGCTGTTGAATGGCGGCTCGCTTGAAGGCAAGCGCGTGCTTGGTCCTCAAACCGTTGCGTTCATGACCTCTAACCATCTAGACGCAGGGATTCAAAATCGCGTCGCGGTCACCGAACCTGCGCGAGTTGGCTACGGCTTTGGTTTGGGCGTTGCAGTACGCACCGAGCGCGGCTTGTCAGCGATTAACGGCAATATCGGGGATTTTTCTTGGAATGGCGCTTACGGCACCACCTTTTGGGCCGACCCAAAAGAAAACATGGTGGTGGTTGTGATGGCCGCGACACCAGGCGAAGTGCGTAAAGAGTATCGCGAAAAAATCAATGCTCTGATTTATAGCGCGCTCGAGAAGTAAACGTTTGGATCATTCTCGGCATGTCACAACATACCGAGAATGAGCGCCGACATCCCTTTGTCGGGCAGACAACAAAATATCTTTTAAGCCCATACTGTGAGAATGGATTACAGTAGCGGTGACGAATGACCGTCATTCTCAGGCTTTGATTCACCAATGACCCTTAAACGTCCACTACAAATCGCCTTGCTCGGCTGTGTGCTGTTGGCCGGCTTTATGGGTTTTCGGGTTTGGCAAGGCCCACTTGTACCGGCTTATCAACTCAAAACCATTGATCTCACCCAAAATGTAGTCGCGACGGGTCGCATTGTTTCGACCTCACGAGTGCAGGTCAACACTGAAATTGCTGGTGTGGTGCTTGAGCGTCGCGTCAAAGAAGGTGATCGGGTCAATGCGGGTGATATTCTGATTGTGCTACGTGCCGACGACTTGGCCGCAAAAGCGCAAGAGGCACAAGCCAGCCTCGAGCAGCTGCAGCGCGCCCGTCGACCACAGGCGCTTGCTGCCTTGAGGCAAGCTGAAGCTCAGTTCGCCCAGACTCAACGTGAAGTCAAACGCCGTCGCGATCTTTTTAAAGCGGACTCGATTTCACGCGAAGTGCGTGAACAAGCTGAAAATCAAGAAAATACTGCCAAAGAAGCGCTAGAGCAGGCGCGCTTACTCGTGGCCTCACTTGAGCCAGGTGCCTCAGAAGAAAACGTGTTGCGCGAGCGCCTTGCTGCTGCACGCGCTTTACTTGAAAAAACTACGCTTCGCGCCCAAGTCGCGGGTACGATTCTGACCCGTAATGTTGAGCCAGGCGACGCCGTGCAACCTATTGGCAAGGCCTTGCTTGAAATCGCCCGAGCGGGCGACACCGAGATTTTGATCCCACTCGATGAACGCAACATTGGCAATATCGCGTTGGGGCAAATCGGTCTGTGCGTCGCCGACGCCTACCCAAACCGCCCGTTCAAAGCCCGCGTCAACTTCATCTCGCCAACGGTCGACCCGCAGCGTGGCACCGTCGACATCCGACTAAAAATTGATCCTGTGCCAGAGGGTCTAAAACATGACATGACGCTCTCGGTAGACATCGTGACTGCTGAACGTTCAGCGACTCTGGTGATCCCCAATGACGCCCTACTTTCGGTCGCTGGCGCTAAAGCCGAGGTGCTCGCCGTGCAAAGCGGCAAAGTCGTTCGTACGGCTGTTGAGCTTGGCCTCAAAGGCCTGGCGCTGACCGAAATCAAACAAGGGTTAAAGGCAGATGACTGGGTGTTGTTAGCGGCAAGTGCAAAAGAAGGTACCCGCGTTCGTCTGGCCGCACAGCCTATCCCTATGCACACCCAAGGCCTGTCGTCCCGTAAAGAAACGCCAGTCAAGTTCAACTGACAATGTGGATTGAATCAACCATCGCTGTGAAGTTTATGCGCCAGGGGCGCACGCAAACGGCATTGATCATGGTGGGGATATCGGTCGGCGTGGCGGTCATCGTCTTTATTACAGCGTTGATCCTTGGCTTACAAAGCAACATCATTGCTCGTACGCTAGGTACGCAATCGCACATTCGTGTTCAGCCCCCTGATGAAAAAAACATCATCACGCCTAGCCGCGAAGGTAGCGTCGCGTTAGTCACCGAAGATAAGCGCGCGCAACGACTGCGTTCAATTCTGAACTGGCAAGACGTGCGAGACACCCTAGACACCTTGCCAGAAATCAAAGCAGTATCACCAGTCGTGTCAGGCCCAGCCTTTGCACGTAAGGGCGAAGTCTTTAAATCAATTTCAATTCTTGGGATTGATCCACCACGGTACGAAAAAATTATCCCCATCACTACGGATATTGTTTCGGGTAGGTTCAAAGTTGGCGCAGGCGACGCGGTGATCGGTAAACTGCTCGCCGATGACCTCGGGTTGCGAGCCGGCAATAAATTACGTATCGAGTCGGGCGATGGTCGTGTGGCGGTCGTCACCATCGCAGGTATCTTTGAAATCGGCGTGCGTGATCTAGATGCGCGCTTTGTTTACGTAGATCTGAAACAAGCGCAATCTTTATTGGGACTGTACGGCGGAATTAATCTTATTGATTTGACGGTACAAGATCTGTTCACTGCAGACGCGACGGCCGCTAGAATCTCGCGCTTGACTGGGCTGAAAGCCGAGAGCTGGATGGAAACCAATGCGCAACTGGTCAATGCGCTCGCCTCGCAAAGCCTTTCGACTTCAATCATCACCTTTTTTGTTGCCTTATCGGTCGCCTTCGGTATCGCAAGCGTTTTAGCGATTAGCGTTACCCAACGCACCCGCGAGATCGGAATCTTGCGCGCCATGGGGATACGACGCTCGCAAATGTTGCAGGTTTTTTTGATTCAGGGTGGGCTACTCGGGCTGATTGGTTCAGCCGTGGGTGCAAGCTTTGGCTACGGACTCGTGATGGCGTTTAATGTTTTTGGGCCGAAACTCTTTTATATCGAATTGCCCTCGTACTTAATCGGCGGTGCGACGGCGATTGCTACCTTAGTGGGCATACTGGCAGCACTGGCACCCGCGTGGCGGGCCTCTCGACTAGATCCTGTCCAAGCGATTCGTTATGTCTGATACGCCAACTCCCGTTTTGTCGTTGGTTGACGTCCGTAAGTCATACAACATTGGCTCACCTAACGAAGTCGAAATCTTGCATGGCATCAACCTCAAGGTAAAAGAGCGTGATTTTTCGGCGTTAGTGGGGCCATCGGGTTCAGGCAAAAGCACCTTGCTCAATATCATTGGGCTGCTTGATCAACCGACCGCGGGCGAACTATATATTTTGGGTCAACCAACCCGCGAGATGGAAGATGAAGCACGTACCGCGATGCGTGGCGACACCATCGGCTTTGTCTTTCAGTTTCATCATCTGATCCAAGCTTTTACTTCCTTAGAGAATGTCTTGATGCCGCTCATGATCAAAGGTGGAAAACCCACACCAGAGTTCATCGAACGCGCAAAAAACTTATTGGGCGAAGTCGGCTTAGGTGACCATTTCAATAAAAAGCCCGATGAGTTATCGGGTGGGCAGCAACAACGCGTCGCAATTGCGCGTGCGTTGATCACGCGCCCTGCTCTGCTACTTGCCGACGAACCGACCGGCAACCTTGATACCAAAACTGCCGCTGAGATTTTTGCCTTGTTTAGAAAATTTAATCAGCAGTTTGGTTGTGCGGTGTTACTGGTGACACACGACGCCAGACTATCCGCCACGTGCGATCGGACGATTACACTGGTTGATGGGCAAACGATGTAACGCTAAACAATCAAAGACGTATTCGCCGCTAACATTTCAATATTTGAACCCATCATCAATCACGTATATGCGTACCGTCAATCAACTTTGATCCCAACAGCATCAATCAGTGTTTTCCATTTTGTATATTCGCCCTCGATGAAGGCCTTGGTCTCTTTCGGACCGCCATACAGCGGGCGCGCGTGCATGGATTCGATAAATGCAATGGTGTCGGCTTGATGACTAATCTCGTCGACAGCTTTAGCGAGCGTCACTTGAATGGATTGAGGGATATTGGCGGGCGCCACCATAAAGTAGTCGCCCTGCACATCAAAGCCTGGAAAACCTGATTCGGCGATAGTCGGTACCTCGGGATGTTGCTTTAAACGATAGGGCCCCGTGATCGCGAGGAGTTTGAGGTTTTTTGACTCGACTAAAGG
>JBAWWV010000121.1:0-11385 GCA_037146575.1 Alcaligenaceae bacterium | reverse complement strand
TATCTTGGCCGAATTACAGCCCCGTGCAAATTTTGAGCGCAAGTTAACCAACGCCCCGGCTCAGCCTATTTCGCAAAACCTGCTGCCGCTAGCGGACCAGCAGGTGCACCTCGCTGCTAACGCCATAGCCGTGCCAAGCGCGGCGCCCCAGACTAAACGTACCGGTGCGCCAGCACCCAACTCACCAACATGGGACGCAATCGGCTACGATCCCGTAACGGAAGAGCAACTACAGCGTCGCACTGGTTTAGCGCCTGCGCAATTGCAAGTTGAACTCTTTACCCTTGAACTCGAGGGCCATATAGAACGTCGAGGTCACGGTCAGTTTGTGCGCACCCTTGCGCGATCGGTCAGCTAAACGAGTCACCACACTATGCACCAAAACTATCAACGATTTAACCGCCTACGCAACTTGCTTTACGCCGGCTTCACCTCGGCCTTTTTACTAGGTATGACTGCAGGCGTTGCACAGGCGCTCGATTGCAATATCACCTTACAAACGGATGACGCCTTACGCTTTTTGCCTTCGCATATTGCGGTGCCTGCCCAATGTAAAGATTTCACAGTCAAGCTGACACACACTGGCCATTTGCCACCGCTAGCCATGTCACACAACTGGGTATTGACCAAAAAAAGCGACCTAGACGGCGTGGCGCGTACCGGCATGCTGGCGGGTGCCGATGCCCATCATGTTGATCAAACCGACAAACGCGTCATTGCCCACACCAAGTTGATTGGTACGGGCGAAACGACTAGTGTGACGTTTGCTGTTGCGCAACTTAAAACCGGCGAACCGTATGTTTTTTTATGTACCTTCGCTGGCCACTCGCCGATTATGCGCGGCACGCTGAGCGTTCAGTAGTTCAGTCGGCACCTGCACTGTGCCTCTGCCTTGAGGCGCTTAGCTAAGCCTGCCCGAGTTACCAAGCGCTGGGTGCTCAGGTATACGTACGCACGTCATCGATCACCTTGCCGTCATTGGGCAAGCTGCCCACCGCCACAATCTCAACGTCTGCTCTTAACTTAGTGAGCTCGCGCACCGTATTGGTTAAAGACTGAATCAAGGCTTGATCCGTTTCACCCGCCTCAACCTTTAACTGCATCACGTCAGCGCCCGTTGTGCCGCTGATCACCAGCCGCACCCGCGCGACCACAGGGTGACGCCGTGCCACCTCAGCGAGCTGGCCCGGGTGGACAAACAGTCCGCGAACCTTAGTCGTCTGATCGGCCCGCCCCAGCCAACCGCGTATCCGTGTATTGGTACGCCCGCATGGTGAAATGCCAGGCAAGATAGCCGACAGATCCCCCGTGCCAAAGCGCAATAAGGGGTAGTCGGGGTTAAGTGAGGTGACGACCACCTCGCCGACCTCGCCCTCAGGCACGACATCGTTTGTACCGGGGCGTACGATTTCAAGCAAAAGATCTTCGCTCAACACCAAGCCCTCACGCGCAGGCGTCTCAAACGCGATCATGCCTAAGTCAGCGCTGCCATAGGCTTGATACCCCTGGATGCCACGGGCACCTAACCAATCCCGCAGCGACGGTGGAAACGCTTCGCCCGAGACCAGCGCACGTTTTAACGAAACAAGCTCAACTCCAAGCTCGTCTGCCTTTTCAAGGATGATCTTTAAAAAACTAGGCGTACCCATATAGCCGGCAGGTTGCAGATCGCGGATCGCTTGCACTTGTTGTTCGGTCTGCCCAACGCCCCCGGGAAACACCGTGCACCCCACTGCGTGGGCTGCCGACTCCATCATCGACCCTGCAGGTGTGAAGTGATACGAAAAACAATTGTGTGCCAAGTCGCCAGCTCGAAACCCCGCGGCATACAGCGCGCGCGCAAAGCGCCAGTAATCGGGGCGCGCACTCTCGGGCTCATAAATCGGGCCTGGCGAGGCAAACACGCGTAAGGCTGCGCCCCAGCTGATACTAGAGAAGCCGCCAAACACGCGTTCGATCACAGCGCCCCCAGCAGACAAACGAGTGCGTGCGTCTTGTTGAATTTCAAGCAGTTGCGTTTTACGAATCACTGGCACCATCGCCAATGCCGCGCGGGTCGTGATGGCGCGTGGATCAAGCTGCCCGAGTTGACGCGCAATCGCGGGCGCGCGTGCTGCAGCCTGCGCGAGCGCTTGCGGTAAGGCTGCCAACAAGGCCTGCTCGCGTTGCGCAGGGTCGCGGGTTTCGAGCGCATCAAAAAACTCTGACATAAGTCGATCTCTGAAGAGTTAAGCCAGCCAGCGAATTACGCCAGCCAGCGCTTACGGCGACGATAAAATTTGTTTTCGCGAAAGCTCTTTCGCTCACCACTTGAGATGCCAAGATAAAATTCTTTGACGTCTTCGTTTTCTGCTAACGCGCGAGCCTCACCGTCCATCATGACGCGGCCATTTTCAAGGATGTAACCGTAGTCGGCGTAACGCAGAGCGATATTGGTATTTTGTTCAGCGAGCAAAAAACTGACGCCCTCACGCTCGTTTAAATCTTTAACGATTTCAAAAATTTCTTCGACAATTTGTGGTGCCAAGCCCATCGAAGGTTCGTCGAGCAAAATCATGTTTGGTTGCGCCATCAAAGCCCGCCCCAAGGCGCACATCTGCTGTTCGCCCCCCGAGGTGTAACCGGCTTGGGTACCACGGCGCTGCTTTAAGCGTGGAAAGTATTGGTATACCCGCTCAAGCGCAACCGCTAAATCCGCGCGCCCAAGCTTGCGCGTGTAGGCACCCGTTAGTAAATTATCTTCAATACTTAAATGCGCAAAGCAATGTCGGCCTTCCATCACCTGAACCACACCGCGTTTGACCAAATCTGAAGGCGTGAGTCGGTCGATGCGTTCGCCGCGATACAAAATATCGCCCTTCGTCACATCACCGCGCTCACCGCGCAGCAGATTAGAGATCGCGCGCAGCGTGGTGGTCTTGCCGGCACCATTGGCGCCCAAGAGCGCCACGATCTTACCTTCAGGAACTTGCAACGACACACCCTTAAGTACCAGGATGACATGGTTATAGATCACCTCAATCCCGTTCACATCCAGCAAAATGGGTGTGCTTGCTGGATGTGTTGACGGTTGCGACACGGGTTGGGTCATAACAAGTTCCTATCGTTCAAACACTAGCGCTCAGATTAGCCCGCACACTTCACAGTAGTCAGGTTTTTATCTTTTGCATATTTCTCTGCAAACTCTTTGACCAGCGGGGTCACGATGCTGGCGTCTGAGCGATACCAATCCGGTTTGATTTGAAACTTGGCACCATCCCAAGTAATAATGCGCGCCCAGTCGTCACCGGTGTGATTGTCGCAACTAGTTTTAACAGGCCGCATCAATTCACCAAAACCAATCTGCTGCAGATACTCTTGCGTCAAATTGAGGTTTTCAAGGCCCCAGCGCACTTGCTCTGGTGTCATCGATTTGCCTTTGCCAAACTTCTCTTGCGCTGCCCGAATCGCCTCAACCGTCAGCATCGAGATCACCATGCCGCGCGTGTGTGCAATGGTGCCAACCGTGGTGCCATTGGTGTCGGTGCCCTGCCCCTTGTCATACACCAGGGCTTTGAGCTCGTCGTGGACCTTACCGCGACCGGCAGTGTTGTGAATCGTCACAGCGTTATAGCCTTTAGCCACTTCGCCTAAATCTTTCACATCGCCCTCAGAGGCGGCCCACCAGATCCCATACATCTTGTCGCGCGCATAACCCGTCGCCTGCGCTTCACGCAATGCGGTTGGCGTCATGATACCGGCGCTCCAGAGCAGCACATAGTTTGGACGAGACTGACGGATTTGCAACCAGGTCGACTTTTGTTCGACGCCAGGCGCGGTCACCGGGTACAGCAAGAGCTCAAAGCCTTCTTTTTTAGCGCGTGCTTGCAATAAGGCAATCGGCTCTTTGCCGTAAGGTGAGTCGTGATACACCAAGGCGATTTTTTTGCCCTTTAAATTAGCCAGGCCACCCTCACGCTTGGCGATATCCTGAATCATGATGTCCGCTGCGGTCCAGTAGGTGCCCAGCAACGGAAAATTCCACGGAAACACTGACCCGTCGGTTGATTGCGACAGGCCGTAGCCAACCGTCATGATCGATACCTTATCGTTCGGTGCTTTGTCACTGACGGCAAAGGTGATGCCTGTCGACTGTGGATCAAACGCCGAGGCGCCCGTGGGCGGTTGTTTCTTTAGCCGCTCGTAGCATTCGACCCCACGGTCTGTTGCATAGGCGGTTTCGCATTCGTCATACGTGAGCTTCACGCCGTTAATGCCACCGCGCGCGTTCACTAATTTGAGGTAATCCATTTTGCCATCGGCCCAAGGGATCCCTAAGGGCGCAAAAGAGCCCGTGCGGTAGGCCAGCAAGGGCACGAACTGATCATCGGCCGAGGCAGGTAAAGCCATGGCGCCTAAAGCGCCCGCCGCGAGCAGGGTTGCGGCAACGTGTTTAATTTTCATCTTCGTCATCTCCGTGTACCTCTTGTTGGTGTTGAACACACCGGGTTAAATATCCCAGCAACCGCTGGGTGTTATCAAAGCTCGTGCCGCACACTACAACTTAACAATTCACACTACCAATACTGCACTCCATAATCAACAGATCACTGAACCCATCAATGTGGAAACGGCCACAGTCGTAATTTTTCTTTTGCAATCGTCCAAAGTTTGGCCAAGCCATGAGGCTCTGCAATTAAAAAGAACACAATCAATGCGCCAAAAATCATGTGCTCGATATGGGCGGCGGTATCAATCGCCAACGGCAAACCAAACCAGCTTGGGATGTGATTTAAGGCAACCGGCACCAAGACAATAAACGCTGCGCCAAAAAAACTACCCAATATCGAACCCAGGCCGCCAATGATCACCATAAACAGCAATTGAAATGAGCGATTTAAATCAAACGCCAAAGGCTCCCAAGACCCTAGGTGCAAAAAGCCCCACAGTGCGCCCGCAACCCCGACAATAAAAGAACTCACGGCAAAGGCGGTCAGCTTGGCGTACATCGGCCGTATCCCAACGACTGCTGCGGCCACGTCCATGTCACGGATCGCCATCCACTGCCGACCAATCGCGCCACGTACCAAGTTTTTAGCCAGCAAGGCAAAGACGACGACAAACGACAAGACAAACAAATATTTTGGGATTGCAGCTTGCAACGAAAAACCAAAGACCGACAACGCTGGCACGGAAACATTGCCTGAAGGTGAGTAGTTGGTAAAAAAGGGAATCCGCAAAAACGCCCAATCAACAAAGAACTGCGCGGCGAGCGTTGCGACCGCAAGGTACAGGCCGCGAATCCGCAAACTCGGAATACCAAACAGCACCCCCACCAAGGTCGCAAAAAATCCTCCCAACAAGATTTCAACAATCAAAGGGGTTTGCGGAAACCGCACGCCGATGTTCCAAGCCGCATACGCCCCCACAGCCATGAAGGCACCGGTACCTAACGAGATCTGCCCGCAGTACCCGACCAAGATATTGAGCCCAATCGCGGCGAGCGCCAAAATCAAAAACGGAATCAGCAAGGCTTTAATAAAATAGTCAGACGCCAACAGTGGCACTGCCACAAACGCAAGCAGCAACACAGCAAAGATAAAGATGCGGTCTTGCCGTACCGGAAAGATCTGCTGATCTGACCGGTAACTTGTTTTGAACTGCCCGTTTTCGCGGTAAAACATATTATGTTTGGCTCATGAGTGAAAGGCGAAGCACTAAACGCGGTCGATGATTTTTTCGCCAAACAAGCCCTGAGGCCTGAATAACAAAAACACCAATGCCAACACGTAAGCAAACCAGATTTCGATTCCGCCACCCACGAGTGGCCCCAAATAGACTTCTGAAACTTTTTCACCCACCCCAATAATCAAGCCGCCGATGATTGCACCCGGCACCGAGGTTAAGCCGCCAAGAATCACCACAGGTAAGGCACGCAAAGTGGCGGTGGCGAGCGTGAATTGCACGCCAAATTTTGAACCCCAGATGATGCCTGCGACCAAGGCCACCACACCGGCAACTGTCCAGACAATCACCCAGATTTGGTTTAAAGGGATACCCACTGACTGCGCGGCCTGATGGTCATCAGCGACTGCGCGCAGGGCTCGCCCCGTTGCGGTGACTTGAAAAAATAGCGCAAGGCTTGCGACCAAAAGCGCAGCGATCACCGCAGCTGTCAGGTCTTCAAGGTTGAGTAACACGCCTCCGTCAAAAACCGATTCGAAAATAAAGGCAGGCTCTTTGGGCATCCCCACATTGATCGTGTACACCGAAGCGCCAAAGGCGATTTGTCCTAACCCTTCGAGAAAATAAGCAATGCCTAAGGTGGCCATGAGCAGCGCGGTCGCTTCTTGATTGACCAGATGACGCAATACTAGGCGTTCGATGCACCAAGCCATCACAAACATCAGCACCGCGGTGACCATAAACGCCAGTACATTTGCGAGGATCAGGTTCTGAAAGCCCAACCAGTTTGGAATCCATACCGCGAAGCGCGCCATCGATAAGGCCGCCACGAGCACCATCGCGCCTTGTGCAAAATTGAAAACACCTGACGCCTTAAAAATCAGCACAAACCCCAGGCCGATCAGCGAATAGAGCATGCCGCTCATCAGGCCGCCGAATAAGGTTTCAAGAAAAAATCCCATGTCTGCTTCGCCTTAATGCGCCACGCCAAGATAGGCGCTGATGACCGCTTCGTTTTGACGCACCTGCTCAGGCGTGCCATCACCAATTTTTTTCCCGTAGTCGAGCACCACGACACGATCCGAGATATCCATCACAACACCCATATCATGTTCGATCAGTACGATGGTGGTGCCGAACTCGTCGTTCACATCAAGGATAAAGCGGCTCATATCCTGCTTCTCTTCGATGTTCATGCCCGCCATTGGCTCGTCAAGCAACAACAGGCGCGGCTCCATGGCCAACGCACGGCCTAGGTCAACGCGCTTTTGCAAACCGTAGGGCAGACGCCCGACCGGCGTTTTGCGATAGGCTTGGATCTCAAGAAAATCGATTAAGTTTTCCACAAACTCGCGGTGCCGAATTTCTTCACGCTCAGCCGAACCAAGCCTGAAGGCTTGGGCAAAGATGCCCGAGGTCATCCGCAAGTTGCGCCCAGTCATGATGTTGTCGAGCACACTCATGCCCTTGAAGAGTGCAAGGTTCTGAAATGTGCGCGCCACGCCCATCTCAGCCGCGCGACGTGGATTCATTTTGTTGAACTGTTCGCCAGCAAACGTGATGGTGCCGTGTTGTGGGGTGTACACCCCGTTGATGACATTGAGCATCGAGCTTTTGCCGGCACCGTTGGGGCCAATGATCGCCCTGATCTCATGTTCGCGCACATCAAACGAGATGTCGGTCAAGGCTTTGACGCCGCCAAAAGCCAACGAAATATTTTGCATCTCGAGTACCACTTCACCGATACGTTCGCGCAATGGTGTGGTCATGGTTACGCTGCCTGGGCGAAGTTCGGTGCTACGACGCGCGCCGAACGAATTTTCAGATCTGCCGAAATACGGCCAGTGCGACCATCTTCGAATTTAACTTCTGTGTCGATGTACTGGCGCTCTCGTCCCGCAAACAGCGCCTCAACCAAGACGGCATATTTTTGGGCGACAAAGCCGCGTCGCACTTTGCGCGTGCGCGTCAGTTCATCATCATCAGGATCAAGCTCTTTATGCAAAATCAGGAAACGACTGATTTGCGACTTAGACAGCCGCGTATCTTGCGAGAGATCACGATTGACCTGCTCGACACAATCTGCGATCAGCGCATAGACCTCGTCGCGCGCAGCCAGATCGGCGTAACCCGCATAGGCCAAACCACGGCGCTCTGCCCAGTTGCCAACCGCCTCAAGGTCAATGTTAATAAACGCGCACACTTCTGACTGGCCGGCACCAAACGCGACCACCTCTTTGATATGTGAAAAGAACTTCAGCTTATTTTCAAGATACTTGGGCGCAAACAAACTACCGTCGGCTAGCTTACCAACGTCTTTGGCGCGATCAATGATTTTGAGATGACCGTCTTCATCCAGATAACCCGCATCACCTGTACGAAACCAGCCATCGTCGGTCATCGTCTCTTGCGTAGCCTCTGGGTTGCGGTAGTACTCTTTAAACAGCCCTGGGCTTTTGAGTAGGATTTCACCGTCTTCTGTCACGCGCACCTCGACGCCGGCAACCGGCGGGCCCACGGTGTCTGGTTTGACGTTGCCATCGGGCT
Source organism: Alcaligenaceae bacterium (assembly GCA_037146575.1). Lineage (GTDB taxonomy): Bacteria > Pseudomonadota > Gammaproteobacteria > Burkholderiales > Burkholderiaceae_B > Zwartia. The sequence continues at coordinate 3,174 of JBAWWV010000121.1, read as the reverse complement.
GTACGCAAACAAACACGGCTGTCTCAGTTGAACCATACAGTTGCTTTAAGTTGATGCCGATCGAGCGATAAAACACAAACAAGTCTGGGCCGATCGCTTCACCTGCGGTGTAGGCGATTCGCACCCGACTCATGCCTAGCACGTTGCGCAAGGGCGCGAAGACCAAGGCGTTGCCAAGCGCGTAACGCAGCCGTTCGATTACCGGCACAGGTTTGTGATCAAGCACTTGTGCGCCGACTCGGCGTGCAATCTGCATCGCCCAAGCGTACATGTTGCGCTTAACCCAACCGGCATCCTCCATGCGAATCGTCACTTGCGTGAGCAAGCCTTCGAGCACGCGTGGAGGGGCAAAATAATAGGTGGGCCCGATGTCACGCATGTCGATGGTGACAGTATCGGGCGACTCGGGATGATTGACCGTAAACCCAGTCACTAGCAATTGCGTATACGAAAACATATTTTGCCCAATCCAGGCGACCGGCAAATACGCAACCACCTCTTCATGGTCGTTCAAGCCCTCCATCGCTTCGACAGCGCGCGCACGATCGATCAAGGCATGATGTGTCAACACGACACCTTTAGGCTTGCCAGTCGTGCCCGACGTATAGAACATCGCCGCGGGGTCGTGCGGCTGAACCGCGGCCACGCTTCGCTCAAAAAATTCGTGGGCGTCTTGTTGCTGACCTAAGGCGGCCAATTCGTCACATGAAAGTATTGCGGGGTCAACGTAATGCCTAAGCCCACGTGGATCGTCGTAAACAATGCTGCGCAGGGCTGGGCACTGATCGCGCACTTCAAGCATTTTGTCGACTTGCTCTTGATCCTCAACCACGGCGACACTGACCGAGGCGTCTTGCAGCACGTAGACCATCTCTTGCGCCACGGCATCCTGATAAAGCGGTATGGGTACCGCACCCAACGCCTGAGTCGCCATCATGCTCATGTACAACTGCGGCCGATTCTCGCCAATCACTGCAACATGGTCGCCCGGCTTGATGCCCAGCGCGGCCAAACCACAGGCAAGCTTCTGTACGCGCTCGTAAACCTGTTGCCAGGTCAACGTTTGCCAGATACCGAGGTTCTTCTCGCGCAGCGCTGGGCGATTGCCACGCACACGCGCATGCTCAACTAAGAGCGCAGCAAAGGTTTCAGATCGCGTCATGGGCAAGCGCTGCATGGAAGACTGTGTTCTCCGTAGTTTTATTTTTGCTTCTAATGTGTAAACAAGTTATAAGCTGAATCGTCAGCCAAATGTCGTTTTGGCGACAATTGAACCGAAACTAGGGTATGTCCTGATGCTGAGCCCTTCGCTTAAGTTATCTGCTGCTTGGATGCCACTCCTAACGCCCGAGCAGCGGGCGCGGGTTGAGCATGACTCGAGTCTGCAGCACGTGTTGGCGGGCGCGATTATTGAGCGACGCGGCGAGCCATCTTTAGCCTGGCTAGGCGTGATCTCGGGGTTAATCAAGATCTCGGTCGGCAACGCCGACGGCAAAATCGCCTCGCTCACGGGGGTGCCGGCGGGTGGCTGGGTCGGCGAGGGTTCGTTACTGAAACACGAGAATCGGCGCTACGACGTAGTCGCCTTGCGCGATTCTGTGATTGCGCGTGTACCGGTGGCCACTTTTGAATGGTTACTGGATCACAGCATCCCGTTTAACCGCTTCTTACTGCACCAACTCAACGAACGCGTGGCACAATTTATCGGCAAAGCAGAGTCTGATCGCCTGCACGACCCAGACGCTCGCGTGGCGCGCTGCCTGGCTGAACTGTTCAACCCCTTGCTGTATCCCGGTATGGGGATGAGGCTGGCGATCACACAAGAAGAAATTGGGTATCTTGCGCGGCTCTCGCGTCAACGCGTCAATCAGGCGCTGCGCGCCCTTGAACTGCTGAAGTTGGTGCATGTTGAATACGGTGCCGTTGAGGTGTTGGATCTGATGGCACTGCGCCGTTACGGTGTCTAATAGCGTTTGCTTGAAGACTTTGACTTTTTTGCGATCACTACCTATAGGTTGTTCATATTATGTTTATTCGTGACACATTCAGTTCGTTCGCACGCCTCGCGGCTGCACTGACCCTAAGCGCCGTAACGATGACTCTGGCGCAAGCCGCTGATTTTACTGCGGGCCCGCTCGAGATCAATGATCTGTGGGTGCGCGGCTCGGTGCCGGGGCAGACCAACGGTGCGGGCTATATGCAGATTAACAACCCAACTGGCGTAAGCGATCGCTTACTCTCAGCACAATCTGAAGCCTCAACGCGTCTCGAGTTGCATACCGTCCTCACCGAAAACGGCGTGGCCAAAATGCGCCAAGTGAACGGCATCGACATCCCCGCAAAAGGTTCGGCCAAGCTGGCACCTGGCGGCTTTCACATGATGTTTTTGCAGTTGACCGGGCCCTTCAAGCAGGGTGAGTTGGTGCCGGTAGTCTTAAAGTTTGAAAAAGCCGGCGAAGTGCGCGTGAACTTTACCGTCAAGCCCTCAACATACAATCCTGGCGGCACTGGCGAGCAAGGCCACGGCGGGATGAAGCACTAAGCGCTTAGGCTGGGGCCGCGCGGCTACCAAAGATCGCAGACCCCACCCGGATTTCTGTTGAGCCTTCTTCAATCGCCAGCTCAAAGTCACCGCTCATGCCCATCGACAAGCGCTCAAGCGACACCCCAGCAATGCCCTCTTGCCGAGCTTGGTCGCGCAGTTCGCGTAACTGAGAAAAACACTTGCGTACGGCGATGGGGTCGTCCGAGAGCACTGCCATTGTCATCAGTCCTTTGACGTGCAAACTTGGATACTGAGACAGTTGCCGTAAAAACGACACGAGTTCTGCGGGCTCAAGCCCTGACTTGGTGTCTTCAGGTGAGGTTTTAACCTGCACGAGCACGTCGATTGAGCGCCCTTCTAACTGCAAGCGCCGCTCAAGCGCCTCTGCGAGGTCAAGTCGGTCGAGTGACTGCAACTCGCTGGCATAACGCGCCACCTCTTTGGCCTTGTTGGTTTGCAAGTGCCCAATCACCACCCAGTTGATATTGCAGTCTGCTAACAGCGGCGCCTTTTGCGCGACTTCTTGCATGCGGTTTTCGCCAAAGCGCGTAAAGCCAAGGGCCAGCGCCTCACGTATCGCGGTGGCGTCAAACGTTTTGCTCACGGGTAATAAGGCAACCTCGGCAGGG
>JBAWWV010000120.1:0-11391 GCA_037146575.1 Alcaligenaceae bacterium | reverse complement strand
GGCTAACCTTGAATATGTGCCCAAGGTGTTTGCTCAAAATTGGGCTGAGTTTCGTGCCGCGATACGTCATGCCGTATGGGGTACCAATTACCTGTATGCCGATGTTGAAGGCAATATTGGTTGGCAGTCGGCAGGGCGTGTACCCGTGCGTCGCAACCACGATGGCCTGTTGCCCGTACCCGCCGCGGGCGACTATCCGTGGGATGGTATTTTGCCACTTGATCAGATGCCCGGTGAATTTAATCCAACGCGCGGCTGGATCGCGAGCGCCAATCAAATGCCTTTTCCGGCAGACTGGCCTGTGGCAGAGCGTCGGATTAGTTTTGAATGGACAGCCAACGATCGTCACAGGCGTATCGTGCAGTGCTTGTCTTCGATGACTGAAAAACATACGCAAAGCGATAGCTGGGCCTTGCAGCAAGATGTGTACTCAAGTCGTGCGCGTATCTTGGTTGACTTGTTACACGCAGCACAAAGCGCTAACCCCGATCCACTCAAGGCTTCAGTGCAATGGAGTTTTTTACACTGGGATTGCGAAATTGCTGCGGCTTCGCGTGAAGCTGCGTTGTACGAATACTGGTGGGGGCTGTTACAGCGCGAGGTGAGGCCGCTTTTGGTCTCGCCCTCTGTGTCAGATCTCATTACCGTTGTGCATCCGCATGTCACGCTTGCCGCGCTTCAACAGCCAGATACGCGTTTTGGCGCAAATCCCACGCGTGCACGCGATCGCTTGTTGCTCGATTGTTTGTTCAGGGCTCATCGACGCCTCAGTAAACTTGCTGTCGAGAAGGGTTGGGTAACGCCAGATCAAGAGCTGCCGACTTGGGGGCAACTGCACGACGTTCATTTGCAGCATCCACTTGAAGCGAAGTTGCCCGCCGAGTTGGCTGCGATCGCAACGGCAAAAGGTCGTGGTTCGGCAGGTGATGGCTCAACGGTGTATGCACGTTGGTGGCCGACGATCGAAAATATGGATGTGACGGGAGGTTCAAGCTTTAGAGCGGTCGTGGATGTGGGTAATTGGCCTGCAGGTGTCGCCTCGCTAGGGCCGGGTCAAGCGGGCTCTCCGGGTGATCGCCACTACCGTGACCTGTACGATTTGTGGTTAAACAACACCCCGGTGCCGCTTGCGTTTGATCAACAGCACGTCGCGCGCGTGGCCGAAACTGTCTTTCAGCTTGTTCCAGTTGTTCGTTGAATAAGTTAGTGCTGTTAGCGACTGCGTGGCCAGCGCGCGCAGGCGATCAGGGCTTTCTAGTTGACCCCGCGTGTGTTGGATGCCCAAAACTCTGTACGCAGTGCTTTCTTGTCGATTTTACCAAGGGCAGTTAAAGGTAGGCTATCGACAAAAACGACTAATTTTGGCGCATGAATGCTGCCTTTTGCCTTGCGTACCATCTCGACTAAGGTGCTTGCAGCGATTTGTTCATCCGGTTTAGTGACAACAAAGGCTCGAACCGCTTCACCCCAATCGGCATCTGGGACGCCGATTACGCCGACCGAAGCGACTGCCGGGTGGGTTGCAATAATATTCTCGACTTCCTTTGGGTAGACGTTAAAGCCGCCTGAAATGATCATGTCCTTTGAGCGGTCAACGATAAAGAAATAGCCGCGCGCATTTTGAAAGGCAAGGTCGCCCGAATAAAACCAGCCGTGTTTAAAGACTTGCGCGGTTAGGTCGGGTTCATTCAAATAGCCCTTCATGACAAGAGGGCCTCGGATGCAGATCTCACCAACTTCGCCGACCGTTACCTCCTGGCCATCGTTATCCAAAATCTTTACTGTGACCCCTGGATAAGGTTTGCCCGCTGAGGCCATCAGAGAGTCGTCGAGGTGATCAGTCTCGTTCAGACCTAAGATGACGGTGGGCGCTTCGCTCATTCCGTAATGTTGTATCAAGACCGGACCAAATACGGTTCGTGCTTGGCTCAGGCGCGCTGGAGAAATTGGCGCTGAGCCGTACATCAGCATCTTGAGCTTAGTGCTAGAAATTTCGCGCACTCGGGGATGATCTAAGAGTCGATAGATCATCGTTGGAACCAGGTACAGCGCATTAATGCGCTGTTCAACAAGTTCAGAAATTAAGCGGTCGGGTTCAAAGCCGTTGTGTAATACTAAGGTACCCCCATGCCATAGAACAGGCAGGATCAGTGTGCCTGCCGAATGTGAAAGTGGCGTCGAGCAAAGTAGCCTCAGCTCAGTCCAATTGTGCGCTGCCATGCGAATTAACGCGTTGGTTGCGAGTGACTCACTGCTACCCATCACACCTTTAGCTCGGCCTGTCGTACCTCCGGTGTAAATGAGACGAACAACTTCGTCAGCAGTTGTACGATTAATCAATCGATGATTGTGTACCGAGGTGAATTGATTCCAGATACAGCGAACGGATTGGTCTGGATCTGCATCATGTGAGAGTACTGAAAAACTTTTTTGACTATCGGATAAAAGTTTAAGGCTACGCTCTAGGCGATCTGCATCCGCGATCAACAAGCGCGCCTGGCAGTTTTCAAGAATGAATAGTTGATCGTCGATACCTCCCAGCGGGTGAAGCGCAACCGATCGATAGCCGCCGATATAACATGCAGCCATGACTGCAAATACGTCGGCACGATTGCCACATAGCTGCACAATCGATGCGCCGCGTTCTAGACCCAAGCGCTCAAATTGCTCGATGAGATACGCGATACGCTGACCCAGCAGGCGATAGGTTATTGTTGAGCCGCACGGGTCGATAAAGGCCACGCGTTCAGGATAGCGCTCGAGTAGTGTAATGATCATGTCGCCAATTGTGGGGCCGGCATACACACTCGAAGTGTCGTTTTGTTCTGTATTTGAGCGATTCATAGAATTGATGAAGTATTATTTTGATCGATCGTCTGAGGTCTAACGATGAATAAAAAATGTAAGGCAAAAAGGAGAAGCTGAATATGTTACCGAACGATCACGCTCTGACAGCGCTGAATCACTCAATGTGGGGCCCTTTTTCTGAGGTGACTGCTTTTGATGAAGCTGAAACCTTAGCTCTAGAAAACCGAATCCGACGTCTCGAAGATGATTTGGCAATCAAAAGTCTCATCAATAAATATACATTTGCTTATGATGGTAGCGACTTAGAAAGTTTGATGACGGTCTTTGATCAACAGTGCACCTTGGCAAATCCGCGTGGCATCTACGTGGGTAAAGCGTTAATTGAAAAAAACTATCGCCATCTCATTTCAACACGAAAGTTTAGTTTTCATCATATGACGAACCCAGTTGTTAAGTTTTCAAAAGATGGAGTAGAGGCTTTATTAGTCTGCTACTTTAATGCCGTGATCGCTTTTCGTTCTCGTGCACTTGCTGGTTCAAGTGGGACCTATGTCTGTCAAGTAAAAAAAACCGAAGGGCTTTGGAAAATCACTGAAATGCGCATTACGCTTAATACAAGACAAAGTCTGACGCCAGCAGAATCTGCTGTTATTGCGCCATCCTCGTCGGTTGATGCTCCCCCGGCTGCACCGACACCCACTTTTTCAGAAAACACCAGAGAGTGGATCGGCCCCGAGTCACTGGCTTAACGACGCCTAGTCAACTTTGGCTCCAGCTGCATCGACCATTGTCTTAAAGTGTACGAGTTGGTTTTGCATATAAGAATGGGCTTCTTTTGGAGTCGAAGGAAAGGGCTCATTGCCATAGTCTCGAATTTTTGCACTGAGCTCGGGCGAACGGATTGCGTCTAAGGCGGCTTTATTCAAGATTGAGATAATTGGATCTGGGGTGCCACTCGGAGCGAGTAGAACAAACCACCCAGTCATTTCGTAGTCTTTAACACCCGATTCGATCATCGTCGGAACGTCTTTCATGATCGGCGATCTCGTGGTACCAGTCGTGGCGAGTACTCTTATGGCGCCTGTTTTCGAGTGTGTCGTGGTTGCAGAGATCGCATCAATGTAAAAATCGACGTGCCCAGCGAGTAAATCTGTAATGGCCGGTGCTTGGCTTTTGTAGGGAATGTGCTGAAACGAAACGCCACTGCTCTTCGATAAGAGTTCTGCTCCCAGATGGCTATTTGTGCCGTTTCCGGTTGACGCATAGGTGACGGTGCGTGTCGTTCCAAGTTTAAGCAGCTCCGCAACAGTCTTTATCTCTGGATGACGGGTTGGGTTGACCGACAGCGCATAGACACCTGTCGCAAGCATGGTGATCGGTGAGAAGCTTTTTTCGACATCATACGGAAGATTGTAGATCCAACGATTGATCCCATGCGTTGAACTCGTTCCGACTAAAAGTGTGTAACCATCGGCGGGCGCGCGCGCAACTTCGTTACTACCGATACTTCCTCCCGCCCCAGGCTTATTTTCAACAACAATTCTTTGCTTGAGTTGCTCTTCCATTTTTTGTGCAAGTAGCCTTGCCAAAATATCGGTTGCTCCACCTGTGCCAAAAGGGACGATCAGTCTGATCGTGTTGGACGGGTAGTTTGTTGGCTGCGCATGACTGAGGGCTGAACAAGCCGCGAAGGCAAGAACGGCGATGGTGCGAGAAAAGTAATGGCTCATGATGCCTCCGTGAACAAATGTCGCGACGCACCATCGGCTCGCAGATATTTGTTTGTTTAATTATTTTTTGTCTTCAGATCGCTGTATTCTAAGGACTAAGTTAGGTTTCTAACATAGAACACTCTGCCTAACAATAGCGCAAGCAACGCGTCAGTCTTATTCACGGGTCACTGGGGTATCCGACAGGTATCGTCAGACCATCGCACCTCGTACAATCGCAGCAAAGGGAGCCACGGACAAAATGAAAAAAAGACAAACTCTTGCGCTGTTACTTGCCGCAGCATTTTCTCCAGCAACTTTGGCGACCGATGCAAGCACTGCCTACCCAACCAAGTCAGTGCGCTTGGTCGTCGGTTATCCCCCAGGCGGCGCGGGTGATATTTTTGGTCGACTGGTGGCCAACTATCTTTCGCAAAATATGGGCCAGCAGTTTGTCGTTGAGAACCGTCCGGGTGCCGCCGGAACGATCGCAGCGGCGCAGGTTGCGCGCATGCCACCCGATGGCTATGCGCTGTATCTGGCTTCGGCTGGAGACTTTACGACAGCGCGTAGCACCTTCGGTGAGCGCTTGGCCTATAGCCCCGAACGTGATTTCACTCATCTGACTCTATTGGTAAAAGTGCCCTTGGTGCTGGTGGCTCATCCCTCTGTGCCCGCAACGACCGTACAAGAATTTATCGCTTACGCGAAAACCATGCCCCGACAACTGAATTACGCGTCGTTTGGAAATGGATCGACCTCGCACCTTTCTGCCGAAGCCTTTAACTTGGCCAGTGGCCTCGAGATTTCGCACGTGGCCTATAAAGGCAGCAGCCCGGCGTTGACAGACTTGCTTGCCGGACGAGTGCAGGTCATGTTTGATACGGTCTTGAGCGCCTCGCGGTTTACCAAAACAGGGCAATTAAAGAGTTTTGGCGTCACCACCTTGAAGAGGGTGCCTTTGATGTCTGACACACCTACGCTAGACGAAAGCGGCCTCGCAGGTTTTGAAATGGCCACGTGGCTCGGCATCGTGGCCCCCGCAGGCTTACCAAGCCCAATCATGCAAGCGCTCGCCCTAAAGCTAGATGCATTCACAAAAGATCCAGATATTCAAAAGCAATTAGATGCGCTGGGGCTCTTGGTAGACGGTTCGGGCCCAGCGGCCTTCAGTACCTTCATTGATGAAGAGTCGGCGCGGATGGATGTGCTAATTAAAAAAGCTGGCATTAAGTTTGATTGATAGCCGGTAGAGGACTCTGTGCGAATACGTCAGCTCACGCCGACCAACGTGGTCATATAGCGAGTTAAAAATTGTGATGCAATATTTAAAGAACTTCGCACAGAAGCTAGGGTTGCTCAACAAGGCAACTGGTATCTATTTAATTACGTCCCTTTCAGGCTTAGTCGACGCCGCTTGTTATATTGGACTTGGGCACGTCTTTGCAGAGATGATGACCGGCAATCTCTTGATGCTTGGATTTTCGCTAGGTGTGCATGGCTTAACGAGCAACCTAGACCGTTATTTTTTGGTCATTGGGTTTTATGTGGTCGGAGTCATTGCCAGTTCTCGTTTGTTAAAAAATAAAAAGCTATGGAAACAAGAGCGTTTCGGTTTTTTGATTGAGTGGGGATTGATCCTTGCTGCAACGATATTCGCTTTTAAGATGCAGCCCGATGCCACGAATGACGCCGGTTATACGCTGCTTGCGCTGCTGGCTTTCAGTATGGGTATTTTGAATACGTTGATCCGCGTGCACGGGTTACCCGATATGGCGACTAACGCGTTGACGGGGACGTTTACCGCTTTTGTGGCAGATAGCCCGTTGGCCGCAGGCAATAGTCACAACTGGGTGAGGCGGTTCAGCTCAATTACGATATTTCTTTCGAGCGCCGCGATTGGTGCGGCTCTGATTCGTTATGGTATTCAATGGACATTGGCACTAGCCTGTGTTGTTTTAGGCATTGCGCTTATTCCGTTGCTGTTTGGACAAGACTCAAGTAGCTCAAAGTGATCGTTTAAAGGTTCTGCGATGGGCGAGCGAATCAAGTAGTCAAACGCAGAGAGTGACGCTTTGGCACCTTCGCCCATTGCGATAATGATTTGCTTGAAGGGCACAGTCGTGCAGTCGCCCGCAGCAAATACGCCCGGCATTGAGGTCTCGCCTTTGTGATCGACGATGACTTCACCATGCTTTGAAAGCTCAAGCGTTCCTTTGAGCCAATCGGTATTGGGAAGTAATCCAATTTGCACAAAGATCCCTTCAAGCTCGATCGTATTTAGCTCGTTGCTCACGCGGTCTTGGTAGCGCAGGCTGTTGACTTTTGTGCCGTCGCCCAAGACGTCTTTGGTTAAAGCGCTTTTGATCACGGTGACGTTGGGCAGGCTGGCCAGTTTTGCTTGCAACACTGCATCAGCGCGTAGTTTGCTGTCAAATTCAAGTAGCGTGACATGGCTGACGATACCCGCCAAATCAATCGCGGCCTCAACGCCTGAGTTACCGCCACCAATCACTGCAACACGTTTGCCTTTAAACAAAGGGCCATCGCAGTGAGGGCAGTAGGCCACCCCTTTGTTGCGATACTCTTGCTCGCCTGGCACATTCATTTCTCGCCAGCGCGCACCGGTGCTCACAATCACCGCTTTACTTTTTAGAATTGCTCCATTTGCTAACTCAACTTCAAGCCCGCTTGCCCCCTGACGCAAGGCCGTAGCGCGCTGCAAATTCATGATGTCAACTTCGTAACTCTTGACGTGCTGCTCAAGAGCTTGCACTAACTTTGGCCCTTCGGTGTCTTTGACAGAGATAAAGTTCTCGATGCCCAGGGTGTCCATCACTTGGCCGCCAAAGCGCTCGGCTAACAAGCCTGTGCGAATGCCTTTGCGCGCCGCGTAGATCGCAGCCGCTGAGCCGGCTGGCCCACCGCCAATCACTAACATATCAAACGTGTCTTTAGCATTGAGCTTCGCAGCGTCTTTTTGCGGGCTGTTAGTGTCTAGCTTGGTAATGATTTCTTCGATAGTCATGCGGCCTTGTCCAAAGGCTGCGTTGTTCAAGAGGACTGTGGGCACGGCCATGACTTGGTGATGATCGACCAAGCCCTGAAAGAGAGCGCCATCAATCATCTCGTGCTCGACGTTTGGATTGAGCGCTGCCATGAGATTTAACGCTTGCACAACATCTGGGCAGTTATGGCATGACAATGAAATAAAGGTCTGAAAGCGCAGCTTACCGTCGAGTGCACGAATGCGTTCAACGATCTCTTGCTCAACCTTGGGTGGATAGCCGCTCGCTTGCAAGATGGCTAATACAAAAGATGTCATCTCATGGCCCATTGGCAGACCCGAAAAGTGAATGCGCGCGTTGTCGTCAACTTTACCAACCGTAAAGCTCGGCGTGTGTTTGGCGCTTCCTGTTGTGGTGACGGTCAATTTGTCTGACTGCTCTGCGACTTCGTTTAACAGTTCGAGCATCTGAGCTGAGGCTGGGTTGCTATCTAACGTGGCAGTCAAAACGATTGGGCTCACAATCTTTTCAAAATAAACTTTCAGTTGCGCTTTCAAATTGTTATCTAGCATGATGTATTCCTTGGTGTGTATTCGATGGGTCTATTGGGCAGGATCTTGTCCTCTCCAATAGACTCTCCGAAGAGAGTCTGCTGGGGGCTTGCAAGGTCTTGAGTCTGAACTTAGATCTTGCCGACTAGGTCAAGCGAGGGGGTCAGCGTTGCTGCACCTTCTTTCCACTTAGCTGGGCAAACTTCGCCTGGGTGAGCGGCGGTGTACTGAGCCGCTGTCAGCTTGCGCAAGGTCTCAGAGATATCACGAGCGATTTCGTTCGAATGCACCTCAACAGTCTTGATCACGCCTTCAGGGTTGATGATGAACGTGCCGCGCAGGGCCAGACCTTCTTCTTCAATGTGAACGCCAAAACCACGGGTCAAGGTATGGGTCGGGTCGCCAACTAACGGGAACTTAGCTTTTCCGACTGCAGGTGAGGTCTCGTGCCAAACCTTGTGCGAAAAGTGCGTGTCGGTGGTGACGATATAGACTTCAGCACCCATTTTTTGAAATGCAGCGTAATTGTCGGCTGCATCTTCAATTTCGGTGGGGCAGTTAAAGGTAAAGGCTGCAGGCATAAAAATCAGTACTGACCACTTGCCTTTGAGGCTTTCGTCCGAAACAGTGATGAACTTGCCATTGTGGAAGGCTTGGGTTTTGAATGGTTGAACTGCGGTGTTGATGATCGACATATAAGGCCTTTTGGATGAAAAATTGAACGACAGACGAAGTTTGAGCCTGTTGCTGAAATCAATCAAACAAATTAAAATAATGATATCAATCGATTTAATCGATAACAAAGATGGCGGCTAAGCGGGCAACCTAGAGAGCAACCAAGCGGGCAACCGAGAAAGCAATATATGGCTGCAGTTCCTACCCTTAAACAATTGCGTTATTTAATTGCGCTCAGCGAGACCTTAAGTTTTACGAAGGCTGCTGAACGCTGTTTCGTTGGGCAGTCGACCTTAAGTGCTGGGCTTAAAGAGCTTGAAGGCACGCTAGGTACTCAGTTGGTCGAGCGCGATAAGCACTCGGTGTCACTCACGCCCACTGGCCGTGGCGTGGTCGAGCGTGCGCAGCGCTTACTCGCACAGGCCGACGATTTGGTGGATTTTGTGCAGGGTGCTGCGGGCTCAATGATGGGCGTGATTAGATTGGGGGTGATTCCTACAATCGCCCCTTTTTTATTACCAGCGTTGTTATCCAAAATGAGAGACGATTTTCCTCAACTGAAAATTGTTCTACGCGAGGATTTGTCGGCCAACTTGATCGATAAGCTCAACCGGCACCAATTAGACTTTGCCTTAATCGCCTTGCCCTACGAAACCGAGGGTTTTTTGCTCAAAGAGCTTTTTGATGATGAGTTATGGTTGATTGGCAATCAGTACGATCCAGCGCTTAAAAATAAAGAAATTAAGTTAACCAATCAGCTGGCAGATCGTGTGTTGTTGCTAGAAGAGGGTAATTGCTTGCGCGAGCACACCTTAACCGTCTGCACCAAAAGCGACTTGGCCAGTACCGATGGCATCGAAGCCACCAGTCTGCTCACGCTAGTGCAAATGGTTGAGTCTGGCTTGGGGATTGCGCTGTTGCCCGAGATGGCAGTCAAGTCTGGCCTGCTGATCCAAACCAATTTGATTGCAAGGCCGTTGACGGCGCCGGCGCCTAAACGAAAGATCGCGTTAATTGCCAGGCCATCAACCGCCAGGATAGAAGAATTTAATACCCTCGTGAGGGTATTAAAAGAGTCGCGAGGCGGTTAGTCGAACGTGTCGGGTTTGGTCTGCAGCAACTGGTTCTAGTTAGTCAAACATATCGGGTTGCGTCTGAAACAACTGATTCCAGATGGTTTGAAAATGTAACCAGCCAATATATTCGCTGCCAACGTGCTCGCGACTGTAGAGCGCTTTGTCGTGTGGCACCAGCGTGGGTTTAAGGCCTGTTGCCTCGATCATCAGTTGTTGTTGACAGCAGCGTTCAAGCGCAATAAACCAAAAGGCCGCCGCCTCAATGCTGTGGCGACTGGCCGTCAGAAGCCCATGATTTTTATGAATCGCGGCTTTGACCCCTTTAAAAGACTCAGCAACGCCCAAGCCCGCTTTGGCTTCGACCGCGACTTGCCCGGCCTCAGCGCCAATGACAACGTGGTCTTCATAGAAGGCAGCAGCATCCTGACTGATTGGATCAAGCTTTTTACCAAGCGAGGCGAAGGCTGTACCGTAAACAGTGTGTGCGTGGCACATCGCGATGATATCGGGGTGCATCTCGTGCACTGCACCATGCAAAACAAAGCCCGCCTGATTGATCGCGTAGTCACCTTCAACCACGGTGCCTTGATGATCCGCCAAAATCAGGTTTGAGATTTTGACTTGCGAAAAATGTACCGCCATCGGGTTGGTCCAGTACAAGTGAGGATGCTGTGGATCACGAACGGTTAAGTGGCCCGCAAAGCCGTAGTCAAAACCCTGTAACGCAAAGGCCCGACAAGCCGCAACCAGGCGCTCTTTTCGGTGTTGACGCTCTTGAGCGATCGACATACCGGTGGGTTTTTCTGGAAAGATCAACCCTTTCTGTGTAGGTTGATAAATTGACTCACGGTCGCCGAGGTCTAATTTCTGGTCTTTTTCTGGCGTTTGCGCCATGTGCTGCTCCTGTTTAATCAAAATTCTACTCTAGCTTTGGTTGTACATTCTAGGGTGCCCCTATGTTCTTCTCAAGGAGACTTTCATGAAATTGTTTTCGACTCGGCTGGCCTGTCTTGCAAGCTTGCTGGGCTGTATGGCGTTTAACGCCTTTGCAGCGTATCCAGACAAACCGATTCGCTTGATTGTGGGCTCTGCCCCCGGTGGGGCACCTGACGTCTTGATGCGCACCCTTGGCGCACAGGTGTCTAAGCAGATGGGCGTGCCGATTGTGATTGATAACAAGCCCGGTGCGTCGTATGTGATTTCGACCATGGATCTGGTGCGCTCAGCACCCGATGGTTACACGCTGGCCTACGGCAATGTCGTCTCTTTAGCGACCAATATATCGTTGCTGACCAAGGTGCCGTATAGCGTTGAAAAAGATCTGACCTTGATCGCAAACGCCTTGCGTGTGGTGAACTTAATGGTTGTCAATAACGACTTGCCGGTGACGTCTGTTCAAGAACTCATAGCCTACGCCAAAAAGAATCCGGGTAAGGTGGTTTTCGGCTCAGACGGCAACGGCACAACCTCGCATCTGGGGATGGAATACTTTCGCAGCTTAGCGGGTATCGAACTGCTGCACGTGCCCTATAAATCTGCACCCGCGATGTTGACAGATTTGATG
>JBAWWV010000119.1:0-11392 GCA_037146575.1 Alcaligenaceae bacterium | reverse complement strand
TAGAAGGGCTCTGTTGGTGTGGCCAACAGTGGGATGGCCAACAGATGCGTCACCAGCCAATCGATTCACCCTTGAAGTCTACAAAATGTGCAGACGATTTAGGTGCCAACGCGTCCAGCGCCTTGAGTAATCCGTCAACAGATTCACCCACAGGGGTGCAATGATCAGGTGTTGCAAAAGGTTGAGATAAGGGTGATGCGACAGTACCGGGTTGTAGTGCTGCCAAAATCGCCTGTGGATTTTTACGCGCAAACTCTATTGCGGCTGTCTGCAAAAACATATTGAGTGCCGACTTTGAGGCACGGTAGCCGTACCAACCGCCTTTTGAGTTATCGCTGATGCTACCGACCCGAGCAGACAGCTTGGCGTAAATGGCTCGCTCTCGTGCCAGCAGGGGTAGAAAATATTTTAGTAGTAGGGCGGGCCCGATGGCGTTGACTTGAAAGCTGCGTAGCAGTCGAGTGGCGTCGAGTGCGCCCAAGTGTTTTTCAGGGCCCTTACCGTCAATGGTCAGTGCGCCCGTTGCATCAACGATCAGTTGAAAAGGCCCTGCGGCCGAACATTGTGTTGCCGCTGCCGCTAAGCTTGCTTCGTCTTCTAGGGCAAAGCCGGGTGTACTTCGTCTTGAAATCTCAACGGCCAGCGCACAGTTAGGATCTTGCTGAAGTGCAGCAACAAAGCCCGCCCCGATCGTACCGGTTGAACCAATAACAAGTGCGCGATAAGCTGAACCCAAGGATTGCATGACGTAAACCACCATTCACTATTTGATGGTTTGTAGGTTACAAGACTTGCTCGCCGCTCGCGCGAAAGTCCTTAGAGCGGCTGCAAGCGCTAGACCCTTTGGGGCTTGCAGCGCATGCCCGGCGCAGGGTGTCTGGCGGCTAGAAATTGTTCAGGGGGTCAAGCTTAATATTGACCGTGAGGGTGAGGCTCAGAGAATTACTCGGCCTTGATGTCGGCTCGTTGAATGAGCGCGCCATACATCGTCAACTCACGCTTAATGAGTGCTGCAAACTCAACTGGAGAGTTGCCCGCCAAATCGTTACCACCCTTGGTCTGCAGGGCCTCGATTACCTCAGTGTCTTGCAACGCCTGGTTGGCGCTTTGATTCAGACGTTCGATAATTACGGGCTCGGTGCCAGCGGGCGCAAATAACCCCACAAATTGCGTAATATCAAAGTCTTTAAAACCCGCTTCTTGCATGGTGGGGATATCAGGTAGCGAGCGCGCGCGCTTGGGGCCTGACACAGCAAAGGCCTTTAACCGCTTCTCTTGTATCAAGGGCGAAGCGGTTAAGACGGTATCAAACGTAAACGCCAACTGCCCACCCAGCAGATCAATCAGGGCAGGCGCACTGCCCTTGTAGGGCACATGATTAAACTGCGCGCCACTGAGCATCGAAAACATTTCGCCGGCAAGGTGGCCGCCACCACCGATACCTGTTGAACCGAAGCTGAGTTTGCCTGGCTGAGCTTTGCCCTGTAGTACCGCATCGTTCAGTGTGTTGATTGATGAAGCCGCAGAGACGACCAACACGTACTGAAAAGATAAGACCTGACTAATCGGTTGCAAGTCTTTGATCGGGTCGTAAGGCACCTTGGCATAGAGCACAGGGTTGATCACGATAGGCCCGCTTGCCGCCATCAGCAGGGTATAGCCATCAGGGGCCGATCTGACCACGGCGTCGGTCCCGATCATGCCGTTCGCACCGCTGCGATTTTCGACGATTACCGGAGTGTTGAGCAGGGTGCTCATCTTTTTGGCGATCACTCGACCCGTGATGTCGGCATTGCCACCGGCAGGGTAAGGCACCACCATTTTGATGGCGCGGTTAGGGTAGGGGTGGTTTTGCGCCTGGGCTGACCCAAGGGCGACAACGCCTAGCGCTAAAGCTAAGAGCCAAAATCGGATGTCAAAATGGGGTGGACGCATGGTGACTCTGTCGAGGATCGCTAAGTTGGATTAAACTTCATCGCCAATTTAGCTCAATATTGCAGCTGCAGTCCCCATTTAATAAAAGAAAAACTATGCGTTTATTTCAAATGATCACCCTTCTGGTTGCCGCTGCCGGAATCATGTCTGTGAATGTCGGCTGCGTTCAGTCGAGCGAGCCGCCGGGTAGCCCCGCTGCGGCAGTGAAGTCAGTCGAGCCGACACCTAACCCCGCTGCAGCAGTGCAATCAGTCGAGCCAACACCTAACCCTCCTGCTGCAGTGCAGTCAGCCGAGCCGCCACCTAACCCTGCAGCGGCAGTGCAGTCAGCCGAGCCGCCACGCAACCCTGTTGCGGCGGTGCAATCGACCGAGCAGTCTGCGAGCCTCGCTACGGCGGTGCAGTCAACCGAATTGCCGCGAAATCCAGCTGCGGGCACCCCCGTTGCCGCAATCAAAGACACCGCGGCCTCTTTACGCACTGCAGCGATCTTGCTTGCGGGGCAGCAGCCAGTCACTGGGTTACCACCTTCAATTGCGCAAAGCCCTCGGTGGGCTACGTTTGCCAAAGAGGTGACCGAAAATTGGACGCGCTATAGCCAAAAGATTGCGGATCCGATGTCGCAGTGGGCGTTGGCCGAGTTGTCCGTAGCATCAGATACGGTGTTTTATCCTTTCTCTGGTCCCGACTTTGTCACTGTGCATCAGCTGTTTCCGGAGGCAAAGCGCTATGTCATGATGGCCATGCAAAACGCCGAACGGCCCTTGGATTTGGCCAACCTTGCCCCCGAGCTAATCGACCCAAGTCTTGGTGTTCTGACCTCAGCCTGGAAACACTTTGGTGAGAACGGGTTTTACGTGACCGAATATCTCGAAAAGTATTTGTATTCAACCCGCGCCAACATTGGTGCTAGTACTTTTATCGTGAGTTTTTTAACCTTGCAGGGTTTTGAAATTGAGCGTGTTGTCCCTATACAAGTGACTGCAGACGGCTCGTTGCAAGAGCTTGCGCCAGATACGCCACGCTGGCGTTCGGTGCGGATACAGGCCAGCAAGCAAGGCAGGCCGGTTGTGATCGATTATCTGAAAATTGATCTGTCAAACCCAGGCCTTCAAGCCGCGCCAGAAAACCTTACCTTGATTAGCACTCTCACGAAAAACCCAGTGTTGTTCAAGGCGGCCTCTCATCTGCCCCAAAATGTTGGCTTTAGTGTGATCGCTAATCAGGTGCTCGAAAATTCTTCTCTGATCGTGCAAGACGAAACGGGTCTGAGTTATTCGACCCTAATTCGTGCCCATCAAGTTGCGTTGTTTGGCAAATTCGTGGTCGCCCATCACTCCTTTCAAAGTTATCATGTTGATCTTGCAAAAGCCTTCGCTCAACGAGATGACACCAAACCTTTGCCGTTTAGATTTGGCTATTTTAAAGATGGCAACTACGCCCTCATGATTGCTTCGCGTAAGTAGCTCTTAGTCGGCTCTGGTGCGAATGCCACCGAAGCCGACTATCGCGAGAGTTCGGCCTGGCGCAAAGAAAAAATACAAGAAATTGCCGTTATGCTGTTGCTTTACCATCGCGAGAAAATAAGATGAAACGTCGTGATTTTTTACGCGCCAGTGCGGCCCCCATGCTGGCGGCGTTACCAGCCGCAGTGTTTGCACAGTCGCCGGCTACCCCCGCCGCCTCTACCTGGGATGCGGGTCAAGTTAGGCACCTGTTACCTACTGCTAATCATTCAGAGTTTTTGATTAAGGTTTCTTTTGCGTCGCCACTCAGTGCGCCACCTCGACTCATGGTGGATGGCGTTGCAATCGAGGGCCGCATGACCGATACGCAAGGTGAGTTTTGGCAATTTCGTGCCGCAGGCTTAGCGCCGGGGCGCACCTACCAATTGTCGTTGAAAGCGCCTGACGGTAAACCGCTGTGTCAGACTTGGGAGTTAGCGACGTTTCCAACGCCTTCAAGTACGCCCGATCATTTACGCTTGTTGTTGTTCACTTGCGCTGGCGGCCACGAGGCAATGAAATTTTTACCCGCTACAACCAGAAATCGTTTGCTGAAACGCGCGTTGTCGTTTAAGCCGCATGCGGCGGTCGCAAACGGCGATCACGTTTACTGGGATTTGCGCTCGCCGCTGACCGCCAAAAACTTAGGCGGTTCTGAGCAAGCCAAAACCTTGATTGGAGGAGCGTTCGAACGCTCGAGCCCGGTCTTTGGTACTGCCAACGAACAGTTACTTAAAAAAGCGGCGGGCCCACAAATTGCCCCGGTGTACGGGGCCGAGTTTCGCTCAACGCCGACCTTCTTTATTCAAGATGATCACGATTACTGGGATAACGATGACGCTTTCGATTCGATCATCACGTTTCCGCCTGATTTCTTTATGCGGCAGATGGCCCGTGTGACGCAGTCGATGTACTACCCAGAATTTTTACCTGATGCGACGCGCCCACTTGGGTTGCCAGGGGCTGCAATGATGGGTCGTGCAGATTCTGTAGCTGAAAGTTTTGGCACCTTGCGCTACGGTCGCCTGGCAGAAATGTTGTTGTATTCGGTGCGTCCAACAATGACGCTCGCTGGTCCAAGCGCAGTCTTTGTTGAAGATACGGTCGAGAGTTGGCTAAAGCAACGCATGGCCGAGTCTGATGCGGCCCACGTCATCAATGCACCCTCAAATCCACATGGCTGGACCGCAGGTAAGTGGGGCGAGTGGTATCCCGACGTTTTGAGCAAAGAAGGTAAGCTGACGATCGACGTCAAAAAGCCCTATTGGCAAGAGGGATGGCTCAAGCAACACGATCGCTTGCTTCTGGCGATGTCGGCGATGAAAGGCAAAATCCCCTTGACTGTCAGCGGGGATCTGCACGCGATTGGCTTGGGTAGCATTACACGCACTGGCACGGCCGATCTCTCCAAAAACCCCGTCGTATCGGCTATCACAGGCCCGATCGGCACCCGGCCCACGGGTTGGCCTTCTGGTATCCGTAAAATCGGCGCCCAACCTTCGTTACACTTGAGCATGATAGAGGCGATTGCGCCGATCGAACAGCATGGCTTTACGATTGCAGACTTTACCAACGATAAAGTGATTTTGAAGTTTTTTAAATGGGATGTAAACAGTCAATCGGTCGAGGCCATTGATACCCTCGAGCCCTTTCACACCGCAGAGTTAAAGAGACCATCATGATTCAGACACGTCATATCTTTCAAATTGTTTTAACAGTCCCCAACATTGTTGACCTAGGTCAGACCCCAGTCGGGGGCCGAAAGATTGCCAATGTCACAGGCGGCACGTTCGAGGGCGATCGTATCCGTGGAACAGTCAAGGCGGCCCCTGGGGGCGACTGGTTGCTGATGCGCCCAGACGATGTGCTGACGTTGGATGTGCGTCTCATCCTTGAAACGGATGACAATCAGCTGATTTATATGAGTTATCGTGGCTTGCGCCATGGCCCCAAAGACGTGATGGCTCGCCTCAATAAGGGCGAAAAGGTTGACCCCGCAGAATATTACTTTCGCACCACGCCAGTGCTTGAAACAAGTTCAGAAAAATATAGCTGGCTCAACAAAATCATCTGTGTAGCGACCGGTCGTCGCGAAGCGGCAGGGCCAATTTACGACGTCTACGAGGTGCTGTAGTCGCTAGGGGCGCCGCCGTTGCGCCTAGAGCCCTTAAAGAGTAATCTTTAAGGGCTCGTTTAGGCTGATATCCTGTCAGGCTTAAGCGCTAAGACAAAAATAACAGTCAGACACTACACACCTGAAGATTTGCAGGCGAGTCCCCATTCGGATTGGTCCATCTAGCTGACGCGCGTTGAGTAACTTGATTTATTTGATTAATTAAAGAGACAACAATGAATTTTTTGTTCAGTGCTGAAGAAGAAAAACTACGTTCAACCGTTCGCGAGTTTTTGGCCGAGCATTTCACTGACGAAGTGCGTGCCGAAAACACCGCAGGTAAGCGCGGCGAAGGGTGGGGGCCGGCAATTCGAGCCTTTTTTGATACGGTCAATGAAAAGCGTTGGTTCGCCTGGAGCTGGCCGACTGAGTTCGGTGGTGGCGGTGGTGACCGTACTGCCCAATTTGTGATCGAAGAAGAGTTCTATCGCGCAACTGGCATCACCTTAGGCGGTGGGACCGGTGCCCCGGCGATTTTGTCTTTTGGTACAGCCGCACAAAAACAAGAATTTGTGCCGGGCGCCATTAAGCGCGAAATCATTTTTTGCCAGGGCTATAGCGAGCCCGGTTGCGGCACTGATCTGGCGGGTATTCGTTGTCGTGCAAAGCGTGTCGGCGACAAGTACATCATTACGGGTCAAAAAATTTACACGACCAACGCACAAAATTCAACGCACATCTTTTTGATGTGCCGTACAGATCCTGATTCAGTTCGTCATCGTGGTTTATCGATTTTGTTAGTCCCAATGGATGTGCCCGGTTTAACCGTACGCCCACTCTGGACTGTACAAAACGACCCGCCAGCACCGTTCGGAACCACCTACGGTGAAGAGCGTACCAACGAGGTGTTCTTTGATGATGTCGAAGTGCCTGCCTCGTGCTTATTGGGTGAAGAGGGCGGCGGTTGGGAGGTCGCGCGGCGCGGTTTGAATCTGGATCGCGTGGGTGCCTGGCGCTATTTGATTTCTGTGATGCGTGATGAAGATATTGTGAACTGGTTGCACGGCAAAGGCGAGTTACAAGACTCGTTGCGCGAAGACATTCAAGTGCGCGACAAAGTCGCCGAGATGTGGACCGAAGCTGAAGTGTGCCGGTTAATGACGATGCGCAGTATCAGTATTGAGCAAAGTGGCGGAAAATTCACCTACGAGGGTTCGGCCGAAAAAGTCTTTGCACCCGAGCACAGCGTGCGCACAACCGAAGCCATCAGTCAGATCTTGGGCCCGTTTGCCCAGTTGATGCAAGGCTCGCCTACTGCAATTGAGAAAGGCGTGTTTGCGCACAACATTTTGGGTGCCTATCAATCAACGATCAACCACGGTAGCGTTCAGGTGATGCGCGATCAAGTGGCGCGTATTGGTTTGGGTCTGCCGCGCGCGGCAAAATAAGAATAAAGGTAAATTGAATCATGGATATTTTGCTTGACGACCAAGAAGTACAAATCCGAGAGGCAGCTTCAGAGTTTTTGGCTGGCGAATGCACGTCTGCGTTAGTGCGTAAGATCGAAACGGATCCCCTGCAATATTCGCCAGCGTTATGGGAAAAGTTCGCTGAAAACGGCTGGTTGCAACTTTGTTTGTCGGATAAAAATGGCGGACAAGAGCTGCCCTTAACGTACCTTGCCCTACTGTTTGAACTGGCCGGTTATCACATTGCGCCAATCCCTTTGCACTCGACCATGGTGCCTGCCATGATCATCGATCGGCATGGCAACGCAGAGCAGCAGCAACTCTTGCAGCAGGTGCTTAGCGGTGAGCTGATCTTGAGCCATGCCGTGACCGAGGCCAATGGCCGTTGGACACCCGACTCTATCAAGCTTGAAGGTCGGGTTGAGGGCAATGGGCTTGTGCTGAATGGTACAAAAACTTTCGTGGGTAGTTATCGGGCCTCGAAGCAATGCTTGGTGGTTTATCGCGAAGCGACCGCGCCGCATCACTTAGGTGTTGTGTTGGTGCCGACTGACGCAACGGGTTTAAGCAGCGATGCCTTAGTGTCAATGGCAAAAGATGGTGAAGCAAACGTGCAGTTCAATAACGTCCGGGTGCCGTTGAATGCTCGAGTGGGTTCGTCGGCACAAGGCAATACGGTTGCACTTGAGGTTATGGATTTTTCTTCGGTGTTGTACGCCTCGATGATGGCCGGTGCAGGTCGTAGAACACTCGACATGGCCGTGGCCCATGCCAAACAGCGCGAAGCCTTCGGTCAACCGATTGGTGCGTTTCAAGCCATTCAGCATTTGTGTGCCAATATGGTCAATGCGATTGACGGTACTACCATGCTCGCCCGCGAAGCGTTATGGCGTATCGATCAAAAATTACCCCATCGCGTCAACGTTGCCCAGGCAAAGTCGTTTGGCAACGAACAATGCATGATGGTGGTGCGTTCGGCGCAGCAAATTCACGGCGGTATGGGCTTTATTCGCGACTTTGATCTAAACCTTTGGTATCGCCGAGTCGGCTCTTGGAGCCTGCGTGGCGGCACAGCGGCAGAGCATCGTCGCACCATTGCTGCGGCGCTACTGGATCAGCCAGCTAAGGTTCGAATTGGTAATATCCCGATGGCTTAAGGGGCAAGCACTGTCATTGAGATTGCTCTGGTATTTCAGCAACTGAGACACAAGAGCACATCTGATGAAGTTTGTTGAAGTGCCGAACCTTTGTACCTGACTCAGGTCACCAGTCACCGAGATCCCATCGAAAAAGATTTAATCTAAACAGGTAGGATTGCCTTTGAACGCGTCAGCAAGTGTCATCTACTCCCTGTTTTTGTTTTTTGGAATGTTTGCATTCGCTGGTGCACTGTTTCTTTTTATACAGTTTAAAGAAGCCAAGCAAGCCTACATTACGAGTTGGGTCATCAGTTCGGTATTGATGGGCAGTGCGACGACTTTAGTGGCGCTCAAAGACGTCCTGCCCGTCTTTTTTTCGTACGACCTTGGTAATGCTTTAAATGTTTCGGCGTCTATTTACGTCTGCGCCTCTTGCCTGAGCTTGTTGGGCCGAGACATGAGTTTTCGATGGATTGCCTGCTGGGCTTTGATTGCCGGTGGCGCCTTCCTGGCTGCCCTGATGCTGGTCAGAGATCACCTCGGCTTAGAGTATGAACCCGCTTTGGTTGCGCTTGGGGGCGTTGCACTCAATCTCTATACGAGCTGGCCAGCATTCAAAGTTTATCAACAACGTCAAACAAATTTAGCGTTAGTGTTGGCATTGGTCTTCATGCTGAACACGGTGGTATGGGGTATCCGCTTTGTCATGATCTTATTTCATGGCGTAGGATTTGCGTATGAAGGTGGCCTAGTCAACGCGCTTACGTTTACGTTGTTATTGGTATTTGGGATTACGCGATATATGTGCTTTGTTGGCGTAGTGGCTTCCATAGAAGCTCAAAAAAAAGAAGACTTAATCGCTGAAAACCATTTAATCAAATTAGCGCTTGCGGATAAAAAGGTTGAACAAACTGAATTACATTTTTTAACCTCTTTGAATGCGCTGGCTAAGGCTCGTGATAACGAAACGGGCAATCACATCATACGTACGCAACAATATGTGCAGGCGCTGGCCCAGCGCCTCCAAGCACTGGGTCATTATGCTGATAGCCTCTCTGAACAATCCATTGATGCCCTAACGCGGGCAGCGCCTCTTCACGATCTCGGAAAAATCGGTATACCCGATGCGATCTTGTTAAAAAATGGTCCTCTTTCAGACGAAGAGTGGACCATTATGAAAACTCACACACTGATTGGTGAATCGGTTTTAGACGTACTGGAAATTGAGCGCGATGGAGACTCAGACGTCATTGCCAAAGCTATCAAGATTGCAGGAGGCCATCATGAAAAGTGGGATGGCACTGGCTACCCCCGAGGTTTGGCGGGTCAAGCGATCCCCCTTGAAGCTCGGATTATGTCTTTGGCCGATATGTATGACGCGTTGATGAGCCAACGCCCCTATAAAAAAGCCTGGTCGCACGAGCAGGCTGTTGAAGAAATCATTTCAAAACGCAACACCCAATTTGACCCAGTGATCGTTGATGCCTTTATCTATGAACAAGAGGCCTTCAACGTTATCGCACAAAAATATCGCGATACGTAACGATCAAGGTGCCCCCCCCCTTTATCGATCAAAAAATGCCTCTTCACCCCACCGTTTTACTTCAAGC
Organism: Alcaligenaceae bacterium; assembly: GCA_037146575.1. Taxonomy (GTDB): domain Bacteria; phylum Pseudomonadota; class Gammaproteobacteria; order Burkholderiales; family Burkholderiaceae_B; genus Zwartia. Next base: position 1,621 of record JBAWWV010000119.1, on the reverse strand, counting down.
CGATGGCCTGTCTAAAAGTGTTTCGTCTGAGCGCTGGTTGTTTCGAAACTTGAGTGTCTCGCTCGCGTCCGGCGAGCAACTTGCGCTTCGGGGCGCTTCAGGTGTGGGCAAATCTACGCTGCTAAACCTGATGGCCGGGCTCGATCTTCCCGACGAAGGGCGTGTGCTCTTAAAAGGTAAAAATCTGGCTGAGATGACCAAGGGCGAGCAGCTGGCATTGCGTCGCGCGACCTTTGGCTTTGTCTTTCAGGCGTTTCACTTAATGCCACATCTCAATGCTTTACAAAATGTGATGGTGCCCTGTTTGCTAGCGGGCTTAGCCTTCGCGCAAGCGAAAGAACGCGCTGAGCGTTTACTCGAAGCACTTGAGCTAACGGGCGTTGCGCAATCCTTTCCGTCCGTTTTATCCGGAGGCGAGCAGCAGCGCGTTGCTTTGGCGCGGGCGCTGGTACACCAGCCTGAAGTCGTCCTAGCGGATGAGCCTACCGGCAATCTTGACCCTGAAACGGCTCACAAAGCGCTCAGCCTTCTTTGCGATACCTGTCGCGAGCAAGGCGCAGCCTTACTGATGGTGACGCATTCAGCTGAGTCAGCAGCCAGGCTTGATCGCACTTTTGTTTTAACCGGCTGATGCTGTTCTTTTGGCTGCTGACCTCGGCCTTTCGGGCCCAACCGGGCCGTTGGCTGATCGCTGGGCTCACCGTCGCGCTGGGGATTAGCCTAGCTGTGGCGATTCACACTGTCAATCGTTCTGCCCTGAGTGAATTTGGTCGCGCACTGGATACGGTAAACGGGCAAGCTTCGGCGCAACTCGTTGCGACCTCGGGCGATTTCTCAGACACGTTGCTAGATGAAGTGGTGTCCCGTCAACAAGAGTTAGGCATACGCGCTGTGAGCCCCGTACTTGAGCGCGCAGCGCAACCGGTGCGTGTGCTTGGCCTGGATATTTTTCAGGCGGGCCGTGTGACCTCTGCTTTGCTCCCCGCGGTGTCTGAAGAGCAGCGCATGCGAGTGTTTGATCAGACTGCGATCTTTCTGTCAGCAACGGCGCTAAAAGAGCTGGCTGTCGCCGTAGGCGATGACCTGAGCCTTTCTTTTGGTGGAAAAAAGCAAACGTTTAACGTCGCGGGACTTGTACCGGGTGCAGCAGGGCAGAGCCTGGCAGTGATGGATTTGGGTGTTGCGCAATGGCGTCTGGGAGGGCTTGGTCAGCTTAGTCGGTTGGACATTCAACTGGTCGATGGCGCAAGCGCAAAAGACTTGGCAGCAGCACTTAAAACTTTAAACTTGGGACTCACTCTGGTGACGGCGGATGATCGTGACCGCAGAATGTCTAATGTGTCGCGCGCCTATCGTGTGAATTTGAGCGTAGTGGCCTTGGTTGCTTTATTCACTGGCGCGTTTCTTGTCTTTACGACGATCAGTTTTTCGGTGTTGCGCCAACAGTCTGAACTCGCGCTGTTGAGCGTACTGGGTGCTGGGCGTACGTGGTTGTTTGGTTTGGTCTTGACGCAAGCCCTGCTGGTGGCCGCTTTGGGTGGTTTGCTGGGCGTTGGTTTGGGATTAGGTTTTGCCTCTGTCTTATTGCGTGTGCTGGGCGGGGATCTTGGGGCGGGATATT
>JBAWWV010000118.1:0-11432 GCA_037146575.1 Alcaligenaceae bacterium | reverse complement strand
GCGCTATTCAGTGTTAGGTGGCGGTAAACGCGTGCGTGCGGCGCTTGTGTTTGCGGCTGCGCAGGCTTGCGGGCCCGCGGTTTCAGTGCGGCGTGACGCCCGGCTAACCTTGGCGCAAGATCTTGCCGCAGCAGCCGTTGAGCTCGTTCATGCCTATTCATTGGTTCACGACGACCTGCCGTGCATGGATGACGATGTCTTGCGGCGTGGTCGTCCCACGGTGCATGTACAGTTTGACGAAGCGACTGCCTTGTTGGCGGGCGACGCTCTACAGCCACTGGCGTTTGATTTGCTTGCACAAATGCCGATTGCACCCGAATTAATCGTTCAGGCGATTCGTGAGTTAGCGCGTGCGGCAGGTAGCTTGGGGATGGCTGGCGGGCAAGCGATTGATTTAGAAAGCGTGGGTAAAGCTCTTACCCAGCGGGCGATGCAACAAATGCATACCCTGAAAACTGGCGCCTTACTTGAGGCCAGCGTGTCGTTAGGCGGGTTGGCGGGCGGGGCGAGTGCGCCGCAGCGTCAGGCGCTTGACGCGTATTCTGCAGCGATGGGCCTGGCCTTTCAGGTGATTGACGATGTGCTTGATGTCACAGCCGACAGTTCTCAACTGGGTAAAACCCCCGGCAAAGACGCCGCTGCCAATAAGCCAACTTATGTCACACTGATGGGGTTGGCGCAAGCCCGTGCTTTCGCGGGCCAGTTGCATCAACGTGCGTTGGCGGCTTTAAACCCGTTTGGTGACTCTGCTGATTTATTGGCGGGCTTGGCCGACTTTATTGTTTTACGCGATCATTAAAATGATTTCGATCATTAAAATGATTTCGATCATTAAAGTGTTTGCGATGATTTTTTGTAGAAGTTTTGAGACTTATGCCAACTGATTTGCTTGACCGTATTCATTCTCCTGCCGACTTGAAGTCGCTTGATAAGCGCGAACTTCGAAAGTTGGCAGATCAGTTGCGCGCCTTTGTGCTTGACTCTGTGTCGCGCACGGGCGGGCATCTGTCGTCAAATCTGGGAACGGTCGAACTCACCGTCGCGCTGCACTATGTGTACGACACGCCACACGATCGCATCATTTGGGACGTGGGCCACCAGTCTTATCCGCACAAAATATTGACCGGACGCAAAGCGGGCATGACTACGCTCAGGCAGTTTGGCGGCATGTCTGGCTTTCCAAAGCGTAGCGAATCTGAATACGACGCCTTTGGTACCGCGCATTCTTCAACTTCAATCTCTGCTGCGCTAGGCATGGCGGTCGCCTCGCGTAACGCTGGGGTGTCGCGCCAGCATATTGCGGTGATTGGTGATGGTTCGATGTCGGCCGGTATGGCGTTTGAAGCCATGAACAACGCGGGCGTCACGCCCGATATCAATTTGTTGGTGATTCTCAACGACAACGACATGTCGATTTCGCCACCGGTCGGCGCGCTCAATCGTTATCTGGCGCGTTTGATGTCGGGGCAGTTTTATGCTGCGGCCAAAAACGTTGGGCGCTCGGTGTTGCAACATATACCACCGGTGCTTGAATTAGCGCGTCGCTTTGAAGAGCACGCCAAAGGCATGGTGACCCCGGCCACACTGTTTGAAGAGATGGGCTTTAATTATGTCGGGCCGATCGATGGGCATGATCTTGATTCGTTGATCCCAACCTTGCAAAACATGCGTGCGCTTAAAGGGCCACAGTTTTTGCATGTGGTCACCAAAAAGGGTCAGGGCTACAAGCTCGCCGAGGCTGATCCCGTGCTTTATCACGGGCCCGGCAAGTTCGATCCTGCAATCGGGATCCAAAAACCCACGGCCATTCCTAAAACAACCTTTACACAGGTATTTGGAACTTGGTTGTGCGACACCGCAGCACAAGATGAGCGTCTTGTTGGCATCACCCCTGCGATGCGTGAGGGTAGCGGAATGGTTGAGTTTGAGCGCCGTTTTCCGAAGCGCTATTTTGATGTGGGGATTGCCGAACAGCACGCGGTAACGTTTGCCGCTGGCCTGGCCTGTGAAGGTCAAAAACCGGTCGTCGCGATTTATTCGACCTTTTTGCAACGTGGCTATGACCAGTTAATTCATGATGTTGCGCTGCAAAATCTTGATGTGACCTTTGCGCTAGACCGTGCCGGCTTGGTGGGTGCGGATGGTGCCACCCACGCGGGTAACTACGATATCGCCTTTATGCGATGTATTCCGAATATTGTGGTGGCCACGCCCTCTGACGAAAGCGAACTCAGGCTGCTGTTGTCAACTTGTTATCAATATCCGGGCCCTGCGGCAGTGCGTTATCCTCGCGGAGCCGGAGTGGGCGCTATCCCCCAAACTGATTTGGCTACAGTTGAAGTCGGACGCGGAATCGTGCGTAGACAGGGTAAAAACATTGCGATTTTGGTGTTTGGTACGTTGCTGCCCGCGGCGCTCAAAGCTGCCGAGGTCTTAAACCTGACTGTGGCGGATATGCGCTTTGTGAAGCCGCTCGATGTGGCTTTGGTGCTCGAATTGGCGGCCAGGCACGCGGGGCTTGTCACGCTCGAAGAAGGCGCAATCATGGGCGGGGCGGGCAGCGCGGTTGCAGAAGCGCTGGCTGCAGCGGGGGTTGTGTGTCCGTTACTACAGATTGGCTTACCCGACCGGTTTATTGATCATGGTGAACAAGGCGCCCTGTTGGCCAGCGTCGGGCTCGACGCCGCTGGCATTGAGGGTTCAATTCGCTCCCGGTTTGGGACTCAGCTAGCCGCGTAAGCGCAGCGATTCAGTTTCCTGCTTGCATTAATAGCGTAAACATACGATAATTAAAGGCTTTCTTGCTCGACCAACCAGTGTTTGGTGTGGCGGGCTGCCCCCGAGGTGCGCTTTTTGTAGGCTCTTCGGACATCCTTAGGAGTTCAAATGCGTCATTACGAAGTTGTTTTTATCGTTCACCCAGATCAAAGCGAGCAAGTTCCCGCAATGGTCGAGCGTTATCAAGCGCTGGTGACTACCCAAGGCGGTAAAGTCCACCGCACTGAAGATTGGGGTCGTCGTCAACTCGCTTATCCAATTCAAAAACTGGTGAAAGCACACTATGTGTGTTTCAACATTGAATGCGGTCAACCGACACTCGACGAACTCGAGCATTCGTTTCGCTACAACGACGCCGTGTTGCGTCACCTTGTCATCAAGACTAAAGCCGCTCAGTCTGAGCCTTCACTCATGATGAAACAAGTTGAGCGCGACGAAGCCCGTAAGGCTTCGGCTGAAACAACGCCCGGCGAGGCTGAGTAATCTAGGCACGTTGTGAATCGGCTTGAAGTGCAGGGTCAGGTATTTGAGCTATCCCCCTTAAGGTATACGCCATCCGGGGTTGCAGTGCTTGAATTTCTTCTCTCACACGAGTCCGAGGTCACTGAGGCAGGTCAACCGCGCCGTTTAGCGTTTACGCTGGCAGTAGTGGCGATGGGAGACTTAGCACAGATGGCACTCACAACAAGTTTGGGTTGCACAGTACGCGTCCAGGGGTTTTTAGCTCCGGTTCGAAAAGATTCACCAAAATTTAGGCTGCATGCGCAGCAAATTCAACAGATTTAAGCGAGGCACATCATGGCTTTCTTCGGTAAACGTAAAGAAAAAAAGAAATTCACACAACAGAATCCGCTTTTTAAGCGTCGTAAATTCTGCCGCTTCAGCGCGGCAAACGTCGATCAGATTGATTACAAAGATCTGGATACCTTGCGTGATTTCATTCAAGAAAACGGCAAGATTATTCCTGCACGTTTGACCGGTACTAAGGCGATCTATCAGCGCCAGCTCGATACCGCAATCAAGCGCGCACGCTTTTTGGCACTATTGCCCTTTACTGATAACCATAATTGATCCAGGGGCACACCATGCAAATTATTCTGCTCGAAAAAGTCGTTAACGTTGGTAACCTCGGTGAAGTTGTTCGTGTGCGTGATGGCTACGCCCGCAATTTCTTGATCCCCCAGAAAAAAGCCCGTCGCGCGACTGAAACTGCTTTAAAAGAGTTTGAAGTCCGCCGTGCTGAACTTGAAAAAATCCAAGCCGAGAAACTGGCTTTGGCACAAGCCTTGGGTCAGCGTCTTGAAAGCTTCTCGTTGAAAATCACTCAAAAAGCCGGTGTAGATGGCCGGTTGTTTGGTTCGGTGACCAACATGGATATTGCAACAGCTCTGGTGGCGGCAGGTTTCGCTGGTATCGAGAAAGCGCAAATCCGTTTGCCCGAAGGTCCCTTGAAGGCTGTCGGTGAATTTCCTGTGCAAGTGGCCATTCATCCTGATGTGGTTAGCAGCATTTCTGTTGTTGTGGTCGGCGACGTAGTCTAAGTCTCTACCCGCTTGCGCTAAACAAAAAGCCGGCTCAGGTCGGCTTTTTGTATTTAGGTGCGTGGTAAGGTTCCTTGCAGCACCCTCAGACACTTTCTGGCATTGTGACAAACTCAAACGTTGACGCGTACGCAGGTGACTCTCAGTTTAGGCGCGCCCTAGACGAGTGGCTGATGTCGCACGCCGATGCTGCGACTGGCGTAGCGTTTGTTGAGTTGGCCGGTCGCTCGTGCGTGGTTAAGCGCCACCGGGCAACGTGGTTCTCACCGCTGATCAATGCGCTGAAGTTTGTCAGAGTGGTGGTGCTGTCCTGGCTCTGCTGGCTGTTGATGAACGAACGGCCTTCTCCACAGCAGTTATTGAAAAATACTCTGCAAGATGAGGCGCAGCGCTTGGTTCGACTCAAAGCGGCGGGCAGTTCGGTGCCAAATGTTTGGTACCAGGCGTCTGATATTTTGGTCTTAGAGTATGTGGGCCAAGATATGCCTTACTTGATCCGTATTGCCACGCCTGAGGGACGGCTAAAGCTCATGAGCAGTGCAGCCCAAGAGCTTGCGCATTTTCACTGCTCTGGCTTTGTGCACGGTGGCGCGCAATTACGTAACCTCATGATTCACGACGATGGCAGTGCAACGCGTATCGACTTCGAAGAAAATATCGGTGAAGCGCTATCCTTACCACTCGCCCAAGCCTACGACGTTTTTCAAATGCTGTCCTCAATGGCGGGGTTGCGAGGTCATGAATTTAGCTCCGCTGAGCGTCAAGCGCTTTGCCATCAATTACTTGCAGTCTATCTAAGGGCCAACCCCGATCCGCTTGTACGAGCCTCTTTGACAGCAATCGAGAAACATTTTGCAGCAATCAAAAAATATCTGGGCTGGTGCCTTAAATGGATTCCAGGCCGTGATGTCCAAGGTTTCTTATATGTGACAAACACCTTACGGTTATCATTGCATGATGAATAATTCTCCAGATCCACAACTCGAATACCTTCGCGTGCCGCCGCACTCAGTTGAGGCTGAGCAATCCGTGCTTGGCGGGCTGTTGCTTGACAATGGTGCCTGGGAGCGCGTCACCGACGTTGTCAACGAAGAGGATTTTTATCGTTTTGATCACCGCCTGATTTGGCATCATATCGCCCGCTTGATTAACTTGTCGCGCCCGGCTGATGTGGTAACGGTTAACGAGTCTTTGGCTAGTGTTGGTAAGTCTGAAGAGGTTGGCGGTTTAAGTTACTTAAACGCCTTAGCGCACAACACACCTTCGGCCGCTAATATTCGTCGCTATGCCGAAATTGTGCGCGAGCGCTCGATGTTACGAAAACTCGTGACGGTGGCTGACGAAATTGCTGCCACAGCATTTAATCCACAGGGCAAAGAGGCGCGTCAATTGCTTGACGAAGCCGAATCCAAAGTTTTTAAGATCGCACAAGAAGGGGCGAAAGCCTCGGCCGGGTTCCGTGAAATTCAGCCTCTCTTGTCTGAAGTGGTCGATAAGATTGACGAGCTCTATCACCGTGAGGGCAACACCGATGTGACGGGCGTGCCCACGGGGTTTACCGATCTCGACAAAATGACTTCAGGGCTCCAGGGGGGTGACCTAGTGATTGTTGCAGGCCGACCTTCGATGGGTAAAACCTCGTTGGCCATGAACATTGCAGAGCACGTCGCGATTGAACAAGGCATTCCGGTCGCAGTATTTTCGATGGAGATGGGCGCTGTGCAGTTGGCGATGCGTATGCTGGGCTCGGTTGGGATGCTTGACCAACATCGTATGCGCACGGGTAAGCTGTTGGCCGATGATTGGCCGCGCGTCACGCACGCAGTACAACGCATGCAAGATGCTCAGTTGTATATTGACGAGACCCCGGCCCTAAGCTCGGTCGAGGTCAGAGCGCGCTCGCGGCGCTTGGCGCGGCAGTGTGGCAAGCTTGGGTTGATCGTAATCGACTACTTGCAGTTGATGGGTGCAAGCTCAGCGGGCGAAAATCGTGCAACTGAGATTTCAGAGATTAGCCGCTCGCTCAAAGCCTTAGCCAAAGAGCTTGATTGCCCCGTGATTGCGCTATCGCAGTTGAACCGTAGTCTAGAGCAGCGTCCCAATCGTCGCCCCGTTATGAGTGATCTGCGTGAATCTGGCGCAATCGAGCAAGATGCCGATTTGATTTTGTTTATCTATCGCGACGAAGTCTATAACCCTGATTCACCCGATAAGGGTACCGCTGAAATTATCATCGGTAAGCAACGTAATGGCCCAATCGGCACGGTCAGACTAACCTTTCAAGGTTCAAGTACTCGGTTCTTGAATTTCGCAGGCGGTGCTGGTGGTGGGGCGGCTTATTGAAGCTGTGTACCATCTTGCGGCTGTGTGCTATCCAGTCCGGCGACAACTTTAGTCTGTTGAACCCATTGTTTGATTTTGACAGCGTCACCCACCCGAGTGCCTTTGCCGTCTGCGTTGAGCAGAACGATTGCCATATCGCGGTTGTTAATGCGCGCCACCATCACTAGGCATTGTCCGGCCTCGTTGATGTAGCCCGTTTTGGATACCTTAATATCCCACGTTGGATTCATCACTAGCATGTTGGTGTTACGAAACAAGGTAGCGTGTCCGCTTGAGCGCACTTCGTGTTGATCATCAGTGGTGTAGTGCCGAATGGCTGGACGCGAGGCTGACGCTTGTAAGAGCTTGACTAAGTCGCGCGGGCTCGCGACGTTTTCACTGGATAAGCCTGTGGGCTCAACAAACCGGCTTTGTCTCATACCAAGTTGTTGCGCTTTGCTATTCATTGCAGCGACAAAAGCGGTCATGCCACCCGGATAGTTGCGGCCCAATGCATTCGCCGCACGATTCTCTGAAGACATTAAGGCCAAGTGCATCATGTCGCCACGTGAGAGTTTCGTACCGACTGGCAAACGCGACCGACTGTGCTTAACCGTGTCGATGTCACTGTTTGTCACTTCGACAATTTCACTCATCGACTGATTTGCATCGACGATCACAATTGCTGTCATTAGTTTTGTGATTGAGGCAATGGGGCGCGCAGTCTCTTCGTTGCGCGAAAACAAAGTCGTGTTACTGCCAAGATCTTGCACTAGAACAACGTTCGAGCGCACTGCGCTAATTGAACCGACTGCCACCGCACCGGCTGCCGCAACCCCTGCTGTGTTACGCGCTGCAGGGGCATTAGAGGGCTTGACGGTTGACGACTTCAACCCGCTTGTATTGGACTTTGTCGAAGGTTTGTTGGTGGCATCCGCTACGGAGCGATTGCCTTGGGGGGTGCCCGAAGGCGCAACGATTGTTTTATTGGCTTTTGTATTGCTTGTTTTTTTCTTGGCTTTGGTGCTGCCGGTCGTTGCCGCCGGTTTTTTGATCGCGCTGTCGACTGGGGTGGTCGCTGTCTGTGCGAACAGTGGGGCACAGGCAAGACTCAGGCTCAGACTGAAAAGGCATCCAAGCAAGCCTTTTCGGCAGGTTAACTCAAACTTTAAAAACATCTTAAGTGCCTTGCAAAGTATAAAAACCATGCAAATTATATACTTAGCTTGGATACTTAAACTAGTTTTCTACCCGGATACGATAAATTTTTATTTAGACATTAAAAATAAAGGGTTTACCCTAATTTTTTATTTAGCATGCTCAAGGCCATTTCAAACGCCACGCGCAGCGAAGAGGGGTCTGCAACTCCTTTGCCCGCAATATCAAAGGCGGTGCCGTGGTCGACACTGGTGCGTACAAAGGGCAGCCCAACGGTGATGTTCACACCTTGATCGATGCCGAGATACTTGACGGGGATCAGACCTTGGTCATGATATTGCGCGACGCCTATATCAAACTCACCATTACGTGCGCGCATAAAGAGCGTGTCGCCAGGCCAAGGGCCCGAGGCATTGATGCCTTTGGACTGAGCCTGTGCGATCGCCGGCGCGATGACGTCAAGATCTTCTCGGCCAAATTTGCCATGTTCGCCAGCGTGTGGATTTAAACCAGCAACGCCAATGCGTGGTGAGACAATCCCCATCGCCTGACACGCTTGCTGTGCGAGTTCGATTGTGCGTAACTCAAGCTCTTGCGTCAGCGTGGGTGAGACCTCAGACAGTGCGATGTGGATCGTCGCGAGTATGACGCGCAGGTGATCGTTCACCAGCATCATGGCAACATGCTGTGTACCAGAGCGTTGCGCAAGGATTTCGGTGTGCCCCGGAAAATCGAGCCCTGCCGCATGCATCGCTTCTTTATTCAAGGGTGCCGTCACGATTGCGCTGACTTTGCCAAGCATGGCGTCGTCGATCGCTAAGCACAGCGCATCGTAGGCCGACTGGCCCGCACGCGCGTCAACGCGGCCTTGTGGCAAGTCGGCGGGAAGCGCGGGGTAGGTAGGGCGCACAAACAGACATCCTGATTTGTCAGTGTGGGCGTTGAGCGCACTGACATCGACAAGCTCGACAATACGCAGGGATGCATTGAGTGCCTTGCACGCACGCCGCAAAGCACCCGCATCGCCATACACCACGCATGGTGCAGGCAAGCCCGCCGTGTGAAGTTTGACAACAATCTCAGGGCCAATACCAGTCGCATCTCCGAGCGTGAGCGCAAGAGGGGCGGTCAGTGCGGCAGGTGTTGAACTAAGAGTCATGATTTATTGTTTGGTGCTGCTGCAGTCGATTAGCGAAAGCAACACTTGAAACTTAGAGTACCTCACAAAAGCCTTGCTGACTAATCACCTGTGCCGTGAACGCCCTCGTGCATGATACGAGGGCAACACGTCCTCAAAGAACCTCGCCAGCATAGTCGGCTAAGCGCGAGCGTTCGCCGCGTTGCAGCGTGACGTGACCGGCATGTGGCCAACCTTTGAAGCGATCCACCACAAAGGTCAAGCCAGAGCTGCCCTCTGTCAGGTAGGGCGTGTCGATTTGCGCGATGTTGCCTAAGCAAACGACCTTAGTGCCTGGGCCGGCGCGCGTGATGAGCGTTTTCATTTGTTTGGGCGTTAAGTTTTGTGCTTCATCGATGATGAGGTATTTATTCAAAAACGTGCGTCCACGCATAAAGTTTAAAGACTTTACTTTGATTTTTGAACGGATGAGTTCCATCGTTGCCGCACGGCCCCACTCGTTGCCGTGAGAGTTGCTGGTTGCACCACCGCCTTCGGTTTCGCCCATATTCAAAACGTCGAGATTATCTTCGAGTGCGCCCATCCAAGGCATCATCTTTTCTTCTTCGGTACCAGGTAAAAAGCCGATATCTTCGCCCACTGGCACCGTGACACGTGTCATGATGATCTCTGTGTAGCGCTTGGTCTCAAGCACTTGGGCAAGCCCCGCAGCAAGCGTCATCAAAGTTTTGCCGGTACCAGCCTGACCCAGTAAAGAGACAAAGTCACATTCTGGATTCATCAGAAGATTCATCGCAAAATTTTGTTCACGATTGCGCGACGTGACGCCCCACACATTGTTTTTGCCGTGCGTATAGTCGCGCAAGGTGGCCAGCACCGCGGTTTTGCCATTGACTTCGCGCACCTGTGCATAAAGAGGCATTGGCCCTTCAAAAAATACGAACTGATTGATCATGAACTGACTGCATAAGGGGCCGTTGATGCGATAGAAGGTGATGCCTCCTTGCTGCCATGATTCAACACCCTTGCCGTGTTTATTCCAGAAGTTTTCTGGCAATTGCAGCACGCCCGTGTAGAGTAGGTCTGAGTCTTCAAGCACATGATCGTTGAAGTAGTCTTCAGCGGCCATCGCCAGAGCGCGCGCTTTTAAGCGCATGTTGATGTCTTTAGATACCAGCACCACTTCGCGCGTGGCGAACTGCTCTTGCAGTGAACGCACCACACTTAAAATTTGATTGTCGGCTTTACCCATCGGTAGATCTGGGGGCAGGGTGCCAGACATCGCTTTGGTCTGAAAGTACAAACGCCCTGTCGCGTCTTTGTGGCCTAAACCATCAAGCGGCAAACCCTCATCAAGCTTTGTGTGGTCGCCCACCAAGGTATCAAGCGAACGACTCACCTGGCGCGCGTTGCGTGCGACTTCGGTCATGCCTTTCTTTTGATGATCAAGCTCTTCGAGCGTCATCATTGGCAAAAAAACATCGTGCTCTTCAAACCTAAAGAGCGAGCTGGGGTCGTGCAACAAAACGTTAGTATCAAGCACGAACAGTTTGGTCACACCGTTGCTTGAAGGTTTGCTGCCAGCGCGCTTGGTGCTGCGCGAGCCGCTCGGTTGCACCGGTTTTTTAGTCGAAGCGGCTTTGCTCAGGTCTGCGCCGCGGGCTTGAATGTCAATGATCGTGGCCTTGCCAGGCACGAACGCAGGCGCGTCACCGCGCGCAGGCGGGGCTTCAATCATTTTATGCAGAACGGGTTGCGTGCTTGTCAGGCCGTCTAGATCAGGTTGTATCTCTTCGATTTCGCGCGTTGGGGCTTTTGCATTGCGCTCAAGCGTAGTCAAATCCAAGATTGCAGCGGGACGCGTAGGCAGCTTCGGTAACGGCATAAAAGGTAGTCCCCAGAAAGGCGATTAAAGAAACAAAGAGTAGCGAACTTCAACGAGCAGACCACTTCAACGAGCAGAACACTTCAAAAAGTAGAACACTTCAACGAGCAGAGCACTTCAAATAGCAGAACACGTCAACGAGTAAAACACTTCAACCAACAAAAGATTGCCTCGTGTTTTTATGTCAAGGCGCGCGCCGCGTCGAGCACCTCTTGGGCATGACCAGGCACTTTCACCCCACGCCACACCCGTGTTAGCTTGCCCTGCGCATCGATCAAAAACGTGCTGCGCTCAATGCCACGTACCTGCTTGCCATACATGTTTTTGAGTTTCATGACGCCATACAGGTTGCAGAGCGTTTCTTCAGGATCGGCGATCAGCGGAAACTGCAATGCAAGTTTTTTGCTGAAGTTTTCGTGTGACTTGAGCGAATCGCGTGAGGCACCCACAATCGCGCAGTTAGCCGCCATGAAGGTGTCGTGCAGATCGCGGAAATTTTCGGTTTCAGTCGTGCAGCCCGGCGTGTTGTCTTTGGGATAAAAATACAGCACCACGGCTCGACCAAGGCACTGTTGCAGTGTGATCTGACCAATGGTGCTTTGTACAGAAA
>JBAWWV010000117.1:0-11488 GCA_037146575.1 Alcaligenaceae bacterium | reverse complement strand
TCCAACTGTGCAAGCGTGATGGGCAGAGACGCACGCGTTAAGGTATGCGAGATTTAGAAGCTAATGGTCTTCTTTGCGATCAGGTAATACAGGTGGCACAAATGGGAATCTCGCCTGAGCTTTTTTGCCCATCGGCCCCGCGGTTCCTGAGCCTCGAATGTAACGTTTGGTTTCGTCGACAAAGGGTTGATAGGCCCAATTGGGTGCGGGTGGCTCAGAGGTTTCATTGACGCTCGCGATGAACAGCCTGCGCTTTTGACTGGCAAGTATGTTTGCATGCACCTGTGCGGGGTCCCAGCCCTCAATTGCTTTGGCGTGCAAGGCGGCTTGAACGCTTGCATGAGCGGGTTGCTCGGCAAGGTTGTTCAACTCATCAGGATCTGACTCAAGATCAAATAATATGGGCGCAAGTTTATAGGTGTATATATATTTGTAGCGACCCGAGCGAACCATCCTGGACGCAGCGCAGACACCTTCGGAGCTGTACTCAGAGATGACACAACGTTCTGCTCCCGACTCGATCCCATCCAACAGAGGAAGCAAGCTTTCACCATCGAGTGGGTCAACGGGGTCAACCGACTGTTGACTGTGTGCGATATCTAAAAAGGTGGGTAATAAGTCGACGAGCGAGACGTGCGCAGAGACTCTGCCGGGTTGAAAACGCTGTGGCATTGACACGATCAACGGCACACGCACTGACCACTCAAAAAACGTTTGCTTGTACCACATGCCTCGTTCGCCCAGCATTTCTCCGTGATCACCCGCCAGCACGACTAAGGTGTTTTCTTCAAGGCCAAGTTCTTTGAGTGTCTGCATGATGCGACCGATTTTTGCGTCGGTGTAGGTGATCATGCCGTAATACGCCTGTCGTGCATTACGCACTCGCTCGGGCGTGATGTTGTGTTGCCCCTGTGCATGGGCGGTGTATAACCATTGCGAGTGTTCGTCTAAGTCCTCAAAAGCGATTTCTGGTACTTTGGGTTGATCGATCTCGTCGCTTTTATATATATCCCAATATTGCTGGGGTGCAACGAAGGGCGGATGGGGATGTGTAAACGATACGGTCAAGAAAAACGGTGATGGATTCGGTACGCGAGCCAGGTCATAGAGTTTTTGTAACGCGTGATATTCAACTTCATCATCGTAATCAATTTGTAGGCTGCGCAAGCAAGGCCCCGCTTCGACCACGCCGCGCATGCTCACACCGGTGGGACGATAGCCTGGACCTTTGAGCCAATCTGGTGTCCAGGCAAAGTCAGCAGGGTAGATGTCGGTGGTCAGTCGCTCTTCATACCCATGTAACTGATCGGGCCCTACGAAGTGCATTTTTCCGCATAAGGTCGTGCGATAACCCGCTTGCCGCAAATAATGAGCCATCGTCGGGACAGAGGCCGCAAACTCAGAGCCGTTGTCGTACGCTTCGATCGCATGAGGCAAGCGCCCAGACAATAAAGAAAAGCGTGAGGGCGCACAGATTGGAAAATTGCAATACGCGCTGTCAAACACAACGCCTTGTGCAGCGAGTGCCGAGATATGCGGCGCTTTCACCACAGGATGGCCGTAAGCGGGTAGGGTAGGCGCTGCTAACTGATCCACCATTAGAAACAGAATATTAGGCTGTTTGGGTGAAGAGTCTTTGCGTGATGTCGAGGCTGTTGTCATAAGTGTTTTGTTTTAGTCTGCTGAAATGTTTAAACGCTTCACCAGCGTCGTCCAGCGCTGAAGGTCTGTCTGTAAATAGTCTTGAAAGGCACCAGGGGTACTCGCCGTCGCAGCGCGCATCCCTTTGCTCTTGAGCGCCTCACGTAACTTTTCTGTGGCAAGAGTGTGATTGATTTCGTCAGACAGGCGCTTAAGGACTGGTGCTGAAATACCTTTGGGTGCAAAAAAACCTAACCATTGATCTGTTTCAAAGTCTGCAACACCAGCCTGTGCCATTGTCGGGATATCAGGTAATTGTTCAAAGCGTTCTGGACTGGTGACGGCGAGCGCAAGGAGCTTGCCGTCTTTGACTTGTTGCAGAGCCCCCATCGCGTTTGATACCTGCACGTCCACCCGACCTGCGATTTGATCCACCATCGCCGGAGGCCCGCCCTTATACGGGACATGAATAATATCTACCCCGACGCTGGTTTTAAATAGTTCGGCAATGAGGTGCGCTGGGGTACCGTTGCCGGCAGAGGCATAGGTGAGTTTGCCTGGTTGTTGTTTCGCTAGGGTAATAAGCTCATGCAGGGTTTTAACCCCAAGCATCGGATGCACCACGATCACTGAGGGTGAATACGCTTCGATCGCGATCGGGATTAAGTCGGTTTTAAGATCAAAAGGCATGTTGGTGCGCAGCGCTGTATTCATGGTCAGAGCGCTTGTTGTGAACAGCAGGGTATAGCCATCACCTGGCGCTTTTGCAACGGTGTCTGCGCCAATCATTCCGCCTGCGCCAGGCTTATTCTCAATGACCAATGCCTGGCCAAGTGCTGTTGTCAGTTGCTCTGCAGCCAAACGGGCAGCCACATCAACAAAACCGCCCGCAGGCCAAGGGACGATGACGCGAATAGATTTTTGTGGATAGTTTTGGGCGCAGAGATTTTGCGTGAAGCCTAACGTCACTGCCAATAAAAAAAGTTTGAAAAATCGCTGCCATGGCGTATGTAAAAATAGCCCCCAAACACGCCGCCATTTATCGAAAAAAAGGGATGCTAACTCCCCCTGCAATTGACTGTCATCTTGTGGTGATTGAGCGAAAACAGCAGGTGGATACATGGCTTGACCTTTGAGTTTATTTAGATTTAGCGATGGTCGACTAGAAATTCGTTCAGCGTTAGCGTGTCTGGCGATACACCAAGACCAGGCTCATCGGACAAGAGCATTTCGCCATTCTTTAGGTCGCTCAAGGGCAAGCAAGTCAACGAGCGCAGGGGGTTGGTGTTAGCATCGACTTCAAGAATATCGTTGCCGTTAGCGGCGGCAAGCAGATGCGCCGAGGCCAACAGCCCAATGCCTGCGCCTAAGTAGTGCGGGCAAAAGCGTATGCCAGCTTTCAAAATGCTTTTCGCAATAGGTAGACCAGCGCTTAAGCCTCCCCACTTTGCGACATCGGGCTGAACGACTGCAAGCACCCCTGAGCGAATCGCGGTGGCAAAGCCCTCGAGTTGAGTGACGTTTTCGCCTGCAGCAAGAGGGGTGTTGCCATGCCTGGCCAGTTCTTGCCATTCAGACCAGGGGCGATCGGCGCGCAAGGGCTCTTCAAGCCAGGCGACGTTAAATTCAGAGAGCTTGCCGATCATGTCTGAGGCAGTCGCAAGATCCCACCCTTGATTCGCATCGACCATCAAGGGACGATTGCCAATGACGTGTCGCATGGCTTTCAGGTTATTCAAATCGCGGTCTTGCCCGAAGCCGATCTTTAATTTGAAGGCTTGATAGCCTTCTGCCATTCGTTCTGCAGCAAGTTTTTCTGGATCGGTGGGGTTGAGTCCGCTCGCGTAGACCTTAACGGTGTTGCGCTCACCGCCCATGTAGCGCCAGAGGGGTAATTGCGCTTTGCGGGCGCATAAATCCCAAAGCGCAATATCAATGCCCGCAATACATTGCGCGATTGGGCCATACTCACCCGTCTGAATGGCCAGCACCGAGGTTTGCGCAGACAGCCACTCAAAGGCCTCGGTTGGCAGCGTAAATGAGCGTTGCAACACTAAAGGGGCAATGAGCGTGTCGATGAGTCGCGCGCGATGTTCAGCCCCACATGACGGAAAATTACACCAAACCTCGCCCCAGCCGACTGAACCGTCTGCATCTTGCAGGCGCACGAAAACTGCTGGGCGATCGCGCATCAGGCCAAAGGATGTTTGCACGGGCGTTTTGATGGGAGCCCGGTAGACGAAGGCTTGTACGTCTTTAATATTAATCACGGCTTTCAATCCATTAAGACACGAATGAAGACTCTTAAAATTATGGTTTACAGCTTCTATTCATAGTACTATTTCTGTCAAGATACTTGTGAAAAATCGAGCCGGCTCCGAAGCCGCGTAGTGTAAACAGACTCGAATACCAACGGAGACTTCTTGCTACGCACGATCACCTTGATTTTGGCCCCGTGGGGGCTGTTAGTCATGCTTTGGTATGCGATTGCCTATTCGGGCCTGATTAACCCAGCCTTGGTGCCCACACCTCACGCGGTTGCGACTCAATTTCAAGACTTATTGTTTAACGGTCGGCTTTTGCGTGATGTCGCAATGTCGACTCAACGCGTAGCGCTTGGGGTCGCACTCGGGATTACGGCCGCTGTGCCGGTTGGATTCATGTTGGGTTGGTATAAAGATGTCAGACGCTTCATCGATCCGTTGATTAATTTCTTTCGAGCGTTGCCGCCGATCGCGCTGATCCCTTTGGTGATTGTGTACTTCGGAATAGGTGAGATCGCTAAAGTCGCGATTTTGTTCTACGCGACATTTTTTGCCGGTGTCATTGTGATGTACGAAGGTGTCGCACAGATCAGCCCCATTTTTGTCAAAGTGTCGCGCACCTTGGGTGCGACTGATGCCGAGATCTTCAGGAAGGTGATTTTTCCACTCACTATCCCACACATTTTGACGGCCTTGCGAGTGGCGTTGGGAGTTGCCTGGGCAACGTTGGTAGCGTCTGAGTTGATTGCAGCGCAGCAGGGCTTGGGCGCCATGATTCAAAATGCTTCATCATTTTTTCAACTTGATATTATTTATGTTGGCATCATTTGCATTGGATTTATCGCACTCACCATGGATGTACTCCTGCGTCGCTTAAGTAAGCGCTTGGTGGCTTGGCAGGATCGAATCGAATGACGACGCGAATCCAGTTCAAAGACGTGTCGGTGGCGTTCGATCAACTACAAGTCGTCGACAAGGTTAGCTTTGACGTCACTGATCGCGAGTTTGTGTCGATCATCGGCCCGTCGGGTTGCGGCAAAACCACCATGATGAATATCGTGGCTGGCTTTGTAAAACCCACCACAGGAACTGTCTTGCTAGACGGCAAACCGATAGTAGGGCCTGGCCCCGAAAGGGGGGTTATTTTTCAAGAGTACGGCGTCTTTCCTTGGTTGACCGTTAAACAAAATATTGGGTTCGGTCTGACGCTAAGTGCGAATCGTGTCGATGCTAAAGAGAGAGAAGATATCTGTCAGCGCTATATGGCGTTAATGGGCCTCAGTGACTTTGCGAACGCGTATCCAAAAACTCTTTCAGGTGGCATGCGCCAGCGCTTGGCGATTGCCCGTGCCTACGCGGTCAAACCTCAGTTTTTATTGATGGATGAACCCTTCGGAGCGTTGGACGCGCAGTCGCGTTCGGCGATGCAAGACTTGTTGTTAGCGGCGCTCACTGCCGAGCGTAAGACGGTCATGTTGATTACTCATTCGGTGGATGAGGCGATCTATTTATCTTCAAAAATCATTGTCGTGACAGCGCGGCCGAGTCGAATTAAAGAAGTGATCACAGTGCCCTTTGCCTACCCGCGCCAGGAAAGTCTGCATGGCACCCCGGCCTTTGCCGACTTGCGCGCGCATATCCATGCACTCGTGATGCAAGAGTACGCAGTTCAACAAAAGCAGTTTTCTAGCAGCCAGGTCATCCGGTCTTAATCTTTCTAACCCATCGTCTGAGTGAGGTTCAATATGAATAACAATCGCAGAAAATTGATTCAAACAAGTGGTGCCCTTGTGGGGTTATCGAGCATTGGTTTTCCAGCTTTGGGACAGCAGCGCAGTAAGGTTAAGGTTGGCTATTTGCACACGCCCGCGGTGGATGGCCAGATCTGGACGGGCGATCGTATCGGAAGCTTCGTCAAAAACAACCTTGAGATGGAGTTCGTTGAATTTACGACGGGCCTTGAATTGTTTCAGGCGATGGTGGGTGGCAGCCTCGATATGCTCTCGACCGGTGCAGTCGTATCAAACTTTCCGGCGCGTGGTCAAGGGAAGGTGTTTTTAATCAACAATGTTGAATTCGCGACGGCACAGTTATGGGTACGCGAAGACATGGGGATCAAGACCTTTGCCGATTTAAAAGGCAAAAAAATCTCGACAACAACTGGCACGACGGCTCATGTTTTCTTAGATAACGCGTTGCGTGCAAATGGCCTGGATGCTTCATCGGTTGAGATTGTCAACCAACGTATGGCCGAGGCTGTGACGTCTTTTATTTCGGGTGCAGTACCGGCGGTTGCACTTTGGGTACCGTTTGATATTACGGTTCGTAGCAAGGTACCGGGTGCAAAAAAACTTGTTGATGCTTCTGCCTTTTATCCTCAGGCGGCAATTGTTGGTGGCTGGGCGGCACGCAACGATTACTATGCAAAAAATAAGGATATTTGTCAGCGCGTCATTAAAGGTTGGGCGCAGGCCAATGATGCCTTGATCAATGACCCCGCCGCTGTGCAGGCGTTGCAAGAGTCTAAGTATAAGAATGTGCCGCTTGCTGATTTTAAAGAACAGTTCAAAGCCTCAAAATACTTTTCGTCTGCAGAGTGGACGAAAAGTTATGCCGATGGCACAGTCACAAAGTGGCTGCAGCAGGTGACCGATTTCTTTATCAAAGCTGGTGGTATTCAAAATGCGGTACCTGCGACAACGTACTTTGATGCGAAGCTCTATTTAGAGACTATAAAAGCGTAAGGCTGTCATTGCGGTAAGCTTAGAGCTCAAAATCATAATCGTTTTGTACGGTAAGAGTTAACGGAGAAAGTGGATGAACTTTGACTACATCGTTGTTGGCGCAGGTTCGGCCGGATGTCTAGTGACCAATCGTTTAATTCAGGCTGGGCATACGGTACTCTTGCTTGAAGCTGGCGGTCCAGATAAAAACTTTTGGATTCATTTGCCGATTGGTTACTTTAAAACCATGATGAATCCAAAGTTTTCAAGACACTTTGACACTGAGCCCAGCGAGGGAACCGGCGGCCGCAACGTGGTGTGGCCGCGCGGTCGTGTTCTAGGCGGCTCGTCATCGATTAACGGCTTAATCTACATTCGTGGGCAGCACGACGATTACAACGATTGGGCTAAGCAGGGTGCCACGGGTTGGAACTACGATAACGTTTTGCCGTATTTCAAACGCTCAGAAAATTATATTGGTGGCGAAACGCCTTTTCATGGTGCCAAGGGTGAGTTAGGTGTGTCTGAGCTGCGCAATGATCATCCTTATTGCGATGCCTGGCTTGAGGCTGCACAGCAATTTGGTTTGCCTGCCAACAAAGATTTTAATGGGCAAACCGATTACGGCGTTGGTGCCTATCAGCTATCGATTAAAGATGGCTGGCGTTCATCCGGCGCACGTGCGTTTTTACGCCCTGTGATGAGCAATCCAAAGCTGACGATCGTGACGCACGCTCAAGTGTCGCGCGTGCTGTTCGAAGGCAAGGTTGCCTGCGGCATAGAATGGATTGAAAACGGCGAAACCAAGCAAGCGCAAGCTGACCGAGAGGTACTTTTGTGCGCCGGTGCGTTGCAGTCGCCTCAATTGCTGCAGCTATCAGGGATTGGCCCCACAGCGCTGTTGCAGCAACACGGCATCCCAGTGGTGGCTGAGTCACCAGAAGTGGGTGAGAACCTGCAAGACCATTATCAAGCGCGTGTGATCGTCAAACTGAAGAAAAAAATGTCGATCAATGATCAGGTGCGTAATCCGCTTGAGCTTGCCAAGATGGGGTTGCAATGGCTCTTCAATAACAGCGGCCCATTGACCGTGGGGGCTGGGCAAGTCGGTGGCTTGGCGCGTACCAAGCATGCGCGAGATCAGCGGGCAGATATTCAATTGATCATCATGCCTTTATCGGTTGATAAGCCCGGCGAACCTTTGCATGATTACTCTGGCTTTAGTGCTGCGGTGTGTCAGTGCCGTCCTGATAGCCGAGGCCGTTTGTCGATTCGCTCAACCGATCCGTTTGATCAACCAAAAATCGAACCTCGCTATTTTTCGGCTGAACACGATCGTAAGGTGATTGTCGCTGGCCTTGAGATGCTGCGAGAGATTTACGCGCAGCCAGCCTTTAAAGACCTGTGGGATGTCGAAACTATGCCTGGCGATATGGATCTTTGGACCTTTGCGCAAACACGTGGCGGCACGGTCTATCACCCAAGCGGCACCTGCCGGATGAGTGATGACGGGCATTCACCAGTGGATTCACAACTACGCGTGCGTGGTGTAGAGCGCCTGCGGGTGATTGACGCCTCGGTGATGCCCACAGTCGTGTCTGCCAACACCAACGCAGCGACCTACATGATCGCTGAGCGTGGAGTTGAAATGGTCTTGAGTCACGGCTAACGAGCTCTCGGCGCGAATACGATCGCCGAGTCTAGGGCTGAAGTTGTGTGAAACAGGAGTTAGCTCGGTTTCCAACCCTTTGGCACGCGGGGCTTTTTGATTTTAGAGACCTCGCAAATCACATCTGCGATCCCCGAAAAATCAATTGCACCAAACTCGGCTGCGCGGGCCTGACTAAAAGATTCGTGCACTGCCGCAGCGACCGGCATTGGTACCTTAGCGGCATGTGCGGCATTGACCACCAGTGACAGGTCTTTGTGGGCCAGATCAATGGTGAAGCCGGGCGTTGTATCACCCGCCAAGACTTTATTCGGAAAATTCATGCGCAGTTGGCCGTTGTTAGCCGAAGTGCCAAGCAAGACGGCGAGCGTCTTTGTGATGTCCAAGCCAAAGCGCTGCGATAAGGCCAAGGCCTCGCCATTCACTTGGGTGAGGGTGATCGCGACGTAGTTATTGACCAACTTGGTTCTGCCACCGGTGCCCACTGGACCGCAGTGAAACGTTGAATTACCCATGGCGTTGAGTAGCGGGGTAACAGTTTTAAAGTCGGCGTCAGAGGCCCCGACCATAAACAAGCATTCAGCGCGGTCAGCATGTTCAGCCAAACGGCCAACTGGGGCATCGACCATGGTCAGCCCATGTTTGTTGGCTTCGGCACTCAGACGATCAGTCGCCAGCGGATCAATGGTGCTCATATCCATCAAAATGGTGCCTTTTGCTGCATTGGCAAAAATGCCGTCTGCACCGTAAGACAGCTTTTCAACTTCGACTGAACTTGGCAGCATCGTGATCACAATGTTGCAACTGCGTGCGATGTCGGCAACGCTTTTGCCCGCTGTCGAGCCTAGGGATACCAGCTCGGCCACGGCCTGCTGATTCAGATCCAAGACGATGAGGTCAAAGCCTTTTTTTTGTAGATGAGAGGCCATGGGCTTGCCCATACGGCCTAAGCCGATAAAGCCGATTGTTGTTGTCATATTGAGTCTCCAAGTGAAGGTGCGGCATTCTGCTAGTATAAACAGCTCTCTCTAGAGTTGTGTTGAACGAATCATCTAGGTGCACGTGATGCTCAAAAGACGCTTTTTTGGCTTGTTCGCTTTATCGCTGTATCTGTTGCTGCCCGCTCAGGCGCAAGATTACCCGACGAGAGCGATCCAACTGATTGTTCCCAACGGCCCAGGCGGGGGAACAGATACGTTCGGTCGTGTGATCGCTCAGCGCTTAAGCGAGCGGCTAAACCAAAAGGTGATCGTCGATAACAAGCCGGGTGCGCAGGCTGGGATTGGCACTGCGTTTGGTGCTCGAGCGGCCCCAGACGGTTATACCCTGACCGTTGCCTTGACGAGTTCGGTTGCGGTCACTCCGTTTTTAATTCCTAATATTGAGTACGATCCGATCAAGGATTTTGTTGCCGTTGCTATCGGAGTCGATCAACCTTTTGTGATCGTAACAAGTACGTCCTCTCCGTTTGATGATCTGCTAGGCCTTGTCGAGTTCGCACATAAAAAAAATGAGCCTGTTAGCTTTGCCTCAACCTCTTCGCAAACCGAGTTAGTTGGAAGTTTATTTGGGCAAATCGCTCAGATTAAAGCCTTGAGTGTTCCCTATAAAAACGCGAGTACAGCCGTGATTGAGCTTGCACGTGGTGATGTCGATGTGATGGTTGCGAGTCTGCCTTCGGCGATGCCGTTAGTGAATGCCGGTAAGCTCAAGGCGATTGCGGTGACAGGTACTGAGCGTGTACCTGCGCTGCCCAACGTGAAGACTTCGCCTGAGTCTGGATTTTCGAAGTTTCTTGCCAGCAGCTGGTACGGTATTCTGGCACCCAAGGGGACTCCTGAGAACGTGGTGAAAATGTTGAATAGCAATCTGAATCAAATCTTAGAGATGCCCGAGGTACAAGCTACCTTATTAAAGGCCGGTATGACTGTGACGACAAGTTCACCCGAAGCGTTTGCGGCTCGCATCAAAGAGGATTATGAGTTGTGGGGCGAGGTTTTTCGTAAGCAGAAAAAGTAAACGAGTCATTGAATCATTACTGGGTGCTGTTGGCGCTAATTTTGGGGTATTGAAACCTCATTGTTTGTAGACGCAGAAGTTAGGAGAGCGAAAAAATGAAAAAGACATATCAAATCGCAGTGTTGCCGGGCGATGGAATCGGTCAAGAAGTCATGGCGGCAGCTTTGGCCGTATTAGACGCCGTTGAAAAGCAGTTGGGTGTTCAGTTTGATGCACGCACTTATCCCGCGGGCGCACAACACTATTTGGATTCGGGTGAGTCGTTGCCTGAACCAACGTTAGCAGCGTGTCGCGCGGCCGATGCGATTTTGTTTGGTGCCATGGGCTTGCCCCATGTCAGAGGTGTTGATGGCACAGAAATTATTCCGCAACTCGATATTCGCTTCGCTTTAGATTTGTACGCTGGTGTGCGTCCGATTAGAACGTTTCCTGGCCTACCAGTACCGTTGGCCAATCCACTGGCCAGCAAAATCGATTTGGTCTTGATTCGAGAAAACACTGAAGGGCTGTTCTATTCACGCGGACGCGGTCGCGCCGAGGGTGATGAAGCCGTGTATGACACCATGAAAATCACCCGTACTGGTACAACGCGTGTGTGTGACTTTGCTTTCAAGTTGGCCGAGTCACGAAAAAAAACGGGTCGACCAGGCCACGTTACTAGTGTCGATAAAGCCAATGTCTTTCAGTCAATGGCGTTCTGGCGGACGATTTTTGAGTCGTGCGCAAAACGTTATCCTGCCATCGCAACAGACAGTGCTTATGTTGATGCGATGGCGCTGAATTTAGTGCTCAAGCCGTGGGCCTATGACGTCTTGGTGACTGAAAATATGTTCGGCGATATTTTGTCTGATCTGATCGCGGGCTTGGTCGGTGGCATGGGCATGGCACCTTCGGGCGATATTGGTGATCATCACGGTTTGTTTCAACCGGCCCACGGCACAGCACCTGACATTGCGGGCAAGGGCATTGCTAACCCCACCGCAATGATTCTGTCGGTGGCGATGATGCTTGAGTGGTTAAGCGATCGTCATGACGATTCGCGTCTGCAAGACGGGGCACTTGCGATTCAGCGCGCTGTTGAAATTTCGTTTGCCAACAATATTGTCAGGCCGGCAGAATTTGGTGGCAAAAGTAATACAGCTGATATTACAAAGGCAGTCATTGCTCATTTG
>JBAWWV010000116.1:0-11489 GCA_037146575.1 Alcaligenaceae bacterium | reverse complement strand
GCTTTAAGACACAACGAGCCAACGCTTCCGAATATTCTAATTTGGGAATAACCACTAAGTCGAACACCCCACTACCCTCGCACATCCTCTTCATTTAGTCATCAACGATCTGATTGCTAAGTTCGTAGCAGCAATTCTTTGCAAAGACATTGGATGCAAATTCACGACAAACGTCCGAATGTAGGGGGTGCAATCTTTACCTTTTAGTCAAAACGAATTGAGTGTTTAACAAAGCGGGAGCGTCGATGTACAGTCAGTCACCTACTGCCTACGTGGGCGATGGTACTAACTGCCTTCGGGTAGTTTTTTAACCGATTCTCGTAACAGCTTACAAATAGTGCGGTTAGTTCTTGACACCAGTCACATATCGAATTTATAACGATCAGGTATTCTTAACAAAGTCACTTAATTGGCGTAGCCCCTGCTGACCGATCTCCCACTGCCTACTTGGGCGCGGGTACCAAGCAAGGCCACATCCTTCGGATGGCTTTTAGGCGGTTTCCGTACCACATAAGGGAGCGGTTCTTGAACACAAGTACCAGTTTGACGGAGTTCCACACCTATTCTCAAAAATATTTGAATGACTGGGAAAAGAAATCAACCGTACGAACAAAAAAAAGAAGTCGATTTAGTAAGAGTCTGTTGGCCAAGGTGGATTTTTCTTATTCACTCAAGCCATATAAACACTTGCCTGAAATCCAAGCATTAAAAAAGAAGCAACTGCAGGCGTTCTACCTGCAAAGTTTTTGCGATGTGTTGAGCGGTGTAGCCAATTTTGAAGTGAACTTTGTCACCGATCAGTGCGGCAAACTCGCCAATCAGGGGCTAGGTATTGATCTAAGCGATTCAATTAAGCAAGTGGCTATCGCTATCGGCACTGATGAGATGTATCACGCCTTCGTGGCCAGAGAGCTTTTATCGGACTTGAAAACGCTGGTGGGGGTGACACCGAGTGCTGTGCATAAACCAGTCGCTGCTAAGGGCTCGGACACCACTTCAAAGCTTAAGAAAGAAGGGGCGCTAGTCGCACCTCTGGATTTCTTCCGCAGTGCTGTCCCTACCAAGCTTGAACGCATTGCTGAGACAACTTTGCTTTGCATCCTAGAAAATGCGGTGGTCGATGATATTATTAGCATGGCAAAAGTTGCTCACACAGATAATCCCGCAGATATCTACTTCAGAGAGCATCTACATGACGAGAGTCGTCACAAAGTATTTTTTCAGCATCTACTGAAATATCTCTGGTCTGCGATTTCAGAAAAAGATCGTGTTTTCTTAGGACGTGCCATTGTGGGGTATTTTGTGACGTACGTGACTCCAAGCGAAGAGCAGCTCTTTGAGTTTCACCACAAGACGCTGGAGCCCTTGGGGCTACCTATTGCGGTGAGTCAGTCTATTGCTCGCAAGGTGACCGAGCAAGAGTGTAAGGAACAGTTACACGAAGTCGAGTTTATCCAAAACCCCATGCGTTTAATGAAGATAGCTGGTGTGATCGAGCATGCGCCGACGCACCGATTATTGATCAAAAAACATTTATTAGCAGCTTAATTTTTTGGCCGACTCGGCGACAAAATGACCTTTAATTTTCAGCAGTTACTTGTAAACGCCGCAACCATTGATGAGTTGCTAGGGTCTAGCTATCAGCGACAGCTTGGACAGAAAGACAGTACGGATCGGGCAGCCTTGAGTCTCGCTGCCTGGTGTCGCTCTGCCTCCAGCGGTGATTGGAGTCTGTTCTTTAAACGCCTTAGCCGTGACAATCTTGCGATTGATGAAGTGCTCTCAAGGCTCGCTGAGGTGAGGCATTCGCCAGCCTCACCACAACCCGCATGGTTTGTAGATGCGCAATGGGTGTATCAAGCCTTAACGGGTGAGTTTGGCGATGGTCAACTTTTTTTAGTTGATGGGGCCGAACCTTGCCCCTTCGCAAAGATTTTTTATGCACTTGTGACGCTTGCCGAGGCACAAGTGGTCGACAAGACGCCGCCGCAAGCGCTTGCGTTGTTTAATGATTCAGCTAGGCGGGGTCTACGCATCGGGCTATTAAAATTGCTCACAGACTTATATGCCCCGCTGCTCTACAGCAAGTTTGTCGCGATCCTTAAAGTACATACCCCAGAGGGCAAATTACCCGCGTCTACTGCTTCAGCAGGTACGGATCTGTTTGATAAATTGGTTGAGGATCTGAGGGCAACGGAGCTGCCACTAATCTTTGCAGAAAAACCCGTCTTACTGCGGTTAACGGCTACGATTGTCAGGCAGTGGATAGACACCACAGTTGAGTTAGTCGCACGTCTTGGCTCAGACATCTCAGAGATCAAAGCGG
Organism: Alcaligenaceae bacterium; assembly: GCA_037146575.1. GTDB lineage: Bacteria > Pseudomonadota > Gammaproteobacteria > Burkholderiales > Burkholderiaceae_B > Zwartia. The sequence goes on along the minus strand of JBAWWV010000116.1, from coordinate 9,163 downwards.
TTATCACGCACTCTGCACCCGGGGTTAACGTCCAGGCGATTGAGGGTGACCTATCCGATCCCCATAACTTTGGTCACTCGGTGCAAATCGTTACCTTCGAGGATCATACTAAGCTTGTCTACAAACCTAAAGATTTGCGCTTAGATGTTGCGTGGCATGATCTGATAGTGATGTTTAACGCTAGTTTGCCACCTATTGATCTCAAGCCCGTCAAGACCATTGCTTGCCACGAATATGGATGGACCGAGTTCATCGAACATACGTCGTGCGAATCAACACAGGATATTGAGCTGTTCTATCGTCGCTCTGGCGCATGGTTGGCCGTGTTTCATTTGTTTGCCAGCAGCGACATGCATTATGAAAACATCCTAGCCCATGGTGCTCACCCAGTTCCGATTGATCTGGAAATGATTTTGCAGGCTTCTACGCCTGAAGCCGAGCAAGAAACCCCCGAAACAGCAGCTTTAATTGAGGCAGGCCGCAGCGTTGTGAACTCGGTATTGATGGTGGGGATGCTGCCGTCGTACGCTAAAAGCCCCAACAATAAGATTTTTGATGCGGGGGGGCTCAACGCCGTCAGAAGCAGCGCACCCGTTGGCGTATGGAAAAACGTCAATACTGATGGTATGCGCTGGATGCAAGTGCCTAACGACTCGGCACACACGCCCAACATCCCGCACATCAAAGGGAACTATGCACAACTAGGTGATTATTTACCTGCCTTCATTGAAGGTTTCGAACAGTACGCCCACTTTCTATTCAAGCAGCGGGACGCTATCGGGGTAGCAAGTCTGCTCAAGCCCTTTAAGAAACTTCCCGTGCGTAAGGTCATTCGCAACACCCGGTTCTACTACATGCTGTTGCAAAGGCTCAAAGACCATCGAAACATGAGCGATGGGGTGACCTGGAGCGCACAGGCAGAGTTTTTATCGAGACTCGCTGACTGGGACGCCAAAGATGATTTACTTTGGCCACTTCAAGAGGCAGAACGGATAGCGTTAGTAAATTTGAATGTGCCGCATTTTGTTTCTCCAAGCGATGAAGATATGGTGAGTGCCATTACCGGTCATCGAACTCAAACAGGTGCGATACCGGGGCTTGGACGTGCCACAGAGCGTCTCATGCAATGGTCAGCGCTCGAGATAGAGCGTCAGGTTGAAATCATCAAGGTCAGCACGAGTTTTGTGTCACGATCCGATAGTGACAGCAAGGATAAATATCTTTTCACACGCAAGCTTAAACAATCAGCACTACCTTTAGACCAGACGACTTTGGCAAGAGAGGCAACGAGAATCGTTGCAGCCATCCAGCAGCATGGCGCGATCAAGGATAAAAGCGCTGCGTGGGTCGGCCTTGATTGGTTAGGTGGCTCAGAAGTTGCCCAGCTCGTCACCCTTGGGGCTGATTTATATAACGGTGCTGGCGGCATTGCCTTGTTTTTAGCCGCCCACGCTCGCTATGCCAAGGATCCAGTCAGTCGTGAGCTTACGCTTAAAGCTCTCGCTGCAACGAGACTCCAAATTGCACAACCCTCCGCACCGAGATGGGCCAGAGGGCTGGGAATCGGAGGCGCAAGTGGGCTTGGTTCGGTCGTCTACGCACTGACGGTGATCTCAGAACTGCTTGCTGAGCCATCTTTATTGCAAGACGCGCTGACGGTATCGAATTTGTTCTCAAACGAATTAATAGCGGCCGATCGCTCGTTAGATGTGATTGCGGGCAGTGCGGGAGGCATCCTAGGGTTACTTGCGCTTTATCGTAAAACCCAGTCAAAAGACGTATTAGCTAAAGCCGTTGCCTGCGGCGAGCACTTATTACGACAACCACGACAAGGCGAAGTGGGTAAACGTTGTTGGGTGGCACTCGGAGTCAGTGAATCACCTTTAACGGGTTTCTCGCATGGTGCTGCTGGGTTCGCCTATGCACTATCAAGCGTAGCAAAAGCCAGTGGTCGTGAAGAATTCGAGGCAGCGGCGCAAGAATGCCTTGCCTTTGAAGATAGCTGTTACGACAAGACTGCAATGAATTGGCCTGATCTACGTAGCGGCGATGAAGGCGTTTTCCCGAGCCAATGGTGTCATGGTGCAGTAGGTATTGGACTCGCACGTACTGCAAGTCGTCGTGCTGGCAAGACTCGGGTAGAGACAATCGTGAGCGACATCAATCACGCAGTGCAAAACACCACCGCTAACTGGCCCCAGCATGTTGATACGCTGTGTTGTGGCACACTCGGTACGATTGAGTTTCTAGCCGAAGCAAGTAAAGTATTAAACCAACCCGCTCTTGGGCATTTATCAGATCAGCGACTGGCACAAATTATCGCGAACCGCCACGAGCAAGGTGACTACGCTTGGAATGCTGGCGGGACGGCTTTTAATCTAGGTTTGTTTCGCGGCCTGTCTGGGGTGGGCTACACCGTACTCAGAAAATTGGATTCAAGCTTGCCTAATGTTTTGCTGTGGGAGTAGCCTCGATAGAAAGAAAAACAACCGGTACTTTAATCAAATGCACGGAAATCCTCCCCGTTCAGGGGGGATTTCACAATGTCGCTTCAACGAGTACGCCACGACTGACGCTCAAAACCTTATCTGCGGCACTGTAGTAACGGTCATCATGAGTGATAGCGATGACTGTTTTACCCAATGCCCGCAGACGAGGAATAATGATGTCGTAGAACTCTTTTCTGAACTGCGGGTCTTGATCAGCCGCCCATTCGTCAAGAACTAAGATAGGCTTTTTACACAGCAAAGCAACGACTAAGGCCAGTCGCTTGCGCTGCCCAGTCGAAAGCTTGACGGTAGAGAACTCTCCATCCCGAACCGAAACGTGTGCCTCAATCTCAAACTGTTTAAGCAGCTCGGTGACCTCATCATCGCTGATATGATTTAGACCGTAAGTTTTCGTGAACAAATAAAAATCACTGAAAACCACGGCAAATAAATCACGGTAATCTGAGGTCGAGGGCTGGGCCACCACCTGTTCGCCATTGACAATTATCTGACCTGACGCTGGTGTATACAAACCCGTCAACAAACGGATCATCGTTGTCTTGCCAGAACCGTTGCGACCACGAATAAAGTAGACCTTACCCGCTTCAAACTCATAACTCATTGGTCCAAGCTTAAACTGGGTACCTGTCCTGACATTTGTATGATCAAAACAGATGTCTCGAAAAGTGACCGACTTGAACTCAGAAAAAAGCTCACGCTGTCTGGATGCCGTTTCAGCCTCTTCATCAGACAAGCGTTTTTCAAGATCCATCAAAGAACGGGCGGATAAATTTACCTGCGTCAATGAAGGCATTGTCTGAACCACAACATTCAGGGAAGACACAATAAACAATGAGGTCGTAGTGGCCTGCAGAATATGTTCAGAAAAGCTTGGAGAGAACTCAGGTACCAAATAAATCAGCAATCCCACCACAACAAACATGAACGCTTGCATGTAGTTGAAGAATTGCAGCATCTCACTCATCACCTCGCCCTTGAACTTTGAGCTCTCGCGCGACTTTTCAATCATGTGTCGTGTGATGTCTCTGGCGCGACGTGAATCCATTTTTACTTCTTGGTAACCACTCAGGAAATCATCAAAAATTGTATTGACGTACGCATCTTTTACAACGGTTTGCTTTAATTCTCTGGCGGAGGTCCTCAACCCGATCAGGCTTACGATAAGAAATAGGGACATCGAAACAAGGATCACTAAAAATGCGAGCCAGGCAACAAAGGCCATGTAAATGGTCAAGAACAAGACCGTCACAATCGACTGACTCAACGCGATCAACATGAAACTGCCTTGCGAAACCAAATGGGCATCGCGCGCTAGTAATTGGAGGATTTCGCCACGACCGACTTCATTCACCTTAATCAACTGAGACCTAAACACATGCCCCATGATCTTGATTTTGAATTTGTGAATCAGGGCTTGGGCACCCATCACATTGGCGTGGGTGACCTTGGCTGTTCCGTACATAAAACCAAGTAACAGTGCGGCAAAAATAAAGAAATGCCACGTGACGCTGTGATGTTCAGAAACCCGTTGCGAAGAATAGTTAATGAGTGCAATCAAAGCCGTGTTAACGATGCCGGCAAACAGCGACAGGATAGCTACGTTCTTTAATTCTCGACCGCGTCCCTGGGCGAGAAACTCAATCAGATCAAATTTTAGGTAAGCATGCATGCGTGAGTGAGGCAAATGTTCTGATGAGTTCCTGCAACGCAGTTGTGATTGTTGTCTGCAATGATCTTATCAAGGAGACTGAACGGGCTGAATCGTCGGATCCAAAACTTCGACTACAGTTTCCTGCTCTTTCTTTTTAAACAACGATTTTGTTTTTGCGAGTTGCTCGCGGTACGCTGAGCTCACCGCCTCTGCCGTTAATTCCGACAGCGACTGACCTGACTCAAACTTACTGATAAAAATCCGACCCAGCGCAAAGGTCGAGACAAAGGCCAGGCCGGGTTGGATCACAAGAGATAACACCGGGCCCGCGTAAGGAATATAACGAAACAAACGTTCGCTCAGGTAACCCGAGGCCAGCATCGTCAGCGTGCCGCCTGCCAGACCGCCCAGCAACGACTGAACAGCCTCTTTTTTGTAAGGAAGTTCATAGATTTTGCACAATTCGGATATCATTTTAACCTGTAAGCCGCCAATTGCCGCAAGATCCAAAACGGGCACAGGAATCACCCCAGCTACTGCCGCGTAGGTCGACCAATTTTTAACTGTTTGCTCAGCTAACAGAACGCGATAGTTTTTTGAGCCCTCTTCAACCGCTTGATCATCGCTTGATTCGTCGACAGAAAAAGCCTTTGTTTCTTCATTTCCGAACATTTCAGTTGCTGACATTTCTTCAACCGCAGGTACTTTATTATCTTTACTCATAATGATCCCCAAAAAAATAAACACTAGCGTCAGAATGTTCCTAAAAGTTTAAAAAATATACCTTTCTGCTGCAAGACTAACAACAAATGCGGCCTTAGGCACAGCACTCACTCACTCACTCACTCAGCAAAGTCCGTATGAGTATAAAACACGGAACAGCCAAAAGTGAATCTGGGCTGCATGAGGCTCTCTGCGAGATCTTAAACTTATCGAAAATCAGGCCTTGCAAGCGGCCGTGACGCAATGATTCAATTGCTCGGTTATAACCTCGAGCGCTATGACCTCAAAGACTATAGATCTTGTACATCTTCATTTTCTTTTCTGAGAGAATCTAATGATGAAAGTTTGCTTTATTTCGAAATATCCTCAGAACTAAAGTGAATGTTATGAACGTAGATATTTCCGATCTCGTCAATGAGGGAGTTTTGCTCTTCTCCAGCGAGTTGTCTCGTAAACACTCGAAATATCTTGTCTGATATACGTTTTTCAAAACGCCAACCTTGGGGCAAATTCAGAAAGGTACCTAAATTATTCAAATTGATCCCAAATTTATCATTTCTTAGAAGATGAGATCCATAGATCATCGTGTAATGCCTGCCGTTCGGGGCAATCAATTCATAAAGGGTCGCTCCCTTAGACCATAAGAGGTTTGCTGTTCCACTGGTTTTGAAGGGCAAGTATGTCAAATTTCCTTCCCTAATTTTCTGATAAGCAGAAGGATCCTTAAGTAAGTCTAGTAGATTAAATGTTACTTGACCAAATAGTGAAAATTTCAGTTTACCAACGTCAACATCGCTATTGACAGCGCTGGTCAAGTCGAGGTCAGCCAGGCGGAACAACGGGCCCTGCAAGCGAAACTTAGCCTCGGGATATAGCAGCATAAGCTGGGCCCCTACTGAATCGTTTGTCAGCGCGGCAAAACGCTTTTCGTCACATTGACTCAAGGGCGTTGAAAAAAAATGCACCTTAATCCTAAACCACGAAGGATCCAAGGCAAAGATCATACATGTCGAACCGTCATTCTCGGGGACGACATGAAGGTCGGATTTAACCTCTTGCTTTGACGCTACAGAAGCAGATTTTTGCGCAGGTTTGACGGAGTTTGTCGGTACTTGCGTAAAACCAGCGCTTGAAAACGCTGCGAGCAAACCAGCCAACATAAGTCTAAGAATCATTTTTAAACTCGATTATTTTGCAGTTTTTGTTGAGTTTGTATCGGCCGTATCAAGCACCAGAGGCAAGCCACTCGCCCCCGATCCAAACAGCAACACCTTGGCGTTATCGGATTTAGCCAATGCTTCGCTTGCTTCTATACCACGATAGCGAAGATAATCGGTAATCACACCACCGAAAGCAATATCTTGAAAGTTTTTAATACCTTGAGCTTCAATGACTTTGCGCTGAGCTTCCTGTTCAGCAATGCTAATGTTGTACTTGAAAGCGTCTGCACTTTGTGCAGCGACCATCTTTTGGCGAATCGCATTTCTTACTTCTTCTGGATAACTGACAGAAATAAGCTGGACGGCACTAATGTTAACTAGTTTGACATTTGTACGGCCTGGCGGGCTCAGTTGATCAACGATAGAATCGTCTGCGACAATTGCAATGCGTTTAATCACAATTTGGATTTCATCTGTGAAAGCTTCTTTGGAACTGTGCTTAGCAACCATCTCACGCGCTGCAGAGATCACTTGCGGTACGATGATTTTTTTTAGAAAATCGGCGCCTGCGTATTGGTGCAGCAAGGGCGCTGTCAGGCGGTTAATTTCATACTGAAATACAACGGTGACCTGTGTTTCAAGTAAGTCAGCAGTCAACAAGGTGAGTTCAAGAGTCTCGGAATTCACGCGTGTACTGTACTGAGTGACGCTGTTCCAAGGTAGCTTCAAATTCACACCTTCGCGATAGACACGCCGAAAGTCTATGCCATCAGAAAGCGGCCGATAAATCACACCGACATTACCGGCCGGGATCACCACCACGATGCGGTTAAACAGCAGCACAAAACCTGCTAAGGCGACCACCCCGACGATCATTAACGGGACAATGCGGCGTCGAAGCCAGTTAGAAACATTTTGTCTAATTTTTTTAGCTAAACCGATTTTCATACCCGCCTAACTTTTTATACTTGTGAAGCGTTTATATTTTGAAGCATATCGCATTTGATTTTACAGGACATCGTATGCGCGGCTAGCAACGCGCGTTGAACGAATTCAGCGTGGGTTTGTTCTGGGACTTACGCACCTCATGCGGAAATAACACCCTTATGCATTTCTGAGCAAATGGAGCGAAGGCTGCGATAGGCTTTTTGCCTGTAAATGTTAATGTAAATTTGGAATGTTTAAATTATCATGTGATATCGTTTGTATATGAACTGTCGTGCACACACAGCATCTTGACGGCTTGCGTGCGTTGGTGTAGGAAGATAAGGCGTCAGCCGTAAATCCAATTACCATTGGGCTAACAAATACTCATCAAGTTGTTAAGTCTTGGATTTTGAGATGTCAAATTAATCGAAACGCATACATTACGGAAAAACATGGCTCTCAGACGATGGTTTTTTGTTTTCATCAACCTCCTGACCTTGTCAGGTTGTGGCTTAACTGGGTCAAACAGTTTTCGCGATATGGCGACGGCTTATCGTGAAGTTCTGGAAGACTACTCAAATAACAACATTCTGCTCAATATTGTTCGTTCCTCTGAGAGCATGCCTATGTCGTTTCTGGATATGCCTAATGTGATTGGTTCTGGCTCGCTGCAGAGCAGTGCTTCGGTCATTGGTACAGTCATGGGCGCGTCGCCAAGCACGCCCCTAGGCTTCATCTCTCCAGGAACTGGTTCAAACTACGCGCCATCGCTCGGGCTTACAGCAAATGCTGGTTTCAATTTTACCCAATCTTCGCTCGATAACTCAACGTTCATGACGGGCTTCTTGAGTAGGTTAAAACCTGAAGCCATTCAAAGCCTCATGGATATTACGGTGGGTCCCAAAGCGATACTCTATACGCTAACCGTCGAGACGATAGAAGTTTATGACCTAGAAACTAACAGGGTCAAAGAATTGGTCGTTAACAACCCTTTGCTTCCTGAGTATTCAAAGTTTCAAGAATTACTCGGCCAATTAATCAAACATGGGTTGACTTTAGAAACGGTGATTGAGCGCGTGCCCGTGTCACCGGTTATGTCGCATGAAACAATCAAAAATAATGTGCGTGCGCTAGTTGATGCCTCGGCGCATCCGGGTATTATGCTCTTGCCAGCCAAATTACCCAACGGCCAACCGGGTCATCAATTCATGCGAATGATTGCGATGACACGCATGTGCTTGATGCCCCACCAGGATAAACCGGTTGAACGAGCCGCGCTAGAGCAAAAATTCAGTTCAGGCGCTTTCTGCGCACCAGAAGTGCCGGGCGCAACTCCGGGGTTGAATCACACAGCCAAAACTCCTGAACAGATCAAGTCAGACTCAAAAAAACTGGCGCTGATCATCAAGTTGCGTTCACCGCGTAAAATTTTTGATTTTTTGGGCTGGTTAACCTTAATGCAGTTAGGGCCAGAAAAAAAATACGTAATGCTCAACGCCCTTAGCGCTACGGCCTCTGGCACAACCACTCAGCCAGATCAACCAGCCGCAACGATTGACGAATTTCCGCTGTTTGTGATTCAGAAAAACAACACCCAAGAAACAGCGTTAGCGAAAGTGAACTACCGCGGTAACACCTACACTATTCCAGAAACCAACTCAGGCGCGTCGCGGCAGGTACTGGTAGTACTTTCGCAAATTCTAACGTTGAACAAAGTTCCTGGCTCAATTCCTGTCTCGCCTGCGGTCTTAATACAGTAGTCCGTTAAGCGTTATCGTCTGACAAGTAAGCGCGAGTTTTGTTTGCTTTGGCTCATCGGAGGCAAACGCTCGCGTCGACCCGTACGCTACGACGGGCTAATAAATGTTTCGTAGCCGCATGGCTTCATTGGCTCGACAAGTGATGAATCGTTACACTAGTACCGTTCGACGGTAGTAATGCGGTGCAGTACTATTTAGCATGCCCATCCAGTCATTTCGCTGCGTTGACACTGAGTCGCTCTACTACGGTAAGAGGGTGGCCCGTTGGGTCAACATTGAACGCGCGGCGCTACGAAAGCTGACTCAACTGGCGGTGTCGTCTCGGTTAGAGGACTTGCGCATTCCTCCTGGTAACCGCTTGGAGCGCTTGCGAGGTAACCGATCTGGCCAGCACAGCATTCGCATCAACGACCAGTGGCGGGTCTGTTTTGT
>JBAWWV010000115.1:0-11582 GCA_037146575.1 Alcaligenaceae bacterium | reverse complement strand
GCCCTACTACGGCGGGCAATCCCTAGCTTCTTGAAAGAAACGCCAAAGTGCCCAGTGATGTTCCAGTTTGGCGAAACCGATCATTCGATTACGCTTGAGCAAGCTAAAGTCGTTGCAGCGGCCTACCCAAAAGAAACCAGCTACTTCTACCCAGCTGGTCACGGCTTTAACTGCGATCAACGCGGTTCCTATGATGCAGCGTCGGCCAAATTGGCACGCGAGCGCACCATTGAGCTGTTTAGAAAGCAGATTGGCTAAGCTTAGTTAAAGCAGTCGAAAAAAAGGATCGCCTAGGCGATCCTTTTTTTCGTGTGCGGCATCGCCGGGACAACCCCGACGATACAGCGTAAGAAGTCACAGCACCGCTGTCACAAGCAGCACACCACACCCATCCGCTAGGATGCTGTGTGATGTTTCGCGGCTTACTTCTTTTTGCCTGAACTCAAACCAGGAATATCGCTGACACGTGCGACCTGATCAAGCGCCATGAACGCATCAAACAACTTCAAGGCCGAGCCTTCAAAATTGCCGACACGTGCGCAGTCATCAAATTTCGCCCAAAGTTGCGCGCGGTTCAACGGAAAATCTGGTCCGCCACGCACCGTCACAACTTCTTTACTTTGCAAGGTCTGACCATTTTTCAACTTAACTGTCACTTGATCGAACGGTGAGTAACCCGGCATATTGGGGTGCTCAGCATCATCAGCCTGAACACTGATTCTTTTCATCAAATCTTGCACATCTTTGCGAATGACAAAATCATCAACGAGTTCAGTTAAGCCAGCGCGCCCAGCGACTACGCACGAAGCCATTGCAAATTGCATACTGAATTTTGCTTCAAGGCCTGTTTGCGGTTGATGGTTACGCAAGACCTTGGTGTTGCGACGGCTAGTCACGGCGGTAATACTTTCGATTTGATCAGCCGTCACTGGTGTCTCAGCAACCAAATCCAGCATTCCGTCTAACGCGCGATGCGTACAGAAACACAGCGGATACTTTTTGACCGATAACTTGGTCACTGCAAGCTTCCAGACCTTGCCTGCCTCAACTGCAGAGGTCGCATCAAAACGACCATTGGGCGAGACTGCCGACAAGAAGCCCTGTGGATGTTCAAGTGCATCTAACGACGAGGTGAACCCTGCCTTTGCAAGCCGCGCGGCCAAGACACCAGATTGTGCTGAGCGCCCCGCATGAAACGGCTTAGTCATCGTACCGAAGTTAGCCATAATGCCAGCGCTTTGCGAAGCACCTAAGGCAATTGCCATGGTGCATTGCTCTACGTTCAATTTATTCAGTGACGCGCAGGCTGCGGCCGAGGCAATAGCACCCAAAATGCCAGTCGGATGCCAGCCCTTGGTGTGATAGTGATCGGGATCACGACGGGCCAACTCAGCCCACACCTCGTAGCCCGCAGCGTAGGCCGTCACCATCTCGCGACCGGTTGAGCCTAGGGCTTGCGCCTCAGCAATAATCGCCGGCACCAAAATCGTGCTGGGATGACCCTTAATCGCTACATCATCAAAATCCAACGCGTGCGCAGCGACCCCATTAATCCAAGCCGCATCAGACGCGCTCGCGGTCTGTGCACCGAAAATCAGCGTCGAAGTGCCCGCAGGTGGCGCGAGAACGTCTTTTAAAATTTTAGTTGGAGGCTCATCACGACCGGCGAGCATCACGCCCACACAATCTGCAAAGCCCATATGAATCACTTCGACTGCTGCCTTCGGGATTTTGTCGTAGGTTAGACCTGCAACAAATGCACCAAGTTCACGGGTGATATCGGTCATGATGGATTCCTTAATCAGGCTTTAGCTTGCATCGATTCTTTAACTTTCTGGCGCAGTTTGTTCAACGAACCGCCCATCTTGATAGAGCCCGGCAAAGGATGGCCAACAACCTGCTCAGCCAACAGCGCCGACTCAATTAATTTTTCAAGATCAATGCCAGTTTCAATGCCCATCTCGTGACACATGAAAACCAGATCTTCGGTACAGACGTTACCTGAGGCACCAGAGTGCGAAGCGAAGGGGCAGCCACCCAAGCCCGCAACGGCTGCGTCAAAAATCTGCACGCCCATTTGCATACCAGCGTAGGCATTGGCAATACCCATCCCGCGTGTGTCGTGCAGGTGCAAAGACAATGCGAGGTCAGGGTACTTATTGCGTACAGCACCGACCACTCTGCGAATCGAACCAGGTGTGGCCCAGGCCATGGTGTCAGCTAGCGACAAGGTCTCAATCTTGATGCCGTGTTGCTCACCAATGTCGTGGAACGTTTTAATCAGATCAAGCACACGCTCAGTCGAAATATCGCCTTCAAAATTACAACCGAAGGCTGCCATGATGCTGGCGCGATTCACCTCAACGTTATAGTGCTTGAACATACCAATCATCGAATGCACAGCCTCAATATTTTGAGCCAACGTGCGCTTTTGATTACGTAACAAAAATTTCTCTGAGGCGGTTAAAGACAGCGACCCGCGAATATCAAGCTTTTGGGTGGCGATGGCGCGCTCAAGCCCTTTGTCGTTTAACCATAACCCGGTGTAACGCACGCCTGGCTTGCGTTTGAAGCCTGCAACAATTTCTGGGGCATCGGCCATCTGCGGCACGGCCTGCGGGCTCACAAAAGAGGTCACCTGAATTTGCTCAAGACCCGTCTCGGACAAGCTATCGATCAAGTCAATCTTGCGCTGTGTCGGGATTGGGCCCTTCTCAATTTGCATCCCCTCACGAGGACCTTCTTCAAGGATACGTACGCGTTTTGGCAGATCTGACATGGTGGGCTCCTGTTGTCTCTTGAATAATTAATCTTGAGAATCAGCTTAATCCTATGGCGAATCTTATGTCAACGCTCGTACCACATAGCGAGATACCGAAACGACCACATTGCGAGATACTGCACGCGATCAAGAATAGTCTGCTGCGCGGTTGACAACCCGAGGGCTAAGACCTAGGATTGTTGTAAATATGAGCTCGAGTTAGGCGAACAGCAACTAGACGCCTAAAAATGGTGCGCTGCACAGTCGATTTGCCGCAACACTCAGCCCAATCAAAAATAACTAAGGGGACATCTTGAACGCAGAACGCGTCGGCAGTCTGTTTTGGCTTCTCTTTGGCTCAGCTGCCGTCTATGGAGCATTAGATCTTGGCATTGGCACAATGGGGGCGCCCGGCTCGGGGTTTTTAACCTGCGTTGCGGGTGGTTTTGTTGCGCTCATGGCGCTGATGATTTTCATTCAGTCTTTCAAGGGCGACCCAGCTGCACAAACTCGGGTTGCTGATCTGTGGGCCGGTTGTAACTGGTGGCGCGCGGTCGCCATCTCGATCCTGATCATTTTATTCATTCTCGCTTTCGAGACACTTGGCTTTTTTCTCTGCAGTTTTATTTTGCTGCTGGTCATCATGCGTTGGCTTGAAGGCTTAAGTTGGAAAACCTCAATTCTCGTGCCAGTCATCGCGATCGGCTGCACCTATCTCCTTTTTAAAACCATTCTAAAAATCTCGCTCCCCGCGGGAATTTTTGGCTTCTGAGGCGCGCGACTCCCTATGGACTTAGCAGATAACCTCATCACTGGCTTCTCGGTCGCCTTTCAGCCTCACAATATTTTCTTTTGCTTTATCGGCGTGCTAATTGGCACGCTGATCGGCGTCTTGCCAGGTATTGGCCCCGTTGGTGCAATGTCGATTTTGTTACCCATCACCTTTGGGATTTCCCCTGTGACAGCCATCATCATGCTGTCCGGCATTTACTACGGTGCGCAGTACGGGGGGTCGACCACCTCAATTCTGGTCGGGATACCTGGTGAAGCGGCTTCTGTGGTGACGATGCTAGACGGCCACCAAATGGCGCTGCAAGGTCGCGCTGGCCCGGCCCTGGGCATTGCGGCGTTCGGCTCGTTTATCGCCGGCACAATCGGCATTGTTGGCTTGATGCTACTCGCACCACCGCTCGCCTCGATTGCCTTAAAGTTTGGGCCACCCGAATATTTTGCGCTGATGATCATGGGTCTGGTGATTTTGACCTATCTGGCGCAAAAATCGATGGCCAAGTCACTCATGATGGCGGGTGTAGGTGTGCTGGCCGGCGTTGTTGGCCTTGACACGATGACTGGGCTACCCCGATTTACCTTTGGCGTGTCTGACCTGCTTGATGGGATCGGCATCGCGCCGCTCGCCATGGGGCTGTTTGGCGTGTCTGAAATTTTGTTGAATGTCGAGCGCACCATCAAACAGGGCGTGGTCGTCAGTCAGGTCAAAAACCTTCTCCCAAGCCGACAAGACTGGAAAGAGTCTTTCGCCCCGATCATGCGTGGATCTTTGTCAGGCTTTTTGTTGGGCATCTTGCCCGGTGGCGGTGCGGTACTTGCCTCGTTTATTTCCTATGGCACCGAAAAACGTATTTCAAAAACCCCTGAAAAATTTGGGCATGGCGCGATCGCTGGCGTGGCGGGCCCCGAGGCTGCTAATAACGCCGCCGCACAAGCTGCGTTCATCCCTCTGCTGACACTCGGCATCCCGGCTAACGCGGTCATGGGTATTTTGCTCGGTGCGCTGATGATTCATGGCATTACGCCGGGCCCACTGATGATTCAAAAAAATCCTGAGCTCTTTTGGGGAACCGTCACCAGTATGTACTTGGGCAATGCCATGTTGCTGGTGTTGAACCTGCCACTAATCGGGCTCTGGGTGCGCTTACTGCGCGTACGCTACGCCGTGTTGTTTCCGCTGATTTTATTTATTGCGCTGATTGGTGCGTACGTCATCAATGGCAGCGAGATGGATCTTTATCTGATGCTGTTCTTTGGTGTTGTGGGCTATTTGATGCGCAAGTTCGACTACGAGCCTGCACCGTTGATCCTGGCCTACGTGTTGAGTCCAATCCTTGAAGACTCTCTGCGTCAGTCTTTAATTATTTCTAGCGGTAGCATGGGGATTTTTGTGAGTCGCCCGATTGCCGCAGGCTTTCTGTTTATTTCGTTACTGTTATTGATCAGTGCGGTGCTGCCGGCGATCCGTAAAAAACGTAGTGCGTTAGTCGCTTCGGCAGACGAGAATGCGTAGGACTAATAGGACTGATTCAGTTAAAGGAAAACTATGAAACTTGGTGATCGTTTAAAACTAGCTGCACTTTGCGTACTTTTTAGCGGTGGTGTCATCGCAAGCGGCGCAACGCATGCAAAGTACCCCGACAAACCCATCACCATGTACATAGCCTTTGCTGCCGGTGGAACCACCGACATCACCGGACGCGCCTTAGCGCAAGGCATTGAAAAAATACTAGGCGTACCCGTTGCAATTGAGAACAAAGGCGGTGGCGGCGCCACCGTTGCCAATGGCTTACTCGCAAGCAAAAAACCCGATGGCTACACCTTGCTCGTCACGTCGGTCGGCTCTATCACCATGCGACCGTTGCTGGTCAAACTTGCCTATAACGCCCAAAGCTTTCGCCCACTGATGCAATTCAGCTATTACATTGGCGGACTGGTCGTCAACGCCGATTCTCCTATCAAAACAGTTGACGAATTTGTTGAATACGCAAAGAAAAACCCTGGGCTGACCTACTCGTCAAGTGGGCCACATACGCAACAACAAATCGGCGTCGAATCGTTTGGGCGCTGCAAAGGCCTTGTGTTTAAGCACATGCCAACTAAAGGTGGCTCGACCGCCAATACTGCCTTGATGGGCAAGCACGTGGATTTTGTTGCAGGCTCTGGGTCACACATCCCCTTAGTCGAGCAGGGTCAGTTTCGTGAGTTGGTCACGTTTCACGTTGATGCGCGCGATCCTAACCGGCCGGATATTCCGGTGATGAAAGATATTGGCTGTCCGCCAACCAATCCACCAAGCGGGATGATCGTGGTCGCACCTGCTGGTTTGCCCAACGATATTGCAGCGACCTTAGAGGCTGCACTCAAGCAGGTCGCTGAATCACCAGAATTTAAACAACTGCTCATTAAATACAACTTGCCCTATGCGTACGAAGATGGCGCCACGGTGGGCGGCAAGTTTCCGGCTGAGATTGAATGGTACACACAGTATTTTAAAGAGACGGGTCTACTGAAATGAATCAAAGAAACACCTTACCCACGCAGTGGGATGCGGTCGCAGATGTTGTTGTTGTAGGTTTTGGCGGCGCGGGTGCAGCCACTGCAATCACCGCCGTTGAGGCTGGCGCCTCGGTGATCTTGCTGGATAAAGCTCCGGCGGGTCAAGAAGGCGGTAACACCCGGGTTGCCGCACAAGGCTACCTCAACACCTCCTCAACCGAGGCCGCGATCACCTACTTCAACGCGTTGGCCGGCCCTTATAAAGTCCCTCAAGACATGGTTGCGGTCTGGGCCGATGAAATGGGTAAAAATAATGAATGGCTCACCTCAATTGGCGGTGACCCACAAGAGCATCAGTTTCAGCCAGCAGGGATCGAGTTCCCGGATTTGCCAGGTGCCGAGTGCGTGCACAAATACCACCACGGCGACATTTTGGGCTACTCAAAAACTTGGGAGATGCTGGATCAAGCTGTACGCGCGCGGCCCATTGACATTCGTTCTGACTGTCCGGGCCAACGTCTACTGCAAGATCCAATGACCCAAGAGATTGTGGGTGTGGTCGCATTGCAAAACGGCAAGCCCATCAACATCAAAGCCAATAAGGCAGTCGTACTGACTTGCGGTGGCTTTGAAAACAATCAAGAGATGATCCGCAACTATCTGAGCGGCCTGCCTTACTGCTACACCTCAGGCAGCCCGTTTAACGAGGGTGACGGGATCCGCATGGCGATGGAAGTCGGTGCCGACTTATGGCACATGAATAACTTTGCTGGCCCATCAATGGCGCTTAAGGTAGCCGAATACCCCACTACATTCTCGATGATGGCGCTACATTTTTCGCACGAACCTGCGGGTGGCTCGGTGGTGGTAGGCCCTGACGGCAAACGCTTTACCGATGAAAAATATAAAACTCGGCACGGCAAGGTCGAACAGAATGGCAAGTGGCAAGCACTGCGTACGCCTTGTCCGATGCACATGATTTTTGATCAAACCATGCTCGATAGTGGCCCGATTTACGACGGCAAGCCCACCCATGGCTGGACACAAATCATGAGCGGCTATGCCTGGAGCAAAGACAACCGGGCCGAGCTCGCCAAGGGTTGGATTAAATCGGCCCCCACACTTGCAGCACTTGCAAGCTTATTGAAGTTGCCGGCCGGCAGTTTGGACCAAACCGTGGCGCGCTGGAACGCACAGTGTGCAATAGGTTCAGATAGCGATTTCGGGCGCACAAAGATGCTCGCACCGTTCGACTCAGGCCCCTATTACGCCGTCGAACTGTCACCTTCAATGCTCAACACCCAAGGCGGGCCGCGTCGTAACAAACACGCACAAATCGTGCGACCTGACGGCACACCGATCCCACGCCTTTACAGTGCGGGTGAAATGGGCTCGATGTACAGCTATCTGTATCAAGGTACTGGCAACATCGGTGAATGCTTTGCCTTCGGACGAATCGCTGCGCGCAATGCGGTGGCCGAGACGTCACTCGCCTAAGCTTTACGTGCTCAAAAAAATACGCCTCAAATTTGAGGCGTATTTTTTTGACTTTAACTCTAGTTACTTTTTATATTTACCAGTCAACTGTGGCGTATGCACACCTGGTAATTTTGCATCTGCGTGCTCTAGTCGTGTTTGACGACCCCAGGTGCGCTTTAAGTCGTCGCGAATGTTGAACGCTAAGCGACCTAACCCTTCGCACTCAAGTTCAATCTTATCGCCATCTATAAAAGCATTCAGGCCGCGGTGATTGGTGCCTGTTGCCACGATGTCGCCAGGCTCGAGGGTATGAATCGAGCTCACCCACTCAATGCAACGTGGGATATTGTGCGCCATATCGTCGGTGTTGAAGTCTTGCATGAGCTTACCGTTGTTCCACAAACGAATCTGTAGTTTTTGCGGATTTGGAATTTCATCGGCCGTCACAATATAAGGTCCGATTGGTGCGAACGTGTCACGCGATTTCATTTGAAAAAACACGTTACCTTCTGGACCTAAACCACGTGCTGAACCGTCAATGAAATTGACATAGCCAAAGACATAATTCATCGCATCTTTAGCAGCGACATTGGTGGCGCGCTTGCCGATGACCAAGGCGATCTCAGCCTCGCCTTCAAACACACTGGCTGCAACATCGGGCAGCACCATTGTGTCACCGTGGCCAATAATTGCACCAGGCGCTTTTTGAAAAGCATTGATTGGTGCGGGTGCGCTGCGCGTACCGTCTTCCATGTAGTTAACGGCCATGCAGTCAATGTTGCCCGGCTTAGGAAGAGGTGGGCGAATACGCACCGAGCTCACTGGCACGCCCGTGCCTTTGCGAACGGCCTCTTCGATTTTGGGGCGATAGACGTCAAAGCGCTCGATCAAACCGTTGATCAAATCATGAGGGCCTAGATGTGGGATATCAGCCACCACAGCCGACACATCAACCACGTGGTCACCCTTCAGGATGCCGAGTTTGAAATCATTAAAAAATAAAATCTTCATGTTGAAACGTCTCCGGTTTTAATTTTCGAATCTGATATTAGCTTTTCTAAGTGTGCTTAAGATTGCTGCATTACTTGCCAACCCTTCTGCTAATAAATCAGCATACTGCTTTGGCGTCGTGATGTGTGGAACTAAGCCTTGTTGCACCAACACAGCTTGAAAATCTGGCTGCGCAACAAAGTTTGAAATGACCTGTGCAAGCTTATCAATGATTGGCTGTGGTGTCCCGGCCGGCGCCAAAATACCATACGGCATCCGCTTTTGTTCATAGAAACCCGACAAACCGGACTCAGCAAAGGTTGGCACTGCGGGTAGGGTCGCCAGCCTTTTTTCGCCGGTAATCGCAATCGCCCTGACTTTACCCGCCTGGATATGTGGCGTTGCAGTCACGGGAGTTGCAAAAAACATCTGAATTTCGCCCCCTAATAGCGCCATCAAGGCTTGGCTCGACCCCTTGTAAGCCACATGTTGGGTTTGTATACCCGTCGCTAAATTAAACAGTTCGGTCACAAGGTGCTGTTCACCACCTGCCGCTGGTGTGGCATAGTTCAATTGCCCCGGCCGAGCGCGCGCGTACGCGATGAACTCTTGGTAAGTCGTCGCGGGGACAGCCGGATGCACGACCAACACCAACTCGGTGGTTGCGATCGTGGCGACAGGCGCAAAATCCTTGAGCGGGTCATAGGGGGCTTTTAGCAACAACGGTGCAAGCACGTGGCTGCTGCCTGACAGCATAATGTTGTAGCCATCTGGGGGGGATTTTGCAAGAATATCTGTGCCAATCATTGTCCCAGCGCCAGGGCGGTTGTCGATCACCACCTGTTCGCCCCAGGCCTCGGTCAACTTTTGTGCCACAAGGCGCGCTACGACCGTGGTGGTGCCTCCCGTGGCATACCCCGAGATCATCCGAATGGTTCGATTCGGGTAGGCCGTTTGCCCGAAGGCGTTTAGCGATAACAATCCCAACAGAATGAGCGTCCAAACCCTGAAAGCTTTGGTTGTAGTTTGTCGCGACATGCGCTGTCCCCTTGTTGAGTTGATGAGTCTACTCTGAGCGGTCTCGCCTCGCGGGTAACTCGCGTGTCCACATGGCGGAAAAAAACTGGGTGCTGACCCTAGGCCTTTATGCTAGGATAAATCCCATACAAATAGTTATTAAAAATAAGTGGTTTGAGACAAAGCTGCAGTTGCATGCAAAAGAAATCTGACGCGTGGCATCTGCCTAACAATTGATCAGATTCCCCCAGAATCCTTGCATATTGGCAATTGTGCACTTGCAGCAAATGCAGTCCGCCTCAGCCACCGCATAACCTTCATATCGCGTGTAGCCAACGCATTCTAAGGCTCGCGTGCAAAGAATTTAACTGCACGCGCTGACGCGCGCGATGCATTGGGAGAATAGTCAGATGGATTTCGGTCATACCAAAGAACAAACACAGTTGCGCGACGACGTGTTGGCTTTTATTCGTACGCACATGACGCCGGAGGTGTATGCAGAACTTGATGCAACCGAAGAGGCCCACGAGGCCGGCAAAGGCGAGCGTCTGTCTAACAAACGCGGTCCTTTAGTGGCCGCACTTTATCAAAAGATCGACGAACGCGGCTGGCTTGGTTATAGCTACCCTAAAGAGTACGGTGGCGCAGACGGAGATCGGGTCAGCCAAAATATTATCGAAGAAGAGTTTCAACGGGCAGGCTTGCCGATCAGCTTGGTCGGCAGCGGCGCGCCCGCCATTATGGCTGTGGGTACTGAACAGCAGAAGCAGCACTACCTGCCCAAGCTGATTAAGATGGAATACTCGTTCGCCCTTGGCTTTACCGAACCGCATGCTGGTGCGGACTTGGCCGCGCTGCGCTGCCGCGCGATTCGCGATGGTGATCACTTCGTGATTAATGGTCAGAAGATGTATACGACCTCGGCGCATCACGCCACGCACATGTATCTGATGGCACGCACAGACCCCGAAGCAGGGCGCCATGACGGCATTTCAATTTTTCTGTTCCCGATGGATACGCCCGGTTTAACGGTACGCCCACTTTGGACGATTCAAAACAATCCGCGTGCACCACGCGGCACCACCTACGGTGACGCACGCACAAACGAAGTCTTCTTTGAAAACGTTCGCATTCATGAGTCATGCTTGCTGGGTCGCGAAAACCAAGGCTGGCGTGTCGGCTCGATGGGCTTGAACCTTGATCGCGTTGGAGCCGCCCGCTATTTGCGCTCAGTACGCCGCGACGAAGATATCGTGAACTGGGTCAAAGCCAATGACTTTGGTGGTTATGCCCCAAAAGACAATCCAGCCATTCGTGACAAGATTGCCGAGTTGTGGATTGAGGCGCAGGTGTGCCGGTTGATGACCATGCGCAGCATGTCAATTGTTGAGCGTGGTGGCAACTTTACCTACGAAGGTTCGGCTGAAAAAGTCTGGTCGCCAGAGCACGGTGTCAGAACCACTGAAGCGATTACCCAAATGTTAGGGTCTTACGGCCAACTGCTCAATGGCTCGCCGCACGCCGTTGAAAAAGGCGTCTTCGCACACAACACGATGGGGGCCTTTCAGTCGGGCATTAATCACGGCAGCGTACAGATCATGCGTGATCAAGTCGCAAAGCGTGGGCTTGAGATGCCGTCGATGCGTCGCGCCAAAGCGGCCGTCAAGTAGCCTGTGACGTCGTAAAAAAATTCAACGCTACAGTTATTGAAGAAAATATAGGAATTAAGATGGATGTGCTTTTAAACGATGAAGAACAGCTAGTGGCGTCAAGCGCACGCGAATTTCTTGAAGGAGAATGCTCAACCGCCTTGGTGCGTCAAATGGAAGAAGACGTAATCGGGCATCCACCCGAGCTGTGGGCAAAATGCACCGAGATGGGTTGGACAGGCATGTGTTTGGCCGAAGAGTACGGTGGCCAAGCGCTACCGCTCACTTATCTTGGCTTAGTCATGCAAGAGGTCGGACGCGCGATGGCACCGATTCCGTTGCATAGCACTGCTGTGACTTCGCTTGCAATCCAAAAAGCAGGCACCAAAGCGCAATGC
>JBAWWV010000114.1:0-11588 GCA_037146575.1 Alcaligenaceae bacterium | reverse complement strand
CAATGAAATAACGCGCCGCCCAGCCTGGTGTGTAGCGTGCCTGCAGCCCAGTCGGGCCAGGCGCCTTGCCGTGATTAATCACCACCAACGGAAAAGGCCCAGGGCCAGGCGGTTTGTAAACGGTTGTCTCAAGTTGCAGAGTCCCGAGTAGTATTTTTTTAGGAATAAATATGACTTCAAACGGCAAGGCGATTTGCTGCGCGATGGCGACAGTCGTGCTGAGGGCACATAAACCCAAACAGAGGCTCTGGAGTAAACGCCGAAGCGGCGGGCGAGCGTCACCATTTGACTGGAGTAGGAGTAACAAACGAGAATAAAAGGCAAACCGCACGAATAGGTATCCTTGATTTTTAAGAAGCCGACTGCTACAAGAGTTGCTACGCGCCTTAACAATACAATAATCAGACAGGATCGAACAGCCATGTACCCCGCACCGCCCGTTAAAAAAACTGAAGTCTTTGCGCGTATCCCCGACAAATATCGTCGCCCTGGTCAAATCAGTGCCGAGCGCGTGGCTGCAGGCAAAAGTAGCCCTCACACCGATTGTTTTATCGAGGGTCCTGCATTTGACAAAGCCGGCAATCTTTATTTGGTTGATATTGCCTTTGGGCGTGTGTTTAAAGTTAAACCCTTTGGTGATATTGATGTCGTGGCCGAATGGGATGGCGAACCCAATGGTCTAAAAATTCATCAAGATGGTCGGATCTTTATTGCAGACCACAAGTGTGGTCTGTTGTTGCTTGACCCAGAACGTGGCAGTGTTTCGACCGTCGCGCAGCGTTATATGACCGAAAACTTTAAAGGTCTGAACGACTTGTATATCGCTCGCAATGGCGATATCTACTTTACCGATCAAGGCCAAAGCGCAATTTCAGATCCAAGCGGGCGCGTGTATCGGCGCGATGCCTCTGGCCATACGATTCGACTACTGGACAACGTCCCGAGTCCAAACGGTATCGTGATGAGTCCAAACGAAAAAACACTGTACGTGGCGGCAACACGTGGCAACTGTGTGTGGCGTGCAAATTTATTACCAGACGGCACAGGCTTGGTCAGACCCGGGATTTTCATACAAATGTCTGGCGCCTCTGGGCCTGATGGTATGGCCGTTGATCAGGCAGGCAACCTGGTTGTTGCGCATGCAGGCGCGGGCATTGTGTGGGTGTTTTCTCCGTTAGGGCAACCGATCTGGCGTATCGATTCGTGCCAACAGGGTCACACCACCAACGTCGCCTACGGTGGCCCACAAAACCGCCACCTGTACATCACTGAATCTGAAACTGGCTGCGTGCTAGTCACCGAGATGGACGTCGCGGGGCAACCGATGCACTCGCACCTGTAAACGACCTTACTCTTCAATCTTGATATTACGAGCGCGTATCAAATTACCCCAACGCTCGTTTTCGGCGGCTAAATATTTTTGAACATCGCCATGTGACATTGGTGGCGATGGATCAAAGCCAATTTTGATCATGCCCTCTTTGTACTCTGTCGTCGCAAGTGCTTTATCGGTCATCGCCTTAATTTTTGTCGCAATCGGTTCGGGCGTATCTTTTTGCACGACCAAACCGTACCAAACAATCGCTCTGAAGCCCGGAAAAAACTCAGCGACAGTCGGCACATCTGGTAACTTAACCAAGCGGTGATCAGACGTCACGGCCAAGGCACGCAAGCGACCATTGGCCAACTCACCAGCAGCCATTGAGTAGTCACCCATCATAAAATCAAGCTGTCCGCCAATGACGTCTGTCAAAGCCTGCGAACTGATTTTGTAGGCAGCATGAGTGGCATTAAAGCCCCCTTCTTGCTTGAGCATTTCACCTCCAAGGTGCAAGGTGCTCCCAGTACCGGGCGAGCCAAAATTTAAGCCACCGGGCTTCGTTTTTGCAAAGGCAAAAAACTCAAGCAAATTCTTAGCCGGATTATCGGATCGCACCACCGCAATTAACGGAAACTCACCCAGTACTGACAGCATGTTGAAATCTTTTTCGGGGTCAAACGGTAGTTTTTTGTACAACAAAGGACTTAAGACCACGGTTGAACCCGCCGCAACAAATAGGGTGTAGCCATCCGGCGCCCCTCGTGCAACTTGGCCCGCTGCCAAAATTGTGTTGGCGCCTGGTCGATTTTCAACGATCACTTGCACCCCTGGCTCTTTGACTAACAACTTTGCAAGCAAGCGAGCCATCAGATCGGTGCTGCCGCCCGGCGCAAAGGGCACCACGATATGCAGTGGCTTATCCGGAAAGGCCGCCTGCGCGGCGAAAGGCATCAGCAGACAGAGTAGGAAAGCAGCGCCAAGTGTGCCTAGCAGGCGTGCCAAGGGTCTTTTATCAAACATTGGGTTGTCTCCCGATTCGTCAGTAACGACGATTATTTTTCTTGGGATAGTTGTACCACTTTGTCGCAGCTGTTGCGCATTACTCGGCTTCAATACCTCGTGCTTTCACAAGCGCTTGCCACTTGACGATCTCGGCGTGAACGAACTCTCGCTGCTCGCTCGGGGTACTCAGAATTGGCTCCATCCCTTGTTCAGACAAAGCCCTCACAATCTCTGGTTGGCCCATTGCTTGATGGATTTCAGTATTCAGCCTCTGCACAATGACAGTTGGCGTGCGGGCTGGTGCAAAAAATGCGTACCAGTTGCTGGCTTCAAAGCCTGGCAAGATTGCCTCGCTCAAGGTTGGCAGCTCTGGCAACCCAGAAAAACGTGTTGGGGTTGTGACTCCAAGCGCACGCAGCCGACCTGCTTGTATCAAGGCCATCACCGAGGGCGCCGTTGCAAAACTAAATTGCACGTGTCCCGCCACCAAACCTGAAACGGCTAAGCCACCACCCTTATACGGCACATGCGTAATGTCGGCACCCGCCATTTGCGAAAATAATTCACCTGCCATAAATGCACCAGAGCCGCGTCCTGAGGTGCTGTAGTTCAATTCGCCTGGCTTAGCTTTTACCAATGCCAAAAACTCTTGTGCCGTCTGAACGGGCACAGACGGGTGCACCACCAAGATATTAGTCACCACAACACCTTTGGTGATGTGAGAAAAATCTTCGACTGGGTCATACGGCATGGTTTTCATGAGGCTAGGAGCTAAACCGTGCGTCGCCACCGTACCAAGCAAAATCGTATAGCCATCGGGCGCAGCACGCGCCACTTGCTCAGAGCCCACCAAGCCGCCAGCCCCCGACCTGTTATCGATCACAACGGGTTGACCTAAACCCTCAGACAAGCGCTTGGCAATTAAACGCGCCAACACATCTGTGCCGCCACCGGGGGCTGCCGGCACGACTAACTTGACTGATCGGGTTGGGTAGTAAGTCGACGATTGGGCTTGGGCGTGCCCAACACCGAACAGGGCAGCGGTTACGAGCACAGCGCGTTGAAGCAAACGGCTCATTATGGTTGTGCTTTTAGCGATGAGGGCGGTGTGCCTGCGCGAGCCGTATTGATTGAAGCTAGCGCTGGCACACTCGCATGTGCCATCATTACCCTGCACGCACCGCGGCATCGATCAACTGACGTGCGATGCTGACCGGATCAGGTACCAGCGGCAAGGCATCACGGGCAAACCAACCCGCGTCTTCGATCTCAGTTGGATCAGGGGTGATCTCGCCGCCAGCATAATCGGCAAAATATGCCACCATCAGTGAATTCGGAAATGGCCATGACTGGCTCGTGAAGTAGCGCAGGTTAGTGATTTCAAGGCCAACCTCTTCACGCACTTCGCGCACGGCGCACTGCTCAAGCGTTTCGCCCGGCTCAACAAAGCCAGCCAAGGCGCTAAACATACCGGGTTTGAAATGCGGGCTGCGCGCCAGCAATAAGTCGTTGCCACGCTCGATCAGCACCATCACCGCAGGCGAAATACGTGGGTACACCGACAAACGACAGGCCGGGCAGTCCATCGCAAATTCAGTCTTTTTGGCAACCGTAGGCGTACCACAGTACCCACAAAACCGATGATTTTTTTGCCAGTCAATTAACTGAGTTGCGCGCCCAGCTAAAGCAAACAATTCGGCACCCGCCAAGGCGTGCAAGCTACGCACGGGGCGCAACTCACCCTCGATATGGGGTGGGATCTGGTTAACCTCGATCGTGCGACACGGGATCCCCTGCCAATGGCCAACAAACAACGAGTTTTCAGGGTTGCCGAAATCAGCCGCGTACCCTCTGGGAAACACATGCCCATCACTCGTGTCTTTCGCGGTCAACATCTGGTTGTCGCAACGAATTAGCCAGTAGCTCAACTCACTCATAGGGATCCCTGAAAAATTGTTAGTCTTTTGTCTTTTTATTATGGTGCAATGCCGTAATTGTATGCCTTTGGCCAGAGGGCTCAAAACCACCCTAGGGTCAACGCGCGAATCGTCTGCTTTACCCCTCAATTCGCCTCATTCACCGCTCAGATCACCTTCGACGCAAATTTTTCTGGCGTTTTATGCCTGTGTTTCGTTCGGCTCAGGACTCGGTCGGTTATTCTCCACCCTCATCTCTTTTTGGCAAGATCTCATGCAAACCGAAAGCTTCATTCCTGGCAAAGACGTCTCACTCGAATCCACCATTGCCACCATGCAGGCAAAACTTGCAGCGCGCGGCTTTCGGCTCGATGAATCGTCTTGGCTCAACCCGGTTGAAGCGATTTGGTCAGTGCATGTCAAAGACCAAGACTGCCCCATGCTGTTTGCCAATGGCAAAGGCGCCACCATGCTTGCCGCCCGGGCCAGTGCCTTAGGTGAATTTTTTGAACGTTTGGGCACACATTACTTTTGGACCCACTTTCATTTGGGCGAAACCCGCGCCAACAAGAGCTTTGTGCACTACCCACAAGAGCGCTGGTTTGACCTGACCGAAGACGGTACCTGGCCCGCCGAGCTGCTCAACCCTACCCTGCAAGCGTTTTACAACCCCGACAGCGACATCGACAGCGAAGTGTTGGTTGACCTCAATTCAGGTAACGTCGACCGTGGCATTTGCGCCCTGCCCTATACGCGGTTGAGCGATGGCGCCCTGACCTGGTTTCCGGTCAATATCATCGGCAACCTTTATGTCAGCAACGGTATGGCCGCCGGCAACACCCCAAACGAAGCGCGCGCTCAAGCCTTATCTGAAATTTTTGAACGCCATATCAAGTACCGAATCATCAGCGAAGGCCTTTGCCTGCCTGAAGTTCCAGACGAGGTCATTGCACGTTACCCCGGCATCCAGGCCGGTATCAAAGGGCTGCGCGACGCTGGCTTTGGGATCCTGGTCAAAGACGCCTCGTTGGGCGGTAAGTACCCCGTGATGAATGTCACCTTGATTCACCCAAAAGATCAGGGCGTGTTCGCCAGCTTCGGCGCACATCCCCGTTTTGAAATTGCACTTGAGCGCGCGCTGACTGAACTACTTCAAGGCCGTGCGCTTGAGGCGCTAGAAAGTTTTCCGGAACCCGGCTTTGATATGGATGAGATCACCGCGGTGGCCAACCTTGAAATTCATTTTGTGGATTCAAGTGGTGTGATTTCTTGGGATTTTATGGGTGATGAGCCCGATTACGATTTTGTCGATTGGAACTTCAGCACCACCACCGAGCAAGACTATCAATGGTTATGCGACGCTGTGCATGCAGAGGGCTTTGAACTTTATATTTCAGATTTTTCTGAGCAAGGCGCCTACGCTTGCCGTATCTTAGTGCCAGGTATGTCAGAGATCTATCCAGTCGGCGATCTCGACTGGGAGAATAACAGCATCGGCAATCAAATTCGCCCACAGTTGGTCAGGCTGCATGACTTAACTGATAGTGAATGCACTGAGTTGCTGGCAGATTTACAGACGTTGAACTTGAATGATGAACGCCCCTTATGGGAAATCTTGGGCCTGGCAACACCCAACGGCTCAACCTGGAAAGAACTGCGAATTGGTGAATTAAAAACCTTGCTCGCACTTGCAATCAACGACATCGATGCCGCGCTTGAAGGTTGCGACTGGATTCATCACTACAAACAAATGAACCCTGCGCGCCGACTGGTGTATCGCTGTGTTGAAACAGTGCTCAACCTTGAAGACGCAGAACCTTATTTGCATTCGTTAGGCTTGATGTTCGGCACAGAAACCTTGCGCCAGGCGCAGGCACTGATTTCGGGCGACGAACGCTTTTTTGGCTTGGATACTTTAGGCGTTGATATGCAAGGCAGCCCCATGCATACCAACTTACTGGCCGCTTATGACAAACTGTTTGCGGGATCGAACTAAGTCGACAGTCTGCCACCGGCTCGCAGAGGCGCCAAAATGCCTTTCAGGCCATTGTGGTCAATTTCTTGCATCAACTGCAACAAGCGCCCGATCTCACCCTCTGGAAACCCTTCGCGCGCAAACCAGTTCAGGTAATTACCCGGTAAGTCGGCTAAAAGCTTGCCCTGGTGCTTACCAAAGGGCATCTTCCATGTCACTAATTTTTCTAGGTCCTGGGGCTGCATTCGTTATCTTTGTCGCTAATTTATCGAGATGCTGAGGCTGCACCCGTTATCTATGTCGCTAATTTTTAAGATGCTAAGGCTGCGTTCTGAGCTTAAGCGCCTCGAAGACTCGATATTGCATTATGCTTGAGAGATTCTGATATTGGATGATTGCCATGACCAAAGCCACACTTCACCTTTCGATCCCAGTCAGCAATATCGCGGCCTCGGTAACCTTTTACCAAGACCTGTTAGGTTGCCGCGTCACTCGCGTGATCGCTGATCGCGCTGATATTGATTTTTATGGTCACCACCTTGTGGCACAACTATCGCCCGTTGAGGCTTCACACAAGTCGGTCAACATCGGAAAAAATCCTTACCCCCTCAGACACTTTGGTGTCATTGTGCAAAGCGATGTGTATCAAAAGATGCTCACCGCCTTGCGCGCTGCAAACACGCCTTTCGCCATGGAACCCGATCATATCTTTATCGGCACACCGCGCGAGCAACACGTATTTTTAGTCTTGGACCCGTCGGGCAATGCTGTTGAAGTGAAAGGTATGGTCAAGCCCGAACAAGTTTTTTCTGAAGCTTGATAAGCATCTTGAACCGTGCACGCATGAATAGCAGGATCGTATCCTGCACGTACAAAAAATGAAGTTTCTCGGAGACACTCATGAAAAGAATTTTGAACTGTTTTAAAAACACGCTTGTGTTGCCGTTCGCAATGATTGGCCTGCTGGCTCTGCCTCAAGTCGCGCTTGCACAATACCCAAACAAGCCAATCAAAATGATTATCGGGTATTCAGCAGGCGGTGCCGCTGACAAGCTGATTCGCCCGATCGCTGAACGCGTAACAAAAATCATCGGTCAGCAGTTTATTATGGAATACCGCCCTGGCGCAGGTGCCGCGATTGCGCTAGACATCACGGCTAAAGCTGAACCCGACGGCTATACCTTGCATATCACCGATTCAGGCCCAATGGTGATATTGCCCAATATGCGCAAGCTTGCCTACGACCCATTAAAAGACTTTACCAATATCGCCATGATTGCCGGTGGGGGTACTGTCATTGTGGTGCGTCCGGATTCGGCTGCTAAAGATATCCAATCCTTAATTGCCTTAGCCAAAAAAGATCCGTCAAAATGGAGCTACGGTACCTCAGGGATTGGTGGTGTCGGTCACTTAGCGGGCGAGCAATTGAACAAGCTTGAAAATTTAAACATCACCCATGTGCCCTACAAAGGCGGCAACCCTGCTGTGGTTGAAGTGTTAGGCGGACACGTGCCCTTTTTGTTCTCGTCTTTAGGTTCGGCGGCTACGCAGATCGAAGCCGGCGCGCTCAGGCCTTTGGCAGTCACGTCACTTAAACGCAGTGTGATGCTGCCCAATGTGCCAACGCTTGACGAGTCAGGCTACAAAGGGTTTGACGCTGCGATCTGGTTTAGCATCGTCGGCCCCAAAGGCCTTCCTGCAGAAGTGATGGCCAAGCTAGTTCCTGCATTCAACGAGGTGATGAAGGACCCAGCCATTATTAAAGGTATTCAAGTCGACGGCTATGACATGATGCCGATGACACCCGCACAAATGGATACGCTGGTGATAAAAGATCTAGCCAAGTGGGGCAAGATTATTAAAGACGCTAATGTTCGCGACGAGTAAATTATCGTTTAGCGACCAGCTGCTTTCAACCATCCGCCGCTCTATCCTCAGTGCTTTAGCTAAGGTAACCAATCGTGCTGCGTCAAACACCCACAACCCTGACAAGTCGCTTGCCGTTACCTCAGCGTTGAGGGTGAATCACTGGTTATCCATCTTAAGCGCTTGCCGCAGCTAAGAGTGCAATCGCCTCGGCGAAACTTCAATCGCGCACGTCAGATATTGAGCAGATAAGCCTTTGCCTATACCTGGAATTTCCATCCCAGCTCCAGGTGCTTGGCGCCCTACGACGCTAGCCGTAATTTAGCACTCGCGAAGCCACCTAAAACGGTCGAAGAGAAGTAAAAGGTTAACTTAAGCGTTACGTTCAAAAATACTCAACCAGAGACTGCACATGAAGAAAAGCCTAATTGGATTGCTTTTTATCCTTGCCACAAGCATCGCTAGCGCCCAGAGCGACTACCCCACGCGAGCAATACGGCTAATCGTGCCGTTTCCGGTTGGGCAAACCGCAGATCTGATTGCACGCATCTTGGCGCAAAAGTTGACAGAATCCTTGGGGCAGACTGTTTGGGTTGAAAACAAGCCTGGCGCTGCCGGAATCCTCGGTATGGAAGCCGCAAAAGGGCAAGCACCAGACGGCTACACCTTACTGTTTGCCACTAGCGGACCGATGGCGATTAATGAATCACTCTATAAAAATCTCCCGTACCGAACTCTGCGAGACTTTACCCCGCTTGGCATGATGTATGAGGCGCCTCAGTTTATTGCTGTCAGAATTGATTTTTCGGTCAACAACTTAAAAGAGTTAATTCAGTATGTGAAATCAAAACCTGGACAAGTAAATTATGGTTCAAGCGGCTCTGGCATCACCAATCACCTGACGATGGAGTTATTAAACGCACAAACCGGCATGCAAATGACACACGTTGCCTACAAAGGAGCGGCACCTGCGCTGACCGCCCTGATGGCGGGAGACATCGACTTAATGTTTGAATCGGGCCCCGTCTTGCTGCCTCACGTCGCGAATCATAAGCTTAAGCTCATCGCAGTGGGTAGCGGGCAGCGGTCACTAGCATTGCCTGAGGTACCAACCGTGGCAGAGTCTGGCGTCCCAAACTTTCATGCAAAGGCTTGGGCAAGCTTGTTAGCTCCACTTGGGCTACCCAAGCCAATCATCGAAAAACTGAATACCGCACTAAAGCAGGCTCTTACTGATCCAGCCATACACGAGCGTTTAATCAAGCTTGGAGCCGAGCCCGTCACGATGTCACCCGAAGACACTCAGGACTACATCGCCAAGGGCATTACTCTTTGGGCCGAGGCAGTGAAGGTGTCGGGCGCGACGGCAGACTGATCGATTTAGCCAATATCGCGCGTTTGCTGGCGCTGTTAGATGAAGACGGTGCGAACGTACAGGCGATTTTTATTACCTTGGATCCAACGCGCGGCCCTCAAGAGCTAACCTCCAAAATCAATATTATTCCCGAAATCAGAGTATCGTAACAAGAATAGTTTTATTCAAATAAACACAACCTTTCGGTATCTTTGACAGACAGTCTGATCGCACACTGATCTAGGAGCTCTTGCATGACCCATATCATTCACCGTAGCCTGCGTGTTCAACCTGCCTCAGCCGTGTCCGGAAAAGGCATCTGGATCCAAGACTCTCAAGGCAAGTCCTATATCGACGCCTCCGGCGGCGCCGCCGTCACGTCGCTGGGTCACGGACAACCCGACGTGATTGCAGCGATGCATGCGCAGATTGATAAGCTGGCCTATGCTCACACCTCTTTTTTTACAACGCCAGTCGCTGAAGAACTCGCAGATGAACTGATTCGCACTGCACCGACAGGCATGAGCCACGTCTATCTTGTGAGCGGCGGTTCTGAGGCGATGGAGGCCGCTCTTAAAATGGCGCGCCAGTATTTTGTTGAGATCGGACAAAACCAACGTAGCCATTTCATTGCCCGGCGGCAGAGTTATCACGGTAATACCTTGGGTGTATTGGCGGTGGGCGGCAATGAATGGCGCCGCGCGCCATTTGCACCACTGCTTGTCCCCGCAACACATATCTCGCCCTGTTACCCCTATCGCGAGCAGCCCGAAGGCGAAACCGATGAGCAGTATGTGGCTCGCCTGGCGCACGAGTTAGAGGCAGCCATTTTGGCCCAAGGCGCAGACCGCGTCATTGCCTTTGTGGCCGAAACAGTTGGTGGCGCGACCGCTGGAGTGCTCACTCCTGTGCCCGGTTATTGCAAAGCCATGCGAAAGGTCTGTGACAAGTATGGGGTCTTGCTGATACTGGATGAGGTCATGTGCGGCATGGGACGCACCGGCACCCTCTACGCCTCAGAGCAAGAAGGTGTCACTCCTGATCTGGTCGCAATCGCGAAAGGGCTTGGTGGTGGCTATCAGCCGATCGGTGCGTTATTGGCACAAAAGAAAATTGTCGACGCGATGTCGGCCGGCAGTGGTTTTTTTCAACACGGGCATACTTATCTAGGCCATCCCGTTGCCTGCGCTGCAGCGCTCGCTGTGCAAACCGTCATGAAACGCGACGGTTTGTTAGCCCAGGTTCGACACAATGGTGCAGCGTTTGAAAATATTCTTCGACAACACTTCAAAGACCATCCCCATGTTGGCGATATTCGCGGCCGTGGTTTCTTTTGGGGCATCGAGCTTGTTTTAGACCGCGAAAGCAAAACCCCCTTCGATCCCAAACTACAACTACACGCACGAATCAAAAAAACCGCCTTAGCCAACGGCTTGCTATGCTATCCCATGGGGGGCACCGTCGATGGTCGCAAAGGCGATCATGTGCTCTTGGCACCGCCTTTTATCACCACGCAAAACGAACTCCACGAAATCGCCGCCAGACTACGCACTGCGATCGATCAGGTGATCTTAGAGGTGCACCCGTCAGAATCGACTGTGCTCGGCTAAGCTAACCAACCGCATTAACGTTCGTTCGGAGATATCTGTGCTTAAGCTTAAAATTATTTCTACAATTTTGCCGCTCATCCTATTAGCGACTGCTGGCCAATACTCACCTGCGGTGCAAGCGCAAGCGCTCGCAAAAGAACAAGTGCTGCGCTTTGGGTTAGCGTTTAACGATATTGCAACGCTCGATCCACATTTTGCAGTTGGCAGCAGTGAAACACCGATTGTCATGAATATTTTTCAGGGCTTAATTGAGTTTCCGCCCGGAGAAATGAACGGAGATAAAGTCGTCGCTGGGCTCGCAGAAAAATGGAGCGTCTCACCTGACGCCAAACAATGGACCTTCGAACTACGCAAAGGTGTCAAGTGGCACAAAGGCATGGGTGAGTTTACTTCTGCCGATGTCAAATATTCGATAGAACGTGTTCAAGACGAGACCCTCGGTTCGCCCTTTCGCGGTAGCCTCAGCAACGTCGAGCAGGTTGAGATCCTGGGGCCTTACACAGTGCTGGTGAAGTTAAAACAACCCGACCCCACCTTCACGCAC
>JBAWWV010000113.1:0-11618 GCA_037146575.1 Alcaligenaceae bacterium | reverse complement strand
CCACAATATTGACTGGGCTAGTCTGACCGCCGAATGTGTCACCGACATGACATCGCTACCCGTTGCCTTCGCTGCATCAGGTTTGAGAAAATCATTGGGTTAGCCATCACGACAGCGTTGTGACACGCAGGTCTCGCGTGCCAAACTACACAGAGAACTCAAGCAATCGCTTGAGCTCTCGATGCTTCTCTAATCACGCGCGAATATCCTACAGCGGCAAATAGCGCCCACCTGCCCCAACCGCGACAGTAATCAGGCCAAGCACCAGATTGATGAAAATCAGTCTGCGGATGCTTGCCATTGCAGCACCGCCTTTAGGCCAGTCTTTGGCTGCCACCGCAGCTTTAAGCTGTTTAAACGGAACGCCATAAATCATGCCGAAAATCGCGGCCATGATCACTGCGACCAACACCATCAGATGAACGTGCCAGCCTGCTTTGCCAAAACTGCCATGCAGAGAGATCAGCCAGATACCCGTCACAAACAACAGAGTGATGGCAATCTTGACCCAGATAAAAAAGCGCGCCATCACGCCACAGAGCAGCGGCAAGCGCGCTGGCGGTTCAAGTAACGTCGCAGCCGCAGGCCGCAGCGAGGAGTGCATCAAGAACATTCCGCCCACCCAAACGACCGCTGACAAGGTGTGCACTGCAATTAACAAGGCAAATAGCATGGTCGGGCTCCGGTAGATAAGCAGCAGCATGTTAACTGGGCTTGAGCACAAAACGACCAAAATCCCTAAAAACAAACAAAATCCCCGCTCAAAAGGAACGGCAGGCCATCCGAACCGTAGGCCCCAGCCTAGATATGCAGACTGCGAGTATTGACTTCCTGCCATGAACAAGGCACATTAGAGCGATGAAATACTCCGTCTTTTCACTTATTAAGCAAGCGTTCAACGGCCACAAAGGCTGGCCGATGGCTTGGCGCAATCCCGAACCCAAAAAACACTACGATGTCATCATAGTGGGCGGGGGTGGGCACGGCTTGGCCACTGCGTTTTATCTTGCCAAAAACCACGGGATCAAAAACGTGGCTGTGGTCGAAAAAGGCTGGATCGGCGGGGGCAACACAGGTCGCAACACTACGATCGTGCGCTCAAACTACATGCCCGATGAAAACGCCCATTTTTATGAATGGTCGCTCAAGCTGTGGCATCAGTTATCCGAAGAATTGAACTACAACGTCATGTTCAGCCCGCGTGGGGTGTTAAATCTTGCGCATTCTGAAGGGCAGCGCGATGCGTTATTTCGTCGCGGCAATCGGATGCGCTTAAACGGCATTGACTGCGAGTGGCTCACGCGCGAAGATATTGAACGTGCTGTCCCTCACCTTGACTGCTCAGAAGTCCCACGGTTTCCGATCATCGGTGGCTTAATGCAACGACGCGGTGGCACAGCCCGTCACGATGCCGTGGCTTGGGGGTTTGCACGCGCAGCGTCAAACTTGGGCGTCGACATCATTCAAAATTGTGAAGTGCAAAGCTTCGTGCGTGAAGGCAATCGTATCGTGGGGGTCGAAACCTCTACCGGGCGCTTAAGCGCTGGGCGCGTAGGCATTGCCGTTGCAGGCAATAGCGGCCGTGTCGCCGCCATGGCCGGCCTCAAACTACCAATCGAAACCCACGTACTGCAGGCCTTTGTGTCTGAACCGTTAAAACCAATTCTTGATACCGTCGTC
Source organism: Alcaligenaceae bacterium (assembly GCA_037146575.1). GTDB lineage: Bacteria > Pseudomonadota > Gammaproteobacteria > Burkholderiales > Burkholderiaceae_B > Zwartia. The sequence goes on along the minus strand of JBAWWV010000113.1, from coordinate 9,938 downwards.
ACTTACGGTGCCGGCCACTTCTATGTCAGCCAGTCTGACAAAGGCGAATTGGTCATGGGCGGTGATCTTGATTTTTATCCAAGCTACGGTCAAAAAGGCAATTTGCCCATCGTCGAAGAGGCGATTACCGCGGGCTTGCAAATGTTTCCGATTTTGTCGCGCGTGCGTATGTTGCGGCAATGGGGTGGCGTAATGGATATGTCGATGGACGGCAGCCCGATCATTTCAAAAACACCCATTGATAACCTGTACTTGAATGCCGGCTGGTGCTACGGCGGCTTTAAAGCAACGCCCGGTTCGGGTTGGGTGTTTGCGCACACCATCGCCAACGACGCCCCACATACGTTTAATCAAGGCCATACCCTCGAGCGCTTTGCTAACGGCAAAGTGATCGACGATAAAGGCGCGGGTCCAACCCCGCAATGGCATTAGGGCAAGACCACCATGCAACTGTTTAACTGCCCCTTCTGCGGTCAACGCGATCAGTCTGAGTTTACCTATGTGCGCGAGGCCGCACCCGTGCCTGCGCTTGACGCCAGTCAGGCCACTTGGCAAGCCTATGTCTACGAGCGAGATAACCCGCGCGGCCCGCACCGCGAGTGGTGGCATCACAATCACGGCTGCCGACAAATACTTGAGCTTGTACGCGATACCCTGACGCATGAGGTCAGCAGCATACAAGCGGCCCGCAGCACCGGGGCCACGAAATGAGTCAAAAACAACCTAACCGACTTGAACAGGGCGGCCGCCTTTCGCGAAGCCAAGCGTTACGTTTTAGTTTTGACGGCAACACCTACTACGGCTACCGGGGTGACACACTCGCGTCTGCCCTGCTGGCAAATGGCGTTAAGCTGGTAGGGCGCAGTTTTAAATATCACCGCCCGCGCGGCATTTATAGTGCCGGCCCCGAAGAGCCTAACGCCTTGATGCAATTGCGCTCGGGTGCGCAGACCGAACCCAATACGCGCGCAACGGTCATCGAACTCTTTGAGGGCCTTGAGGCTACCAGTCAAAATCGCTGGCCAAGCCTGCGCTTTGACTGGCGTGCGATCAATCAAACCTTTTCGGCCTTATTGCCTGCAGGGTTTTATTACAAAACCTTTATGTGGCCAAAAAAATTCTGGATGTTTTACGAACACCAGATCCGGCGCGCCGCAGGCTTAGGCAAAGCGCCCTTGCACAAAGATCCAGATCACTACGCTTACGAATACGCCCACTGTGAAGTGTTAGTGGTGGGCGGTGGGCCCGCCGGGCTTGCTGCAACCTTAGCCGCGGCACGCAGCGGTAAACGCGTTGTCTTGGCTGACGAGCGCAGCGAACTCGGTGGCTCTGCGCTGTGGGAAAACAAGCTCATTGATCGCATGCACGCCAGCGAGTGGGTCGATCAAACAATTACCACACTGCGCGGGTACCCAAACGTACGTCTCTTGCCACGCAGTACAGTCACCGGTATCTATGATCACGGCCTCGTCACTGTTGCCCAACGAGTCACCGACCATCTACCGCAGTCGCCCGCGCACACGCCACGTCAACGTTTACTTCATTTGCGCTGCGCACGCGTTATTTTGGCAAGCGGCAGTATCGAACGCCCCCTGGTCTTTGCCGATAACGATAAACCTGGCGTCATGCTCGCCTCGGCCCTGCGCACGTATATCAATCAATATGCTGTGCTACCCGGACGTAAGATCGCGATTTTTACCAATAACGATGATGCGTATCTTAGTGCCATCGATGCCAAGCAGGCGGGTGCACAAACAGTGACGCTGATCGATACGCGCCGTACGGTCGATCCCCAACTCGTAACTCGCCTTCGTAGCGCTGGCATTGAGTATTTTGGCTACTCGTATATCACCGCCGTACACGGAAAAACTGTTCGGGCCATTAGCGTCTTAGGCCGTGATGGCACAGGCGCTCAAAAAATCGAGTGCGACCTGCTGGGTAATTCAGGGGGCTGGAGCCCCACCGTACACTTGTATTCACAGGCTGGTGGCAAACTACGCTTTGATGACAAGCTCACAGCCTTCGTGCCAGACAGTCTGTTGCCCACCCTGATACCGGTGGGTGCCGCCAATGGCGAATACACCTTGGCGGGTGCGCTTGCACAAGGAGCCTCGGCAGGCGAGCAAGCCTGCGTCAATGATGCGAGCAGCCCACAAGGGGCTTTGCTTTATCATGCGCCATACGCCGAGCCCGAAACAAACTTCGCACTTGAACCACTTTGGCAAATGTCAAAAGTGGCTTCAAAGGGCAAACGCTTTGTCGACATTCAAGATGACGTCACCGTCGAAGACATCGAACTTGCTCACCGCGAAAATTTTCGCTCAGTTGAACATCTCAAACGCTACACCACATTGGGCATGGGCACCGATCAGGGCAAAACCTCAAACGTCAATGGCCTGGCGCTGATGGCGGCCTTAAAAGAGCAACCTATTGCGTCGGTTGGCACCACAACCTTTCGTCCGCCCTACACGCCTGTCGCGCTCGGCCTCTTTGGTGGCGCCGATATCGGCAAACACCACACGCCGGTGCGCCGCACCGCCCTGCATGGTTGGCATGTTGCCCAAGGCGCGCCCATGACCACGGTCGGACACTGGTTACGCCCCAAAACCTATCTGCGACCGAACGAAACCTATGAAGCCGCCTGGCGTCGTGAAAACCTGACGGTGCGTCAAGCCGTTGGCCTCGTCGATGTTGGTACCTTAGGCAAGATTGATATTCAAGGCCCCGATGCACTTGAGTTCATTCAACGCATCTATTGCAATAACTTCGCCAATCTGGCCGTTGGAAAATTACGCTACGGCTTAATGCTGCGCGAAGACGGTATCGTGACGGATGACGGCACCGTCACCAGGCTCGGCGAGCAGCACTATCTCGTCTCAACCACCACGGCCAACGCGGGCAAAGTACAAAGCTATCTTGAACTGATGCTTCAAGTCGCGTGGCCTGAGTTGCGCTGCCAAGCGGTATCGGTCACCGAACAATTTGCGCAATTCGCCCTGGCCGGACCACGCTCTCGTGAAGTGCTAGCAGCGCTGTTACCCCATTGCGATGTCTCAGAGTCTGCCTTGCCCCACCTTGCTGTGCTTCGCACTCAAATTGACGGGTTCGAACTCATCGTTTACCGCATGAGCTATTCGGGTGAGTGCGCCTACGAACTCGCGATTGGTGCGGATTACGGCGAAGATCTGTGGTTGCGTATCCTTGAGTGCGGCCAGGCCTTTGGCATCGCCGTGTATGGCACTGAAGCCATGGGGGTATTACGGATCGAAAAAGGCCACGTCGCAGGTAACGAGCTTGATGGGCGCACCACACCCGCAGACCTAGGTTTAGGCAAACTCGTCAGAAAAAATGGCGGCTTCATCGGCGCAGCACTTGCCAAACGCTCTGGGCTTGTCGACACGCGTCGCGCCAGTTTGGTTGGTTTGATTCCAATAGACGTCACTGCAAAAATTCGCGCAGGCAGTCAACTGGTTGCCACCGAACGCGAAGCGCGTGCAGCGGGCGTCGTAGCTAAGCAAGGGTTTGTCAGTTCGTCAACCCCAAGCGAATTTTTAGGACACTCTATTGCCCTAGCCTTTTTAGACAATGGCGCTGGTCGCCTGGGCCAAGAGGTCATCGCTGCCTCGCCGCTCTCCAATGAATTCGTACGTGTGCGCGTGGTATCCCCTGTTTTTGTTGATCCAGAGAATCAGCGTTTAAAAGGGGGGCAAGCATGATCGAACGCCGCTCCGCAATTGCAGCGCTGCTCGCGCTGGCGTCTAAAACGCATCAAGTGGCTCAGCCGGCTGTCACCCTCTCTGAACGGCGACCGTTAACCATTTTGCAAGTCTCGGCCTTTGGCTCAACGCAACAAGAGGCTGCGACTGCATTAGCCTTAACCTTAAACATCGCTCTGCCCTCACCCAATCAGATGACCAGCAACGCGATCTTAAGCGTGCGCTTGCTTGGGCCCGGCATTTGGCAAATCGTAGGCGACCCTTACGCAACGATACAAGCACAAGCCTTGCGCGCTGCACTCAGTGGTGTGGCGAGTGTGGTTGACTTGAGTCATGCGCGTACCGCCATCGTCGTATCAGGTGAGGCAGCGCAACGCACACTCAATAAATTTTGCGGTCTGGATTTAGCGTTAGAGCACTTTGCAGTCGGTTCGGCAACGAACACGCGCTTTGGGCATATTGGTATGACGCTTGCACGGGGCCCAGACCAACTGACCTTTGAGCTGCTAGTGTTTAGAGGGTATGCCGAGCACGTGCTCGAGGCCTTACTTGAGGCGGGCGCCGAGTTTGGCTTAAGGGTCGAGCACTAAAGAACCTGTTCAAGAAACGCCTTGGTTCTTTGCACTTGTGGTTCATCAAAGATTTGCTGAGGCGTGCCTTCTTCGACAATCACACCTTGATCGGTAAAGTACACGCGATCAGCAATTTCACGTGCGAATGCCATTTCGTGTGTCACTAAGATTGAAGTCATACCTTCTTCGACCAACTGGCGAATCGTCAGCAACACCTCTTTACGTGTTTCGGGATCAAGGGCCGCGGTGACCTCATCAAACAACATCACTGAGGGCTGCATGGCCAAGGCCCGCGCGATGGCTACGCGCTGCTGCTGCCCGCCCGACAGCTCGCCAGGGTAATTGTTAATTTTGTCTTCGAGCCGAACTTTTTTTAATAAACCCAACGCGCGTTCATGCACTTCATCTTTGTTTTGCCCTAAGACTTGTAGCGGCGCCATCATGACGTTTTGTAACGCCGTTTTATGTGGAAACAAGTTGTACTGTTGAAACACAATCGATACATCTTTACGCAAGGCGATCATGTCGTGATCGGATTTAAGGGTATGCACAGCGTGCTCGCCCACAAACACCTCACCGCGATCCACTGGAATCAACCCATTAATACAGCGTAACAACGTCGACTTGCCTGAACCCGAGGGCCCGATGACACAGACCGCTTGCCCCAAGGCAACAGAGAGGGAGATTCCGCGTAAGACTTTCACTGCACCAAACGCTCGATGTACATCATGAATTCGGACGATGGGCTTATCGGAAGGAGATGAAATCATGGTGCGACATCCTCGAGCGTATTGGCGGGCACAGAGATGATTTGAGGCTCGTGCCCGGTGGCCGCTAAAAATCTCACTAAGTCGACGTGTGGCACCACCATCGTTGCGGTGTTAAGCAAAGGATGCGCTTGTACCGCGGGGGCATCCCACAAAGACTGGTCAATGACAAACTGTACGTTGTGCGCCGTGTCGTTGACTAAGCCCAACATACTCACTGAACCGGGGGTGACGCCCAGATGCGTTAACAACCGCTCTGCCGAGGCAAAACCTAAACGGCCAGCACCCAGCAGGTCGCCCAATTGATTCAGGTTGACGCTTAAGGCCGCTGGTATCGTCACAAGAAAATGTTTAAGGCCTTTTTTATCGCGCAAAAACAGATTCTTAGTTTTGGCTCCGGGCAATGCCGGCACAAGCAATTCGGATTCAGCCACTGTCATCACGGCCGCGTGCTCATGACGCTCGAGCTTGATTGCGTGGGCGGTCAAAAAATCTTGTAGTTTCAACGTCAATAGCTGAGTCATTGTGATATCTGCTTCGGTTTCATTTGCTGTTGGACTTGACCCGTCAAACCGGACGGCTGAACTTTGCGTGTGCTTGCCTCTTTTGATGGACAAGGTTTACCGGACAATCGTTCACACTGGTTTGAGGAGATAGACATTCGTTAGCGCTCGGCAAAACGCGACTCAAGGCGGCGTGTGTAACAAGCAATGGGGTAGCAATATAAAAAGAACCACAACAGCACATAGCTGTAAATCGGTATCAAAAAGTCTGTGCGCGACTCAGCAGAGGTAATGTGGCCAACTGTTGTCATCACCTCTGAGACTCCGACAATCGAGGCAAGCGTGGTGGCCATCGTCAGAATGGCGTACCAATTCATCCATGACGGCAACATCCGCTTAACACACTGGGGCAAAATGATTTGCCACAGAATTTGCCGACGGTTAAATGCAAGTGAACGTGCGGCTTCCCATTGCGCCGACGGAATCGACTGCACAGCACCGCGCACAATCTCTGCAATATTGGCCATGATCGGCAACGCTAAGCCAATGGTCGACTTGATCCAATCCGGAAACGGGATGGTGTGCTGACCAATTTTGAATTCGAAGGGCATCAAAAACATCACAAAAAACAGTAACACGAGCCAGGGTGCATTACGAAAAAATTGCACCACTAACCACGAGGTGCCACGCACTGGCGCAAGCAGTGAAACACGGGCAAGCCCCAAGGCGACGCCCGCAGCGGTACCGAGCAGCATTGCCATAAAGCTAATCGCGAGATTGAACAAGAAACCTTGCGCTAAGAGAGGGGTCCATTTCAATAACAAACTTAACACCGAAGCTTGGGCAGCTATTGCCTGGGCCTGTGCGGTCGCGACAGAGCAGATGAACGCCACGAGCAGTAGCAACCCAGTTTGCCAAACAAATAAACTACCACCGCTCGAGCGATCAAACGTACCAGCTTGAGTCTGCAAACGAAAGGGCAGCATCACCGAGAGTGTCTGGGCATGCGTGCTTGGGGCAAGAGCCTGACGTGTTGCATACGGCGCGTGCTTAGACACGGGTTGAAGCGGCTGTTTCATTGACCAAACCCCGGCACGTATAACCTTTTTTCAAACCACTGCATGAGCTGATTGACCAGACCAACAATAGCGATGTAGGTCACCAAAAGCACAATCATCATTTCAGTCACGTTAACTTGTTCAGACCAAATTTGCCCAGACATATAAAGCAGTTCGGGCACGGCGATCGCATAGCCTAAGGTGGTCGTTTTTACCAAATTCACCAGATTGTTATTCAACGCGGGCATCGTCACGCGTAAAGCAAGCGGAAACACCACCCATCTAAAAATTTGCGCGCGCGAATACCCCAAAGACTGAGCCGCTTCGATTGTCGCTTTAGGTACTGCTTCAATGCCAGCTCTAAAAATCTCTGCAGTAAAAGCGGTTTCAAGCAGCGTCAGCGCGACGATCGCCCAGCCAAGCGAACCCAATAAGGGTGCACCACCAAGCTTTGGCAATAAAGGGCCAATCGCAAAATAAAAGAAATAAATTTGAACGAGCGGTGGCGTATTACGAAACAGCTGAACGTAAGCACCGACACAACGGCGCAGCCATTGATACTTTGTGCCATACAGCCAAGCGACGATCGCGCCAAAGAACAGGCTGAGCACGATTACGATCGCCGATAACTCAAGCGTGGTACTGAGGCCTTCTAAAAAACGCGAGCGGTCATAGCTATCGTAAAAAATCGTTAGCTTGATTCCGCTCGTCTGATGTAGCCATTTAAACCAGGCCGAAACACTATCCATCGCTTGCTTGGCCTATGGCATCCACAAATTATTTGAACTTTGCGTTTTGCTCAACCAGATAAGGCGAAGGCGTAATGCCCCACTTCTTTTCAAGGCCGATGATGAAACCTGTTTTGTGCCACTCTTTTAACGTGTCGCTAATAAAGGCTGCAAACTTGGTATCTTCTTTACGCAGCCCCATCCCCCAAGGCTCTAGATCGATCAAGGGCAGCATAATCGCATAGTCAGCCCATTTAGGCTCACTGGTCACGCCAGCAAAAAAGGTCGAATCAAAGACAATACCCACGCAGTTACCCGCCTCTAGTGCAGCCAGCGCCTCTGTTGAGCCCTTGAAAGTCAGTAGTTTTGCACCAAACTCATCGCCCGTGCGGCGGTTGTAGTACGCGCCCTGAATACCGCACACTGTTTTGCCTTTGAGTTCTGTCCACTCTTTTAAGCCTGAGTTCTTTTTCGCCAGTACCGCAGCGGCGCTAGCGTAGTAAAAAGGTTCAGGAATCGCGAGCACCTCGGCGCGATCAGGCTTATACGACATCGTCGCAATCATCAGGTCGGTACGACCTTGTTTAACGAACTCCATGCGGTTGGCGGCGACCACAGGGATCAGTTCGATTTGCACGCCTAATTTTTTGGCAATCTCATTGGCCATGTCAATTTCAAAGCCGACGATTTTTCCGGACGGATCCACATAACCGAAAGGTTTGTAATCGGCCTTTACGCCCACCACAATCTTGCCCTTTTGTTTAATACTGGCCAAGGTATCAACCTGCGCCCAGGCGTTGGTGACTGAAAACAAGGCCGCTGCGGCAAACAGACCTAGCAACTTTACAACCGATGTTTTAGCAAACTGCATGAGGAATCTCCTTTTTATTCAAACAAGTACGGTGACTTAACGCCGCTCAAATTAAGGTGTACGACAATCTGGCAAATCGCGCAACTTTTTTTGAAAAAATGCACAACTCACCAGTTTTGAAAACATGCACAACTAACCAGAACAGTCTTGAGCTTGGGTGTCCGCGCGACAATCCCCCCGTGACCGAAGAGGATTTTCGCGCACTCGGTTAAACCGGTTTAGACAACTGATCCAAGATCGCTGGGTTTTCAAGCGTTGAGATATCTTGCGTAATGGCCTCGCCTGCTGCCACCACGCGCAACAAACGACGCATGATTTTGCCCGAACGTGTTTTGGGTAAGTTATCGCCAAAACGAATCTCTTTAGGTTTAGCAATCGGACCGATTTCTTTGGCGACCCAATCGCGCAGTTGCTTGCCCAACGCGATCGCCTCTTCACCTTCAGGGCGTGCGCGTTTCAACACCACAAAGGCGACGATTGCCTCGCCGGTGGTGGCGTCGGGGCGCCCGACCACGGCCGCCTCGGCCACCATTTCGTGCGCCACTAAAGCCGATTCAACTTCCATCGTGCCCAAGCGATGGCCAGAAACGTTCAGCACATCGTCAATGCGACCCATAATCCAGAAGCAGCCATCTTTATCGCATTGCGCGCCATCACCCGCCAAGTAATAACCACCCAGCTCTGGTGGAAAATAGCTTTTCACATAGCGCTCTGGGTCGCCCCAAATACCGCGAATCATCGACGGCCATGGGCGCTTGATGACCAAGAAGCCACCCTGCCCTGCCGCAACATCGCCGCCCACTTCATCCACAATCGCGGCCGTGATACCGGGTAAGCGGGTGGTACATGAGCCTGGTTTTAACGGCGTTGCACCAGGCATCGGCGTAATCATGTGCCCGCCGGTTTCAGTTTGCCACCAGGTATCCACGATGGGGCAACGCCCGCCCCCAACATTGGTGTGATACCACATCCAGGCTTCTGGGTTGATGGGTTCGCCAACAGACCCTAATAACCGCAAGCTCGACAAATCAAAACTCTGAGGATGCACAGCCGCATCAGCATCTGACGTTTTAATCAACGAACGGATTGCAGTGGGCGCGGTGTAAAAAATCGATACCTTTTGCTCTTGAATGGTTTTCCAGAAACGCCCCGCATTAGGATAAGTAGGAACGCCTTCAAATACAATTTGCGTCAAACCAGCGGCCAAGGGCCCATACGCAACGTAGGTGTGGCCAGTGACCCAGCCCACATCAGCCGTACACCAAAAAACATCGTTGGCTTTCGCATCAAAGACCCATTGCATGGTGAGCTTGGCCCACAACAAGTAACCAGCCGACGAGTGTTGCACTCCTTTGGGCTTACCGGTTGAACCTGAGGTGTACAAAATAAACAGGGGGTGCTCAGCACCGACCGCAACCGTTTCACACGTTTTTGCCTGTTTGTCAGCAACATCGTGCAGCCACAGGTCGCGTTTGTCATCCCAGGCGATTTTTCCGCCTGTACGTTTGTAGACGATGCAATGGCGCACTGCCTCACAACCACCCATTGACAAAGCCTCGTCAACTGCGGGTTTCAGCGCAATCGCCTTGCCGCCACGCATTTGTTCGTCGGCGGTCAATACTAAGGTTGCGCCGACGTCGGTGATACGCTCGTGCAGACTTTTTGCCGAGAAGCCACCAAACACCACCGAGTGAGTGACGCCTAAGCGCGCGCAGGCCTGCAT
>JBAWWV010000112.1:0-11683 GCA_037146575.1 Alcaligenaceae bacterium | reverse complement strand
CTCTGAAGCCTATCGCGATGTGGTTGCACGCTATCTGGGCGAAGACAAGCCCTTGCGCTTTGTCGACTACGAAAAACCAGGATTCATTAAGCGTCTGTTTGGAGGCAAATGATGTCATTTCTGTCTTTTTTGCTTGGCGAGAAGAAAAAGACCGCCAGTGTTGCCAAAGAGCGCCTGCAGATTATTTTGGCTCACGAGCGTGGGGGACATAGTGCAACGCCCGACTACCTGCCTGCGTTACAACGCGAACTCATCGCTGTCATTTCGAAGTACGTCAAAATCAATCCCGAAGACATCAAGGTCAACCTTGAACGACAAGACAGCCTTGAAGTTCTCGAAGTCAAGATCGAGATGCCGCAACGCTGAACGCAGAGTACAAAGCGTCACTGCATAAAAGAACCCCAAAACGTTGAATCCTCATTCAATTTTTTGGGGTTTTTATCTTTGCGCATCATTTTTCAATGATTACGGTTGATCTAAAACACAAATAGTCACTACATGCTAGACGACAGCGACCCCTCCTATTCACACGAGTCGGTTTATCGCGAGGCTTACCACAACTGACATCAGGCGGCCTGAGCCAAAGAACCTTCGAGATCTCAATGAAACTGAAAACATATCTTGGCTTACTGCTGCTGTCTGTTGCACTGACAACCTCTCAAGCTGAAGAACCCGCCATCCGACAAGACTACATCACGGGTGCACTGAGTTCGTTTCCGTTTGACCGTCATCAGTTTGCTGAGGTGGCGCAACCCCTTGCCGTGGGTGAGGCAGGCACGCCGACAACTAATCAACAAATCATCGTTGACCTAGCCAAAAAGGCGTTTGCTGATGATTCGTTTGCCTTGGGGATCATGCTGCTCGAGCGCGGACAGATTCTGTTTGAGCAATTCAAAAAAGGAACAGACCACAAGACCAAGTTTTTTTCATACTCAATGGCAAAAAGCTTAACTGCCATGACTGTGGGGCAAGCGCTTTGCACCGGTCAGATCCGATCGCTTGATGACCGTGCAGGTGCCTATGCAAAAACCATCGAACAAACTGTCTTTGGTCAAGCTACGTTACGACAACTGCTGACCATGAGTAGCGGCGCACGCGCCTCAGACGAGGACGGAGGATCGCTGTTTGGCGAATGGAATGACATCACAAAAGGTCGCATTTCGATTGACGACCTCTTAAAAAAATATGGCAATGAAAAAGCCAACGCCAATATTTTTTCTTATAACAACAGCGACACCAACGCCTTGATGCTGGCAGTCAACGGCTCTGGCAATTTTGCACAGCTGTTTGAGCAAACAGTGTGGCAAGCCAGCCGGCCAGAACAATCGGCAACCTGGCTCACCGACAAGCAAGGGCAGTTATATGCGTCTGCCGGCTTTGGCGCTGTCTTGCGCGACTGGGCACGCTTGGCAATGCGCTCGATTGCGTTACTTAAAGGCGCAGATGGGCCGTGTATGACCGAGTTTATGCAACAAGCTACCACCCGCCAAACTTCAGATACGGCTAAACAACGTTTTTGGGATTATGGCTATCAAACCTGGGTCAGCAACAAATGGGGCGTACCCGCCTATGCGTGGCAAGGTGCGTATGGGCAGTCTGTCATCATTGATCCCACGCACGAGCGCATTCTCATCGTGTTCAGGCACAAAGCTCAAGACGCAAGTTATCGGGCCGTGGGTGGTTTGTTTAGCCGCTGGGCTCGCATGCCGACGCAATAACCAAAACTCCCTGAATATCAGCGGCATGTCGAATGGAGCTTGCCTGTCAAACCCTTTAACTTACGTGCTGCCAGCTACTTTGCCCCAGCCGTTGCACAATTCAGCAAACGTGCAAGCTCTTTTTTTTGCGATATGATCATCTGAGGTGACACCCCTCTAAGCTGAACTTTAAAAAAATTAAAAAGTCTGATGAACATTGCAAAATCCTTTCTGACGCGCGCACTCAGCCATCCCGAACTTCGCGCCTTGACCTGCGACAAACAAACACTCACCTATGGCCAGCTCGCACAGCGAGTGCATGGTTTGGCTGGTGGCTTGCTCAACACTTTGCATCTTGCGCCTGGCTCGCGCGTGATCTTGTGCATGGAAAACCGCAATGCGTTTATCGAGGTGCTGTTTGCCACCTGGACTGCAGGGCTCTGTGCCGTGCCGGTCAACGCAAAACTGCATCCGCGCGAAGTCAAGCCGATTGCGTTAGATTCTGGTGCAGCAGTGATTTTCACAAGTGCCTCTTTATACGCAGGCCTGGCCGAAGCACTTGCCGATTTGCCTGGTCAGCGAAAAATCGTTGTGGTTGACGATGATGCCTACGAAGGCTATGTGCGCTCGGCACCCGTCCCTTGCGCGTCAATGCTGCCTGACGATCTTGCCTGGATTTTTTACACGAGTGGCACCACCGGTGTCCCAAAAGGCGCGATGCTTTCGCACCGCAACCTCATCACCATGAGTTTGCAATACGGCGCGGATGTTGACTGCGTGCGACCCGGCCAAACCATGTTACATGTCGCGCCACTCTCGCACGGCGCTGGGCTCTATGCCCTGCCACATTTATTTGGTGGTGGCCACCAAGTGATTGAAGCAAGCTTCAGCACCGATCTGGTCTTTGACGCTTTACAACAATATCCAGATGTCACCTTGTTTGCAGCACCCACCATGCTGTCGCGTATGATTCGCTCAGCTGAGGGGATCAAGAACCCCGTGGGTAATTTGCTGACCGTGTTTTACGGTGGCGGCCCAATGTATGTCAGCGACCTGCTGCAGACACTCGATTTATTGGGCCCGCGCCTGGTACAGATTTATGGACAAGGCGAAAGCCCCATGACCATGACCGCTCTCTCAAAGATGGATCATGAAGGGCCACGCGATGAGGCGCACATGGCACGCTTGGCCTCATGCGGCACGGCGCGTACCGGTGTTGAAGTTCGCGTCGTCAGCGAAGACGGCAAAGAGTTGCCGCCGGGCGAGCTCGGTGAAGTCGTGTCGCGCAGCGATACCCGCATGCTGGGCTACTGGAACAACCCCAAAGCCACTGCTTCAGCCATCAAAGACGGCTGGCTCTGGACTGGCGACATCGGCACCATGGATGCCAAGGGCTACCTGACACTGCGCGATCGCTCAAAAGACATGATTATCCGTGGTGGTTCAAATATTTATCCGCGTGAAATCGAAGAAGTGTTGTTACGTCACCCCGCGTTAGCAGAGGTCTCGGTAGTGGGTCGCGAAGAACCCGACTTAGGCGAAGAGCCCGTTGCCTTTGTCGTGATCAAGCCCGGCATGGCCATCACAACCGACGAAATGGATTCCTTGTGTCTCGACAACCTGGCGCGCTTTAAGCGGCCTCGCGAATATTTTTTCAGCGACGATTTGCCCAAAAATAATTACGGAAAAATTCTTAAAACAGAGCTGCGCAAGCAACTCGCCAAAGGAAAATAATCATGCGTGACGTCTATGTAGCGGGTATCGGCTCAACCACCTTTGGCAAACATATTGCCACGCCAATTGAATCGCTTGCAGTTGAGGCGGCGGCACGTGCCATCGTTGAATCAGGCATTGATCGCGAGCGCATCGGTGCCTTGTATTTAGGCAACTTCATCAGCGGCCCACTCAACGGCAAAGAGGTCTTGGCCGGTATCGTGGGCGAGCGCTTAGGCTTAGGCAATATCCCTTGCACCAAGGTCGAAGGCGCGTGCGCCTCAGGCGGCATCGCATTCAGGCATGCCTGGATTGCGATTGCCAGCGGCATGTGTGATGCCGTCATGGTTGTCGGTGTTGAAAAAATGACTCACGCCTCAACGGCCGAAGTGACCTCGGCCTTGAACTGTGCGATGGACAACGAGAACGATGGGCCGAGTGGCCTGACATTTCCAGGTCTGTTTGGGATGGCCTGGCGTATTCATGCCAACCAATATGGCACCACGCGCGAAGACATCGCTGCGGTCGTCATCAAAAACAAAGCTAACGGCTTGAAGAATCCGTTGGCACAAATGGGAGCGTCGCTCACCCTTGAGCAAATCTGTGCCTCGGCCATGATTGCTGACCCTTTGCAAATGTTTGATTGCTGCCCAGCAAGCGACGGCGCCGCAGCGATCGTACTGTGCGCTGAGCCTCTGTTGTCGACCCAAGCACGACAAAACAAAATTCGCGTACTGGCTTCAGCACAAACCAGTGGCTCACCCCGTATCGCCAATCATCCAGACTTGTGTTCGTTTGAAGCCACTGTCACCGCGGCAAAAAAAGCGTACGAACAGTCTGGTCTGACAGCCAAAGATATCGATGTCTGTGAGTTACATGACTGTTTTTCAATCGCCGAGATTATTGACAGCGAAGATTTAGGCCTGGTGCCACGCGGCCTGGGCGGCAAATGGGCTGCCGAAGGCCGTACCGGTATGCAAGGTGATGTGGCCATCAACCCAAGTGGTGGTTTGCTGGCTAAGGGGCACCCGGTGGGTGCCACGGGCATTGGTCAAATCTACGAAGTTGTCAAACAGTTGCGTGGCGAGCACACCAATCAAGTCGCCAATGCGCGCATCGGCATGACGCACAACCTAGGCGGTACTGGCGTTGCCTGCACCGTGAATATTTTGGGGCGTGATTAATCATGTCGAACTCAATGCTTTTAACACCAGAGATGCTGACGTTTCACCAATGCGCTCAATGCGGCACGTTAGATGCAGCCTGCATTAACACTTGCGCCAAATGTTTGGCCAGCGAGATGAATCCGGTGCAAATTGCCGGCATCGGTAAGTTGGTGAGCTGGACCGCCGTACGCAAGCCGCCTTTACGTTTCAAGGCCGACGGTATGTATTACGTTGGAGTCTTTGATCTGGATAACGGCTTTCGTGTGACAGGCCGCTTTTTACCCGTAGATGGTGATCAGTTAGGAGACCGTGTGATCGCCGTACCCACCACCGTGACCGAGCTAACCGGCCCCCTCACACCCACCTTCAGAGTACAAAAGAATGTCTGATATCTCTTATGAAAAGTATGGCGCAGTACGGCTGATCACGATCAATCGTGCTGACAAAATGAATTCGTTAAATTTTGCGGCAAATGATGAGCTTGTTGCCGTGTGGCATGAGTTTGACAATGATGATTCGGCGCGCGCAGCAGTGATCACGGGCGCAGGCGACAAAGCCTTTTGCGCAGGCGCTGACCTCAAGAACTACACCATCGATTTTGCTCGCGCACCTGCGCAAGAGTTTCGTAAAAAATACACCAACGGCCCAGGCTTTGGCGGCATTACGCGCAATCTCGATATCGACAAACCCATCGTCGCAGCGGTGAACGGTTTTGCGATTTCAGGCGGCTTTGAATTGTCGCTAGCCTGCGATTTGCGCTTTTGCTCACCCAATGCTGAGTTTGCCCTACAAGACGCCAAATGGGGGTTTCATGCCTGCGATGGCGGCTTGATTCGTTTGCCGCAAATTGTTGGCATGGGGCATGCCATGGAGATCATCTTATCGGGCGAGCGGGTCGATGCCGAGCATGCGTATCGCATCGGCTTGGTCAATCGCATTTACCCACAGGCTGATTTGCTACAAAAGACCTTGGATTACGCTGCCATGCTTGCGACGCGTGCGCCACTGTCGCACCGCTTTGCCAAAGAGGTGGTGCGTCGCTCAATCGGTATGAACATGGACGAGGCCCTGAAATGGGAGTCACGTTCATTTAGGGATGTGGCCTTTACCGCAGACCTAGAAGAGGGAGTAACCTCGTTCAAAGAGCGTCGCGAAGCGAACTTTAAGGGTAATTAGGGGTATTTTTTTGTCAAAAACTAGAGTAGAGTTTTGAGCAGGCATCAGGCCGGATAATCGAAAAACACAGCAAGCCTGATGAAAATAAAGTTTTGCACAAGCATCTCGCTTGATAGAAGCAAAGCGCAGCTGACCTGATGAAAAACAAGATTTCAATCCGGAGACAAAAAAATGAAGATAGCCTTCAAGCGCAGTATCTGGCAAGCAGCACTCGCCTCAGCCTTTATTACCTGTGCAGCCACCTCACTTGCACAAGTTAAAGTGGGTATCATCCAGGGTCTGAGCGGCCCGCCTGCAATCGTTGACTTTGGCGAGTCGTACCTTCAAGGGATTAAGCTTGCCCTCAAAGATTATCAAGCAGCCGGTGGCAAAACCCAAATTGAATTGGTTATCTATGACGACGAAGCCAATCCGCAGCGCGCAGTGTCGCTCACGCAACGTCTGATCCAAAATGACAAAGTGCCTGTCGTCATCGGTACAGTCAGCAGCGGCAACGTGCTCGCTATCGCACCGATCTTACAAAAGGCCCGCATCCCCCTGATGGCGGGCCCTGGCATTGCCACCAATATCACCACTCAATTCATTAACGAAAAGCCTAGCTATATTTTTAGGTGCTCGATGGTTGAGCAGTTTCAGATTGATCGGATGCTGGACTGGGGCGCAAAAACCTTCAAACGGATCGGCTTAGTTCATTCAACAACTGGCTACGGCAACTTTGCAGCCAAAGAGATCCAAGAGGGTCTTAAAAAACGTGGTGTCGAGTTAGTGGCCATCGAGGCCGCAGCCCCTGGCGTCAACGACCTGACCCCCCAGATGATCAAGCTGCGTGATGCCAACGCTGAGTTGGTGTTGAATTTTCACGAATCGTTCGAGTTACCGTTTCGTCCACTGCCTCGTATCAACTACAAGCCTGTTGTTGCGGGCAACTGGGGCTTATCGTCTTTGAAGGTACTCGAAATCGTGGGTAAGGAAGCCATCGAAGGCACTGTCATGGGTCAAGCGCTTGACGTCAATGCACCGCGCGCGAAAAGCTTTGACGAGCGCATGCAGAAAGAATACGGTAAAGAATATCGCTGGCCTGTCTTGACCTCGTTGGGGTATGACGCTGGGCAAATCGTCTTCAAAGCCGTTGATCAGGTCGGCAAAGCGGACCCTGAAGCCATTCGTAAAGCCATCGAAAACATCTCTGGCATTCAAGCCGTCTCAGCAACCCCTGCCAAGCCCTTTAGCGCAACCGATCACGAATGTCTTGATTATGCAAATGTCTTCTTAGGCGTCTGGAAGAACGGTACAGTGACACGCTTGCAATACTAAGATGGAGCTCGGCAACCTGGTCCAGGTGCTGTCGGGCGGCCTGGCGATGGGGGCGATTTACGTCCTCGTCGCGCTTGGCCTCTACATCACCCACCTCACGACCCATCGCGTGAACTTCGGGCAAGGCGATTTTTTAATGGTCGGAGCATTTTTGCTCTTGCTGTTTCGCAAGCTCGGTCTGCCCTTGGGCTTAGCCATCGTGGCTGTGCTGGTGATTCTTGCCGTGATGGGCTGGCTATTGGATCGGGTTGCGATCAAGCCCCTTGATCGCAAAAAAGATACCTTGATCGGTGCCTATTCGTGGATGCTCACGACCGCAGGCGTTGCCTTGATCTTACAAAACGTGATTGAGCTTGGCTTTGGTAAGACGTCTCAATATTCAGCCCCGCTGTTTAGCTCGCAACGTGATGAGGTGGTGCAGGTCTTCGGTGCAGGTTTATTCTTAGAAGAAATTTTAGTGATCGTGGCTGCCGTCTTAATCGTCGGTCTGTTTTACGGCTTTATGTTTCATTCACGCTGGGGCAAGGCGATTCAGGCCGTTGCTTTCAATCCAGAGGCCGCGATGCTATTGGGCATTCATACCAACCGCGTTAAGGTTGGTGTATTTGTGATTGCCTCGATCTTAGCGGCGGTGGCCGGTGTGCTGATCGGTCCGATCGTGACCATCAACCCCCAGATGGGTTTGGTACTGACAATCAAAGCGTTAATCGTGGCCGCGATTGGAGGCTTTGCCAATCCGGTTGGGATTTTGATTGGCGGAATTTTATTCGGCGTATTCGAATCGATTTCAAACTATGTCGATTCAGGCTTTGGTGACTTATACCCCCTACTTGCAGCCTTGATCATTATTGCGATCAAACCTTCTGGTCTGTTTTCAGAAAGGAGCGCAGATGTCAGATAACACTCTGCAGGCGCTCACGATGCAAGCTCGGCCTTCAAACCGCTTGCCGTATGCGCTTGCGATCGCGATCTTTTTGTTATTGCCCTGGCTGCCCATCAATGGCTTTTATCTGTTTTTGGCACAAACGTTTTTCTATACCGCGATTGCTGTCACGGGTTTGAATCTGTTGCTTGGATTGTCTGGCCAGATGTCAATTGGTCAGGCGGGCTTCTATGCACTCGGGGCCTATGGTTCTGCACTCACTTCGCTTAAGTTGGGTTGGCCCGTGCCGCTGTCGATCACCTTCGGGGTGTTGATTGCTGCAGTGGGTGGCGGCTTGGTTGGCGTGTTTGCGTTGCGTACCCGTGGTTTGTATTTAGCCATGACCACGCTTGCCGTTGGCTATATTTTGGATATCGTTGGGCAACGCTGGATCAGCCTGACCGGTGGCGCGATGGGCCTTTCAGGGGTGCCAAGCCTTGATCTGGGCTTTCCTAAAATGTCTGCCACGGTGTTCTTTTACGTGTCGGGTGCCAGCCTGATTATCGTGCAACTGCTGGCTGACTTTATCAATCAAAGTCGCTTAGGGCGCAATCTACGTGCAATACGCGAATCAGAAGTCTTTGCCGCATCAGTGGGCGTCGAAGTTAGCCTCTGGAAAGCCGCCATCTTTGCCTTTGCTGCAGCGTTGGCCGGCTTAGGTGGTGCGTTTTTTGCACACCAGTCTGGGTATGTAGGCAGTGACGCCTTTTCAGTTCGTTTGAGTATTGCCTTCTTGATCGCCACCGTTGTTGGTGGTTTGGGCACCAAGACCGGGCCACTGCTGGGCACCCTGATCTTGCTGGCGATTGTCGAAGTGATCGCGGGCATTGATAAGTATGGATTGCTGATCTATGGTGCGATCTTATTGATTGTGCTGCTGGCGTTTCCGAAGGGTGCTGCGGGTGTGATTGGTAGCCTGGCGCAGCGGTTTAAAGGCAATGCATCTTCTGGTCGCACAATTGAAGACGACCAACAGTCGATGCAAGGCGGTATCGGGTCAACTGGGGACGTCAACGGTGCCGCAACGACAGTCGGCCACTCGGGCACCGAGGCAACTGCCAACCGAGCCGTGTCAGCTCTTGGACGAGTCAACTCTGACTCAAGCGCCCTACCCGTACAGCAAAGCAGCAACACCTCTTTGAGCGTGCAAGGCATCAGCAAAAGCTACAGCGGCTTGAAGGCGGTAGATCAAGTCTCTGTTGAGGTCAAGCCCAATACAATCCACGGACTGATCGGTCCGAATGGCGCCGGCAAATCAACCATCATCAACATGATTGCAGGCATTTATCGTGCAGATGAAGGCTCGATTCACTTGGGCGACCTTGATCTGTCTTCGCTTGATATTGCCAAGCGCGCCAACTTGGGTTTAGCCCGCACTTTTCAAAACCTTCAACTCATCGAAGGCGTCTCGGTTCTTGACAATGTGCTGTTAGGGATCGCGCACAAACATTCGTACGGCAAAGATTTTGCCACGTGGCTATCAGGCGGTGAACTCGAAGGTGACGAGCGCAAAGAGGCCTTTGCCATCTTAGATTTTTTTGGGCTTGCACAGTTTGCAGACCGCCTACCCACACAACTACCCTATGGCCACCGCAAACTCATTGAGCTAGCACGTGCGATTGCACAGCGACCAAAAATGCTGCTACTCGATGAACCGATTGCAGGGATGAATACCCAAGAGGCCAAAGCGATTGCTCAAGTCATCCGTAAACTGCGCGAACACGGCATCACCATCTTGCTGGTTGAACACAACATGGAGTTCGTGATGTCGGTGTGCGACTCCATTAGCGTATTGAACTTTGGCAAATTGATTGCTTGCGGTACGCCTGCAGAGATTCAGAATAATCCAGAAGTGATTGAGGCCTATCTTGGCACTGGGGCGAAAAAATGATTCACGCCAAAGACCTCTGCGCAAACATTGGCGCCAATCAAGTATTAAGAGATATCAGTCTTGATTTAGGACAAGGCGAGATGCTTGCAGTGATCGGCGCGAATGGTGCTGGCAAAACTTCGTTGCTACGTGCATTGTCGGGCCTCTTGCCTCTTGAATCAGGCGCGATATCGTTTAATGGCCAAAGCACTGAAAAGATTCAAGCCCATCAACTCGCACGCGCAGGTTTAATTCATGTACCTCAAGGCCGTCAGATCATTCCAGGCCTGTCAGTACGCGATAACCTCACGATTGGCGCCACCAACATCGGCTTAAGCCAAAGCGTGATCGCCCAGCGGCTTCAAGAGCAATGGCAGCGGTTTCCGGTTCTTGAAAAACGTCAAAAAATTTCAGGTAGTTCATTATCAGGCGGCGAGCAACAAATGCTTGCTATTGCGCGCGGCTTAATGATGCAACCTAAAGTGTTAATGCTAGACGAGCCTTCGCTAGGTTTAGCGCCACAAATTGTGCAGTTGATTATGACAACACTGCGTGGCTTAGCCGATCAAGGTTTAGCTATTTTGTTAGTTGAACAAGTCGCCATGCTGGCGCTTGAATACGCCGATCGGGCGTTAGTGCTTCGCAACGGTGCCTGCGCCATGCAAGGCCAAGCCAAAGAGCTATTGAATAGCCGCGAGTTGGTGAATAGTTATTTGTCTTAGGGTCGGACCGGGCAGCGGAGGTGAGGAGGATATCGGCACCTTACTCAGGACGAATACCGGCGAGTTTCACGACACCTGCCCACTTTTCAGTATCTGCCTTGATGCGCTCTGCGAAGCTCGCAGCACCCGTTCCTCCGAGTTCAATACCTTGTTTTTGAAGGTAGCTTTTTATCTCTGGTGAATGGATCGCAACATCAAAGGCGGTTGCAATTTTATTTTGCAAACCAACCGACATATTTCCAGGTGCCAAAATACCGAACCAGATAATTGCTTCGAAACCCTTTATACCAAGCTCGTTCACAGTTGGTACATCGGGAAGCAAAGGCGATCGATTCAGCGATGTGACCGCCAACGCCCGTAACTTTCCTGCTTTTAATGGCTCGATTGAGGTCATGATGACATCTAGCATCATATCAACGTGTCCGCCCAAGACGTCGAGCAAGGCTGGCCCCGAACCCTTGTAGGGAACTTGGTTGAGATCGATTCCGGCCTCTGCAGCAAAGTACGCACTACCCAGATGGCTGGATGTGCCGTTTCCTGCTGTAGCAAAAGACATCGCGCCTGGCTTACTTTTTGCAAGCGCAATAAATTCGTTCAGATTTTTTACAGGTAAGCTAGGATGAACAACAATCAGGTCGGGTATGCTTCCTACCAGAGTGATTGGAGTGAAATCTTTGATAATGTCATAGGGCAGTTTTGCGAAAACACTGGGAGCCATCGCATGCGTCGAAACAGAACCCATCAGCAGCGTATAGCCATCCGCAACTTGTTTTGCTACAAAACCCGAACCGATCACGCCGCTAGCACCTGCTTTATTTTCTACGATAACAGGTTGTCCAATTTTTTTTGATAGTTCGTTCGCGAGTTGGCGAGCGATCAGATCGGTCGACCCGCCACTGGCGAATGGCACGATCAAATGCACGGCCTTTTCAGGCCATCGTTGTGCGTCTTGGGCGTACGCGACAGAACCCATGCTCATGACAAGCAGTGCGTGTAAAAATATTGAAAGATAGTGCTTCATCATCATCCTCAAAAAAAATAGAATCCTTCAAAAAAACTCTTATTTATTGCTGCATTCAGATTGAGGCTGGGCGCCTTATTGC
>JBAWWV010000111.1:0-11766 GCA_037146575.1 Alcaligenaceae bacterium | reverse complement strand
AAAACTTACAGGCCAAGCATCAAGCCGACGGCGAAGTGCACCCAGGCGAGACCGTTGAAGAAAAGATTTCGCTGTCTGAGCGCTTTGGCCTCTGGCTATCATTCTACCCCTTCAAGCAAGACGATTATCTGAATATCGTCGCGCATTGGTTGCGCACCTTAGGCTGCTCAGAGGCCAGCATCATCGAGGCACGCACCGAAGCCTTGCAGTGGGCGCTTGAACGCGGCTCGCGCTCAGGTCGCGTCGCCTGGCACTTTGCGCGCGACTGGTCTGCGCGCTATGCCTGACAAAATCATCGACGTCGCTGTTGGGGTGCTGCTGCGCCCTGATGGCACCGTACTCTTAGGCAACCGGCCAGCAGACAAACCCTGGCCGGGCTGGTGGGAGCTTCCTGGTGGCAAACTCGAGCCTGGCGAAACCGTTTTACAGGCGCTTGCACGCGAGCTTCACGAAGAGCTCGGGATCGAGGTCACAGCCTCAGCGCCCTGGGTCACCTACGTACACGAGTACCCCACCACAACGGTGCGACTCGCCTTTTGTCGGGTGACCGGCTGGCTGGGTGAGCCCAAGGGGTTAGAAGGACAAGAGTTGCGCTGGGTCGATTTGCGCCATGCCCACGAGGTGCCACAATTACTCCCCGCAACCTATCCACCGCTACGCTGGCTACAGTTACCAGAGGTCTACGCGATTTCTGCGGTTGGTGCACCTGAAAATCTTTCTGATTTTTTACTGCGTCTAGACAAAAATCTAGCGGCTGGTTTGCGTTTACTGCAGTGGCGCGAACCCAACTGGCCCGGCGGAGTTTCGGCGACTGACTTGCATGAAGCACTCGTAAAGGTGATAGCTCGCTGCCGCGTTGCTGGGGCTCGCGTACTCGTCAACAGTATCCATCCACCCGAGTGGTGGGCGCAAGGCGATGGCGTGCATCTACGTTCGAGTGACGCCGCACGTCTGTCAACGCAGCCTGCCCTTGCAGAAGGCTCGCTGCTAGGGGTTTCAACCCATAACCTTGCAGAGCTCGCGCAAGCACGGGCACTAAACGCCGATTTTGCTGTGCTAGGCCCAGTTCTACCCACACCCTCTCACCCCGGCGTACCTGGCATGGGTTGGGCGGGCTTTGCCGAACTCAACGCGCAAGCGGGACTGCCGGTCTATGCGCTAGGCGGTCAATCTGCCTCGACCCTCGACCTAGTCCGCGCTGTTGGTGGGCACGGTTTTGCTGGGATTCGCGCTTGGATTGCCTGAATCGTCGACGCGCTTAAGCTCTTGCGCTGACCAGCCGCCACCAAGCGCCGCAATGAGACGCAGGCTGGCAGCAAAGCGGTTTCCAACCAACGTAATGTACGTGCGTTCATTGTTCAAGGCAGTCGTTTCAAGCACCGCAACACTCAAATAATCAATCAAGCCTTGATCGTACTGATTTCGGGCCAGTTTGAGCGATAACCGTGCGGCCTCAACCGCAAGACGCTGCACCAGTTCTTCTTGCTCAAACACGCGCATCTGAATCATGGCGTTTTCGACTTCTTGCAAAGCGTTCAACACCGTTTGTCGGTAGATGGCCGTCTGCACATCAAACTGAGCCCGCGCCTGCGAGATCTGCGCTTGCCTCGCACCTCCGTCAAAAATTAAGGCGGCCAATTGGGGGCCAAGTGACCAAAACTGCGCAGGAGCACTAAACCATTGCATGAAATCATTACTGCGATAACCCGTGTTGGCGTTTAAAGTCAGACTTGGAAACCATGCTGCAGTCGCTACCCCGATCAAAGCATTGGCCGAGGCAGCGCGCCGCTCTGCAGCCGAAATATCAGGACGACGTTCAAGCAATTCAGAGGGTAAACCAACTGGAACCTTAGGCGGCACAAGCGCCAAAGATCGCACCGCAATAGAAAATGTTGAGGGCGCACGCCCCAGCAGCACTGCCACGGCATTTTCAGCAATTGCCCGCTGCTGCTCAAGGTCAATCAGTTGCGCGCGCGTACTTTCAAGTTGCGTTCGAGCCACCGCAACGTCGGCCTGACCTGAAATACCCGCGCTATAACGATTTTCAGTCAGCTTCAACGCGCGTTCGTAGGACACGACCGTTGCCTGCAGCAACCGTTTTTGCTCGTCTAGCACTCGAACCTGCAGATAACTAAGCCCCATTGCAGTCTGCGCGGTCAACCTTGCCCCAGTGACCTCTGCCGCAAGCGCTAACTCTGTTGCGTCGGTCGATTCTATATTTCGACGTACGCTTCCCCAGATATCGATTTGCCAACTCGCTAAGGCATTTGCACTGTAGGTGCTGATCGAAGTGCTGTTGACCACGCCGCCAGGGCCCGTAGCCGAGCCTCCCGTACGCGCCGCGCCACCGGTCGCCGACACGGTGGGCAGCAAGGGCGCGCGCGACCCCTGCGTCAAGGCTACCGCCTGCCTGAACCGTGCCTCAGCCTGGGCAATGTTCTGGTTGGCCACGTTGAGCTCTTGCATCAATTGATTGAGCGTGGCATCGTCATACATCAGCCACCAGGCACTGCCAGGCGCCTCGGCAAGTTGTGGCTGGGCCGGCTTCCAGCCAGGGGTCTCTTTAAACTGCATCCCAACGTCAAGCGCGGGTCGCACATAGTCGGGGCCTACCATGCAAGACGCCAGCAGACTCAGTGAGCTAAGCAGCAACACGGCTCGCAACAAGCGCCGCAGCAACCAAGGCCCAGGGATACGAGAGTCGTCAATCATGTTTAAGCGCCACCAGGCAACACTACAGGTTTTGAACCCGACCATGGCTTGGTCAACAGCCAAAGCCGAAATCGATCAAGGTACAAGTAAACCACAGGCGTGGTGTACAAGGTCAGCAACTGACTCACTAACAGGCCGCCCAAAATCGTGATGCCAAGAGGTTGACGCATTTCAACCCCAGCGCCCGAGGCAAATACCAAGGGTATCGCACCAAAAATTGCCGCGCAGGTCGTCATCAGAATCGGTCTAAAGCGGGTCATACAGGCTTGATGAATCGCCTCTTTCGGCGACAAGCCTAGTTTACGCTGTGCCTCAATGGCAAAATCCACCATCATGATCGCGTTCTTTTTAACAATCCCAATTAACAAAAACACTCCAATCAATGCGATTAAGGTGAATTCGGTTTTCATCAGCAATAACGCCAATAACGCCCCAACTCCTGCCGAGGGCAGTGTCGACAAAATGGTAAGCGGATGAATCGTGCTCTCGTAGAGAATACCTAACACGATGTACATGGTAATGAGGGCCCCAAGAATCAGCCAGGGTTGATTGGCCAGGGCGCTCTGCAAGGCCTTTGCTGTGCCCTGGAACCCTGCCTGAATTTTTTCGCTGGGCAGATTAATGCCAGCAATTGCCTGGTCGATCGCGGCGTTGGCCTGCCCCAGTGATACCCCCGGCGCCACGTCAAACGAAATCGTATCGGCTGCCGACAAGCCTTGATGCCGGACACTTAGCGGCGCATTATTGATCTCAAATTTTGCTACGGCCATCAAGGGCACCCGCTGGCCGGTTTGACTCAAGACATAGACGTCACGCAAGGACTCTGGATCTTGTGCGTGGCGCGGTGCAACCCCCATTACAACCCGGTATTGATTACGCTCGCCGTACATCACCGAAATCTGCCGCTGACTAAAAGAGTTATTCAACACAGCAGAGATACTCGCCATCGGTACGCCCAGCCGTTGCGCGGCATCGCGATCAATCTGCAACGAGACTTGTCTGCCGCGGTCTTCGACGTCGGTATCCACATCGACCAACTCGGGCAGACCCGCAAGTGCTTGTTGCACCTTTGGCATCCATTCTTTCAAATCCTCAAGCTCGTTGGCCATCAGCGTATATTGAAACGCTGAATTGCTTTGTCGACCGCCAATCCTAATATCCTGTTGCGCCATCAAAAATAAACGTGCGCCCGGGATCCCCGCGAGTTGAGGCCGCAACCGTGAGATCACATCTCTGACTGAAATTTTTCGTTCGGCAAAGGGCTTAAGCTGCACAGCCAAAAAACTGCTATTACTGCCACCTCGCCCACTCGCGTAAGCCGTCACAGTACTGATTGCCGGGTCGCGCAAAAGCACCTGCCTAAACCGATCAAGCTTAGGCTTCATCGACTCAAACGAGGTGCCGTCATCCGTTGCAAAAAAACCCAACATCATGCCGGTATCTTGCTGTGGAAAAAACCCTTTTGGCACAACGCCATATAAATAAAAGTTCAAACCAACCGTCGCTGCTAACAGCAACATCATTAAACGACCATGGCGCAATGCCCAGTGCAACGATCGTCCATAACCGCTCACTGTTGACTCAACCACCGCTTGAATGCCGCGTGAAATAATATTGGGCCGTTGGTCCGAATTTGTATCTTTGACAGGTCGTTTGAGCAAGTGTGCCGCCATCATCGGCGTGAGCGTCAGCGACACTAACATTGAAATCAATACCGCCGCCGACAAGGTCACCGCAAACTCACGAAATAACCGACCCGGCAAGCCACCCATCAACAAGATCGGAATAAATACCGCAATCAAAGAGATGCTCATCGACAACACCGTAAAGCCAACTTCTTTTGTACCCCGCAAAGCCGCCCGTTGAATCGACTCACCGCGTTCGACGTGGCGCATAATATTTTCAACCACAACGATCGCGTCATCCACCACAAAGCCTGTCGCCACAATCAGTGCCATCAACGACATCGTATTTAACGAGTAGCCACACAAGTACATCACGCCAAAGGTGCCGATCAATGACACAGGCACTGCAATCGTCGGGATGAAGGCAGCGCGTAAATTACGTAAGAACACCAAGACCACCATCATCACCAGACCAATGGCAATTAACAAGGTTTTTTCGGCCTCAAGCACAGACGCCCTGATGCTAGGGGTCCGGTCTTGTGCTACCGACACCGTCACATCTGCTGGCAACATAGCTCGCAGCACCGGCAAATCTGCCCGAATCTGATCCACGGTTTTAATGATGTTGGCTTTTGCCTGGCTGCGTACGAGCACCAAGACGGCTTGCTGGGCATTGAAATAGCCAATATTAAAAGTATCTTCAACCGAGTCTTCGACTTGCGCAACCTGAGACAGGCGCACGGGTGCGCCATCGCGCCAGGCCACGATGAGGGGGCGATACTCTGCCGCCTTCCAGAGTTGATCGTTAGCCATAATCTGCCAGCGATACGTTTCGTTTTCTAACAACCCTTTAGGTCGCGTGGAGTTCGCCGCAGCAATCGCCATGCGAACACTTTCAAGTGATACCCCCGCCTGTGCTAACGCATCGGGGTCTAAATCGATGCGCACTGCCGGTAACGTGCTTCCACCGATCTGAACTTCGCCCACACCCTCGACTTGCGAAAGCTTTTGCTGCACCGTCGTCGAGGCAATGTCATACAGCTGCCCCTGGGACAAGGAGTCAGACGTCAAGGCCAACGTCATGATCGGCGCAGACGCTGGATTCGCCTTGTTGTATGACGGGTTGCTGCGCAGACCGCTAGGCATCATCGCGCGCGCAGCGTTGATTGCCCCCTGCACATCTGTCGCTGCACTATTGATATCGCGACTCAAATCAAACTGCAACGTAATCCGCGTTTGACCCGTGGTACTGCGCGACGTCATTTCTGATACGCCAGCAATCGTACCTAGCGAGCGCTCAAGCGGCGTTGCCACTGTAGCGGCCATCACTTCGGGGCTTGCGCCAGGCATCTGCGCCCGCACGCCGATTACCGGAAACTCTATCTGTGGCAGTGGCGCAATCGGCAGCAGACTATGCGCGAGCCAACCCGCCAACACTACACCCAGCCAAATCAATACCGTGGCAACTGGGCGTACGATAAAGGGGCCAGACAGACTCATGTCGTACGATCGCTTGCGCTTGCAGTGCTGCGATGACCGACAAACATACGGTCGAAAAACAAGTAGATGACGGGTGTCGTGAACAGTGTCAACACCTGACTCACGAGCAGGCCACCCACCATCACTAAACCAAGAGGCTGCCGAAGTTCGGCGCCGGTACCGGTTGACAACATCAAAGGCACAGCACCAAATAACGCCGCAAGCGTTGTCATCAAAATGGGTCGAAACCGCAAAAGCGCGGCTTGTTCAATGGCTTGTCTCGCTGACATCTTGTGCTTGCGTTCAGCTTCAAGCGCAAAATCGATCATCATGATCGCATTTTTTTTCACGATACCGATCAACAAAATAATACCGATAATTCCGATCATGTCCAGATCGCGACCCGTCAGCGTCAACGCCAATAAGGCACCAATCGCAGCCGACGGCAAGGTCGATAAAATCGTCACCGGATGAATAAAGCTCTCGTACAGAACACCCAACACGATGTACATCGTGATGACAGCGGCCAAGATTAAAAATAGCGTGCTTGAGAGTGAGGCTTCAAAGGCACGGGCAGCCCCCTGAAACCGAGCTTGAATTCCTAAAGGCATTCCGACAGCCTGTTGAGACTGACTGACCGCGGCCACAGCCTCAGACAATGAGGCTCCGGGCGCCAAGTTAAAAGAAATCGTCACAGACGGAAACTGATCGAGCCGATTTAACACCAACGCAGAACGCCCTTCGGTGACGGTCACTAAACTGGTCAGGGCGACCGGTTTGCCTTCGGCCGTCTTGACATAAATTGACCCAATAGCGGAGGGGTCACGGCGAAACTGCGGCGCGGTCTCGAGCACCACGCGGTACTGATTTGACTGGGTGAAGATGGTTGAAATTTGGCGCTGTCCAAACGCATCGTATAGCGCGTCATCAATCGCCGCGGCCGAGACGCCTACGCGAGCGGCCGCATCGCGATCAATCTGAATAAACGTATTGAGCCCCTCGTTTTGCATGTCATCGATGACATCCATCAATGACTTTTGCGTGCGAAGGTGATCGACTAGCACAGGGATCCACTGCGCCAGCAGCGCTGGATCAACGCTTTCGAGGGTCAGTTGATATTGAGTACGGCTCACACGATCTTCAACGGTTAAGTCCTGCACGGGCTGCAAATAAAACTGTAAACCCGGAACCGCACCCAAGCGCTTTTGCAAACGCTCAATGATCACAGATGCCTGATCATCTCTTCGGTCATGTGCGCGCAAGGCAATCTGCAGTCGACCCGTGTTCACTGTTTCATTCACCGCATCAACCCCTACAAACGACGCGACCGTCGCAATATCGGGATCTTCAAGAAGAGCCTTGACGGCCTCTTGCTGACGCTGCGCCATCGCAGCAAATGCAAGATTTTGAGGTGCTTGCGTCACAATTTGGATAAGCCCCGTATCCTGAACCGGGAAAAACCCCTTTGGGATCGCCAAATAGAGCGCCGCCGTCAATAAAAAGGTACCCAGCGCAACGAATAGTGTCAGCGTTTGGTGATTCAGAACAACGCGTAACAAACGCCCATAGGCTGCGATCAGCACGTCTATTTTTTGGCTAAGGTAACGCGCCGCGAGGCCGCCACTGTGCTGATCCCCCACGCGCAAGAAACGCGCACACATCATCGGGGTCAGTGTGAGCGAGATCAGTAACGACAACAAAATCGCCACCGCTAGCGTGATCGCAAACTCTCTGAAGAGTCGTCCCACCACCTCAGTCATAAAGAGCAAAGGGATCAGCACTGCAATCAAAGACACCGTAAGTGAGACAAGCGTAAACCCAATTTGCGAGGCGCCTTTGAGCGCGGCTTGCATAGGTGTGTCACCGCGCTCAAGGTAGCGCGCGATGTTTTCAATCATCACAATCGCATCGTCAACGACAAAGCCCGTCGCAATTGTCAAGGCCATTAACGTCAGGTTGTTAATACTAAAACCCATCAGATACATCACACCAAACGTACCCACTAACGAAAGCGGTACAACGATACTGGGGATTAAAGTCGCTGTTAGCGTGCGCAAAAATACGAAGGTCACCAAAACGACTAAGCCAATTGCCAGTAAAAGCTCAGTCTGTACGTCTCGTACCGACTCGCGAATCGTTTGGGTGCGATCCGACATGACCTTAACGTCGAGGTTGGCTGGCAAGGCCACGCGTAACTGAGGCAATAGTTTTTGTATGCGATCGACCACCTCGATCACATTAGCGCCAGGTTGGCGCTGGACGTTGAGCAAAATTGCTGGCTCTGTGCCAGCCCAAGCGGCAAGGCGCGCATCTTCAGCCTCGGTTACCGCAGTGGCAACATCCGAGAGCCGCAGAGGTGCGCCGTTGTTGTAGGACACTACCAAGTTCATATACTCAAGTGGATTTTTAAGCTGATCGTTGGCATTGATGGTGGTCGAGCGCACCGTACCATCCAATGTTCCTTTTGGCTGATTGACGTTGGCGCCTACAATCGCCGCACGCACATCAGCAAGCGTCAAACCGTAGGCCGCCAGCGCTTGTGGATTGGCCTGGATGCGCATCGAAGGCCGCTGCCCACCCGCTACGGTGACCAAGCCCACGCCCGCCACCTGAGCGATCTTCTGCGCCATGCGGGTGTCCACTAAATCTCGAAGCTGAGGCAATGGTACGGTGGGCGAAGTGACTGCTAAGGTCAGCACTGCCGCGTCTGCCGGGTTGACCTTGTTGTACACCGGCGGCGCCGGCAACTCGCGCGGCAATAAATTGCTCGCAGCGTTGATGGCAGCCTGTACCTGCTGTTCGGCCACATCAAGTGGCAACGCCAAGGCAAACTGCAACGTAATGACAGACGTACCAGCGGCGCTGCTAGACGACATCTGCCTCAAGCCGGGCATTTGCCCAAACTGTCGCTCTAGCGGCGAGGTCACAAGCGCGGCCATGACATCGGGGCTTGCACCGGGATAGTAAGTCGTCGATTGAATGGTGGGGTAGTCAACTTCGGGCAATGACGAAACTGGTAACCAGCGATAAGCAATCAGCCCAGACAAAAACAATGCCACCATCGCGAGCGTGGTGGCGACTGGCCGAAGGATAAACGGCCGCGACAGGTTCACGGGCGCGACGGCGACGGAGTGGTGCCCGACTGACCTGTACCCTGAGCATTGGGCGCGCCCGCGGCAGAGGGAGGGCGCCCGCCCCCACCAGGCCCACGACTGCCAGCACTTTCAGGGCCGCCGATCACACGCACTTTTGCACCCGCCCGCAAACGATCTGTGCCCTCAAGCACAACTCGCTCGGCGGCTTGCACGCCCTCGAGGATGGCCACACGATCACCACTGCGTGCACCTGTTTTTACCGTTCTCAACGCCACAGTATCGTCCGGCAAAATCACGTACACAAAGGCCCCTTGGTTGCCTTGCTGTAACGCCCCCGTCGGGATGGTAAGTGCGTCCTTGACGGTATTGACCTTCATTCGCACATTCACAAACTGGTTTGGAAATAGAGCATCAGTTTGGTTAGTAAAGCGTGCCTTGAGCTTGACTGTCCCCGTTGCTACATCGATTTGATTATCAATCGTCATCAACTCACCCTGCGCCAAGCGCACTTGATCAGCGCGATCGTACGCCTCAACCGTCAGAGTTTGCCCGGCAAGCAAGGGCCCGCGTACGGCAGGCAAATCATTTTCAGCCAAGGTAAACAACACGGCAATTGGTTGTGTCTGCGTGATGACCACTAACCCCAAGGGGTCGTTGGCATTGATCAGGTTACCCGCATCAATTCGTCGCAAGCCAAGACGACCCGCAATCGGTGCGGTGATGCGGGTGTATTCGAGTTGCAACCGAGCATTATTGACAGCAGCCAAGTCGCTCTTGAGTTGCCCTTCAAACTTGCTGACCAACGCGAGTTGGGTATCGAGCATTTGGGGAGCAATCGAATCTTGTTTGCGTAACGTTTGGTAGCGCTGCAAATCACGCTTGGCGTTTTGGTACTGGGATTCGTTTTGCTGTTGCAGACCGAGCGCCTGCTCAAGGGCCACTTCAAACGAGCGAGGGTCGATCTTTGCCAGCAACTGATCTTCTTTAACTTGCTCGCCCTCTTTGAACAAGACCTCGATCAACTCACCTTGCACGCGGCTACGCACGGTGACTGTGTTGAATGCCGTGACCGTGCCAAGACCGCGCAAATAAATATCCAAGTCCTGGACTCGCGCAACCTCCGTCTTAACCGGCACGGGTGGCACAAAGCCTGCCGGTGGCCCCTTCTTAGCGGTCGTAACAGCCTCTGGGATAAACCACCAAACTGCAAACGCTACGATGAGTGCACTGCTAATCCATACGAGCAGCGACCTAATTAAAGGGCGCCTAGACAAACTTTCAGACATTGCAGTTTCCAGGCGCCCCTATAGGGCGCAAAGGGTCATTTTGAAGGCGACATCCTGTGCCAGAGCCTGCGGTCGCTGATCACCCTGCTGAATTGAGTAGCGGATCCAGACCATATACTTATTGGCACTAATTTCAGGGAACACGCCGGCAGAGTCCTCTATCCAGACACGCAGTAGCTGATACGTTTTACCCGCCAGCATTTGCTGATATGTCCCTTGAGGCGCCACCACTTTGACCGCCTCACCTGACTCGCGTAACAATCGCAAGACGATTGAGATGCCGATATGCACCGGCATCAAGGTTGAAATCCAACGTTGTAAGTCAGCTTGTCGTTGGGCATCAGGCAAACTTTGCCACGCATGAAACGAAGGCATGTCGACCTGAGTACCACCACCTGGCACAACCAGTCGGCCGCGCAGGCTAGTCAGCCATTCATTATCACGCAGCAATTGTCCGGTTCGGCCACTCGCATTGAGATTGGCGGCAGCTTTTTCAATCTCTGCCAACATCGTTGTCAGAGTTTTGACATCGACGCCTGGATGATCTTTTAACCCAACCAGCACCATCCGCTGGCGTTCAAGATCTTGCAACACGCTGCCTTTAATATCCGTGCGCTCAGTGGCGTCTAGCAAGTCAAACAGAGCGGATAGTGCCACCTGATGCTGACGGGGATCACTTGAGCCTGCGAAAAATATCATTCGATCAAATAACGATTCGAGGCGCAAAAGCGCCCGAACACGTTCATTGAAAGGATATTCGAACAGGGTCACAATGTTTGCATGTATTTAGATGAGTTGTCGGCAACTTAGGGGGTGCGTTTTGACGCAGCTTGTGCAAGGTTACACCAGCCTTGATGCAACACCAATACTTGTTTTTCAAGGCCCGCCATCGAAACCGCCTCTGAGTTGTCAATCACGTCGTCAGCCACGGCCAAACGCTGCTCGCGGGTTGCTTGCGCAGCGAGAATATTGTGAATGGTTGCAAGTTCGATGCCACTACGGGCCTGAACTCGCTGGATCTGCGTGGCCTGATCGCAATCCACCACGCACAGGCGATCAATTTGCTGACGCCAACGACCCGACTCAACCAGCAAAGGCACCACAAATACCAGATAAAGCCCCTGAGCGTCATACGCCTCTTGGCGCACAGTTTGGGCGATCAAGGGATGCAAAATAGCCTCTAGTTCAAGCCTTCGGGCCGCGTCAGCGAACACTAACTCTCGCATGCGGGCGCGGTTCAGCGCCCCAGAGGCGTCGATGACTTCAGGGCCAAAGGCTTGCCGAATCGGCTCAATGGCTCGTCCGGCTGGAGCGGTCAGGAGGTGGGCGATCAGATCGGTATCGATTACCGACGCTCCCCAACCGGCAAGCAAATTGGCCACCTGTGTTTTGCCCGAACCGATGCCTCCGGTCAGGCCCAATTTAAACTTCGAGGTCTGCATATTCACCTTACAAGCAGGCCTGTCAGGCACTCAAATGAGAGCGTGGACAAGCTATTTTGCGTACAAAATAGCACGAGGATGCCACCCATTGCCAAATAAGGGCCAAACGCCACCGACTCAAACCGCC
>JBAWWV010000110.1:0-11864 GCA_037146575.1 Alcaligenaceae bacterium | reverse complement strand
GTGCGCACGCTTGAAGAACTGCTCAAGCTCGCTCCCGACTTATACGACATTACAGTGTTTGGCAGCGAACCTTATCCAAACTACAACCGAATTTTACTTTCGCCAGTGCTCTCGGGCGAGCAGAACGTTGAACAAATTATTTTGAACGATTTGCAGTGGTATGCCGATCACAATATTCGGTTGCACCTGGACAAGACTGTGGTCGAAATCGATCGGGTCGCGCGCGTCGTCAAGGCCGCAGATGGCACGGTCGAACCCTACGATCGCCTGTTGCTGGCGACAGGGTCGCTGCCCTTTATTCTTCCGGTACCTGGCAAAGAGCTACCAGGTGTCATCGCTTATCGCGACATCAAAGATACCAACGAGATGATCGCGAGTGCTGCTTCCCACCAACACGCAGTCGTAATCGGTGGTGGTTTGCTTGGGTTAGAAGCCGCCAATGGATTACGCGTGCGCGGCATGCAAGTGACCGTGGTGCACTTGATGGACTGGTTGATGGAGCGTCAGTTAGATCCCGTAGCCTCTAAGCTTTTACAAAAAAGTCTTGAAGACCGTGGGATTCAATTCAAACTCAAGACCCAAACAGAAGCACTATTGCCCAACGCGGATGGCACCCGTGTTGCTGCGATACGCTTTAAAGACGGCGAGACGATCGCAGCGGATCTGGTCGTCATGGCGGCCGGTATTCGACCAAATACCGCACTGGCCGAAGCCGCAAATATCCACTGTTCGCGGGGTATTATCGTCAACGACACGATGCAAACCTTTGATCCCCTGATTTACGCTGTGGGCGAGTGCGTTAATCACCGCGGTTCTGTCTATGGATTAGTGGCCCCATTATTTGAACAGGCCAAAGTTTGTGCCAACCATCTGGCTGAATATGGAATCGCTCGCTATAGCGGTTCAGTGACGTCGACCAAACTTAAGGTCACTGGTATCGATTTGTTTTCAGCAGGCGAGTTCATGGGCGGCGAAGACTGCGAAGAAATTACGTTATCGGATCCCTTAGCAGGTGTTTACAAAAAGCTAGTGGTCAAAAACGATCTGCTTGTGGGCGCCTGCATGTATGGCGACACGGCCGATGGCACGTGGTACTTCAAGTTATTACGCGAAGAGAAAAATATTGCGAGTATTCGCGATACGCTTATCTTTGGTGAAAGCAATATCGGCGATGTTGGTCACGAAGGGCACAACAAGGCCGCAGCCATGCTTGATGCCGACGAAGTCTGCGGCTGCAACGGCGTGAACAAAGGAAAGATCGTGCGCGCGATCAAAGACCAAGGGCTCTTTACCCTTGATGATGTGCGTAAGTGCACGAAGGCTAGCGCGTCTTGTGGCTCGTGCACAGGCTTGGTCGAACAGATTTTAATGAACTGCCTGGGAACTAGCTATTCAGAAACGCCAAAGAAGAAAGCCATGTGTGCCTGCACCGATCACTCGCATGAAGCGGTGCGTGTAGCGATACGTGAAAACAAATATCTGGATCAAGCGAAAATCCGTACCGAAATGGGCTGGCGCACGCCCAGTGGTTGCGCCAGTTGCCGACCCGCCTTGAACTATTACCTGATCTCGACCTGGCCACACGAAGCCAAAGATGATCCGCAATCTCGCTTCATCAACGAGCGCGCGCACGCCAACATTCAAAAAGATGGCACGTATTCGGTCATTCCAAGAATGTGGGGTGGGATCACCAATGCCTCAGAACTGCGACGCATTGCGGATGTGGCCGATAAGTTCAAGGTTCCGACCGTTAAAGTCACCGGTGGTCAACGCATCGATCTACTCGGTATTAAGAAAGAAGATTTACCAGAGGTCTGGAAAGATCTTGGCATGCCTTCAGGCCACGCCTATGGGAAATCGATTCGTACGGTTAAGACTTGTGTAGGCTCTGAGCACTGCCGCTTTGGTACGCAGCTGTCGATGGACATGGGCGTGCGGCTTGAAAAGATGCTCTTTGGAATGTACGCCCCCCATAAGGTCAAACTGGCGGTATCGGGGTGCCCACGTAACTGCGCCGAAGCGGGCATCAAAGACGTCGGTGTCATCGGGGTGGATTCTGGCTGGGAAATCTATATCGCTGGCAACGGTGGCATCAAAACCGAAGTCGCGGAGTTTTTGTGCAAGCTTAAAACAGATGATGAGGTCAAAGAGTACTCGGGTGCGTTTATTCAGCTGTACCGCGAAGAGGGCTGGTACCTTGAGCGCACTGTGCACTATGTACAACGCGTTGGCATGGATTATGTCAAGGCGCGTATTTTGCAAGATGCGCCCGGTCGCCTCGCGCTATTTGAACGACTACTCTTCGCGTTGAAAGATGCACCTGACCCCTGGAAAGATTTCGAGGCAGCAGGTGTCGACCTCAAGCAGTTTGAGGCAATTTCCCTCCCCCACATGATCTAAAGAGACCCAGCATGACAACGACAGAGCAATGGGTCTTGGTCAGCAAGCAGGAGGATATTCCCTTGCTAGGCGCACGCGTCGTGAAGGGTGCGGTTGCAGGCCCGATCGCCCTTTTTAAGGCTTCAGACGAAACGATCTTTGCTGTACTTGATCGTTGCCCCCACAAGGGTGGACCACTATCTCAGGGAATCGTGCATGGTCACGCTGTCACCTGTCCGATTCACTCTTGGAATATCGATTTAAACAGCGGTTGTGCGCTTGCACCAGACGAAGGGTGTGCGCGTCGTTTTGAGGTCAAGTGCCTCGCGGGTGAGGTATTTCTGCGACGCGATCAACTGGCCGCTGTGTAATGCAACGAGCGCCTCAACCGCAGACGATCAAGACCACCTGCTGCTACTGCGGCGTGGGCTGCGGCATGCTAGTGCACACTGATGTGGTCGCCGGTCGAATTGAAATCAAAAGCGTCGAGGGCGACCCTGATCACCCAGCCAACTTCGGGCGACTGTGCAGTAAAGGTTCAACGCTGGGGCTCACTGCACAAGCGCATGTCTATGCACAAACACGCGCTCAGGCTCCTGAGAGGCGTCTGACCAAGGATAGTCCGCGTGAGATGATCTCTTGGGATGAGGCAAGTGAATACGTCGCGCAGCGTTTAGCGGATCTTATCGCGAAACATGGCCCAGAGTCGGTTGGTGTCTACGTCTCAGGGCAACTGCTCACCGAAGACTATTACGTCTTCAATAAACTGGTCAAAGGCTTGATCGGTACGAATAACATCGATACCAATTCGCGCCTGTGTATGTCTAGCGCTGTCGCGGGTTACAAGCAGAGCTTTGGCGCCGATGCGCCACCTTGCAGTTATTCAGATATCGATCACGCGAAAGTCATTTTTATTACCGGATCAAATACCGCCTTCGCACATCCCATTTTATTCAGGCGCATCGAAGCTGCTCGAGAACTCAATCCCGAGCTTAAGCTGATCGTTATCGATCCCAGACGCACTGAAACGGCGCAAATGGCCGACTTGTTTCTTC
Organism: Alcaligenaceae bacterium; assembly: GCA_037146575.1. Classification (GTDB taxonomy): domain Bacteria; phylum Pseudomonadota; class Gammaproteobacteria; order Burkholderiales; family Burkholderiaceae_B; genus Zwartia. The sequence continues at coordinate 8,430 of JBAWWV010000110.1, read as the reverse complement.
AAATTTTGCCTGGCACCGATGTTGCGCTGTACCACGGTATGTTGCACCTGATGCTGTGGGAAAACTGGCTAGATCAGCACTATATCGACGCGCACACTCAAGGGTTTAATGCGCTAAAAACACTGGTACGCGACTACACACCCAAAGCAATTGCCGAGATTTGCGGAATTTCAGAGCAAGATCTGTATACCGCAGCCAAGCTGTTTGCCACATCCTCCGCAACCCTTTCACTTTACTGCCAGGGCTTAAATCAATCTACCGCCGGCACCGATAAAAACACTGCGCTTATCAATCTGCATCTAGCGACCGGACAGCTTGGCAAAGCGGGCGCTGGGCCCTTTTCTTTAACGGGCCAACCCAATGCGATGGGAGGACGCGAGGTAGGTGGTTTAGCAAATTTATTATCTGGACACCGTGATTTAAAAAATCCGGCACATCGAAAAGAAGTTGCCGACTTTTGGGGCGTATCTGAGGTGCCTTCCAAACGAGGACTCACCGCCATCCCAATGTTCGAAGCGCTGCGAACGGGTCAATTAAAAGCGATCTGGATTGTTTGCACCAATCCCGCACAGTCGCTGCCCGACCAAACCTTGGTGCATGAAGCGTTACGGCAAGCAGAGTTCGTGGTGGTGCAAGACGCCTACGCACACACCGCCACAACAGTCTACGCAGACGTACTGCTACCGGCCACAACCTGGGCTGAAAAAGATGGCACGGTGACAAACTCTGAGCGGTGTATTTCTCGGGTACGTCCGGCCCTTGCGCCCTTTGGTCAAGCACGACACGATTGGGTCATTGCTGTCGATATCGCCAAACGACTTGAAAGCAAACTTGAGAAGGGTCGACGTACTTCTGCACACTCGCTTTTTGACTACCAAGACCCGCAATCAATCTGGAGCGAACACCGAGCACTCACGCGTGGTCGCGACCTCGACATCAGCGGGCTCAGCTACGAACGCCTTGATACCCGAGGCCCCGCACAATGGCCGTACCCAGTCGGAGCCCTGCAAGGGAGTACTCGTCTGTACGAAGACGGAGTATTTCAAACCGAAAGCGGCAAAGCGCGTTTCATCGCAGCCCCTTATCGTGCGACCGCCGAACGCACCGATGCACGCTACCCAATCGGGTTACTGACGGGCCGCCTCAGAGATCAATGGCATGGCATGAGTCGCACGGGTACGCTGGCGCGTTCATTCTCACATGCGCCGGCCGCTTGCATTGATATTTCAGTCAGCGACGCTCAAAGACTTGAATTAAGCGACGGCGAGTTGGTGTATGTCACGTCGCGCCGAGGCGTTCAAGTGTTGCCAGTGCAAATTTCAAAGTCGCTAAGAAGTTCTCAAGCCTTCATCGCCATGCATTGGGGCGGCGAGTTTGTTTCCGGTCTAGCCAGTAAAGCACTTGGGCAGGGCGTCAACAGTCTGACTATTGCTGCTTATGATCCAGTCTCTGAACAACCCGAACTAAAATTTGCAGCCATTAAAGTGTCTAAAGCGAATCTGCCGTGGCATTTACACGCGTTTGGCTGGTTTGATGAGGCCGCAGCCTTGAGCTTGCAAATCGAGCTGCGCACACTGTTTTCGCACAGCACGTTTGCCACAGCTACGTTATTTGGACGTGATGACGCGCGACATCAAACCGGCGTGAATCTCACCCTGGCAAATCTCGAGCTTTTTGAACCTACTTTACTTGAACGTGTGCGCGAATTATTTTGCCTGAATCAGTCGACCGCGACGAAATCAATCATGACCTATCGCGACCCGCGTAAGTTTGTTGAGCGCCTGCTCGCCATCGAACATAACGCTGAGAGAAAAAACTTATCCAGTGTCATGCTGACGGGTGCGGCAGTTGATCTTGAAGCGGGCACTTGGCTCAAGGAATATCTAGAAGCTTTCACCGATATCTCGGCGCTTGGTCGCAAACTACTGTCGCCGGGTAAGGTTGCTCCACAGCCCGTAATCGCTCGCGGAAAAATCATTTGTAATTGTTTTGATGTGTCAGAGCAATCAATCACGCAATGTTTGCAGCAAACCGCCGCGTCTGACTCTGAGGATTTGTTAGCGGTTTTGCAAACCAAACTAGACTGCGGCAAGAACTGTGGCTCTTGTTTGCCCGAGCTTAAAAATATGGTGGCCTCTCATGTCGATTAAAGCTTATCTGAAACAAATCGGACGTGGCAGTAAGGGCGCGAGTGATTTATCGCGTGCCGAGGCAAAAGATTTATTTTCGCTGATCCTTTCAAGCGCAACGTCATCACTTGAACTAGGTGCGTTTTGTATGGCGATGCGTATCAAAGGCGAAACTTCAGAAGAGCTCTCTGGCTTTTATGACGCTTTGCGTCCTTTTTTACCTAACCTCACACTCAGCAAACCAGTTTGGCTCTTGCCGTCTTACAACGGCGCACGCAAGACCAGTCTACTGACGCCTTTGCTAGCGAAACTATTGACCGAGAAGGGATATTTTGTTTTGGTACATGGCGTCCACGAAGAGCCGCAGCGGACCAGTTCTGAGCAACTCTTTGCCGAAATGCGCTGGCCTGTTGCCAGGACCTTAGGCGAATTGCCTCTGCTGCTTGAACACCAGTCTTTTGCTTACTGTTCACTGAGTGTGCTGTGTCCCGCTTTGTACAGACTGCTGATGGTGCGGCAAGTGATTGGGGTGCGCAACACCGGCCATGTGTTGGCGAAAGTGCTGAATCCGATTCAAAGCCAGTCGTTTCAACTGAACAACTATACTCATCCGGCCTATCCAGCGGTGCTTGAAGGGTTCTACAAGAACTATTCAGAGAACGTTGCCACGATGCGCGGCCATGAAGGCGAGCCGGTCGCCAGCCCACGCCGTCTGCCCGAGTTGCACTTGCGCTTTAAGGATCTTGAGACCGTACGCGTTCTCGAGCCACAGTATTTTTCTGATGAACCCGCAGTCTCAGACAGTATCCTGCCCGCTGCCACGGCAGCTCTTTATCAAACACTATTGGCCAACCCGAATACCCTTCCATCTAGTCTTGTCGCCCAGGTGAATGCTTTACATCAGGCGTACAAAATCAGTCCTAACCCGAGTGCTCGGCCACTGTCATGAATACGTCAATGGATCCGTTGTTTTTTTCACCCGGAGAGGTCGCACTGATCGGAGCAGGCCCAGGGGACCCTGAGTTATTAACACTGAAGGCTGTCAAATATTTAAGGCAAGCTGACGTCGTGCTGGTAGATGACCTTGTGAATCCAGTCATTCTCGAGCACTGTCACCCACAAGCGCGCATTATTCATGTTGGCAAGCGCGGGGGCTGTCAATCAACGCCGCAGTCTTTTATTGAAAAAATTATGGTGCGAGCGGCACTGTCTGGCTTGAAAGTCGCACGATTGAAGGGCGGTGACCCGTTAATTTTCGGTCGTGCGGGTGAAGAGATTGAGGCCTTACGCGCCCAACAGATTAAGGTCACTGTGATCAATGGCATCTCGGCAGGTCTTGCGGGTGCAGCGGCGTTTGGTGTGTCACTGACGCATCGCCATCATTCGCCCGGCGTGATCTTCGTGACGGGTCACCTGAAGGACCAAGGCGCTCAGCCTAATTGGCGCGCGCTAGCTGAAAGCGGAATGACATTAGTGATCTACATGGGGCTGACGCGCGCCGCACTCATTGAGCAGAGTCTTTTAAATGCTGGCATGTCAGGTAACACGCCTGTTGGGCTGATAAAATCTGTTTCGTACTCAGACGAGCAGTTACTACGCACCCACTTGTCAGCGCTGTACGACACGATTCAAGCCGAGCAACTGACGAGCCCTGCTATTATTTTAATAGGCGATATTTTTCAGGCGGCCCGGCAACTACACCATTTCAGCGCTGCCGCTTAAATTTTTAGCAGATCTCTCTTTCACTCTTTACGCTGTGTCTCTACGCAGCCGCTCGCTACACTATTTTTACGCTGTCTCGCTACGCAGCGGCTCTTTACACTATTTATTTTTTTATTTTCCCTGCTTACACGGCCTCTCATGACTCTCTCTGCAACGACCGGTACGATTCTTTTTGCGCATGGGTCACGCGACCCGCAATGGCGTGAGCCCTTTGAAGGCATTTTAAAAAAAATGCAAATTCTCAGCACTGCGTCGACAAGCTTAGCGTTTCTTGAGTGCATGACTCCAACGCTTGAAAAGGCCATTGATGACATGGTTGTTGCCGGGGTCAAGCAGATTACCGTAGTACCGGTGTTTTTAGCGGTAGGTAGTCATGTTCGCAAAGACTTGCCGATCTTGCTCGAGGCCGCGCGCCTCAAACATCCTGACCTCGAACTGCAGGCCAGCGCGGCGATTGGTGAACAGCCCGCCATTCAAGAGGCGATCGCGGCCTTCGCTTTGACCGCGCGCTAATCGGTGGTGTCTTCTGCTTTGACGACGCGCGGTTAAGTGATGTCTGCTTTGGCCGCATGCGCCCGATCGAAGTCAGGTCGCATGCCGCTTGCTTCTGTCAGGCAGCGAGCCGTTTAAGCAACGCTTGCCCAGTTTCTTTGGTGCCAAGCTTGCCACCCATGTCGCGCGTAGACTCTTTAGCCGCAATCGCTTGCGTCACCGCCTGCTCAAGTGCCTGACTCGCCTGAACAAACTCAGGCCTGCCTTTGCGCTGGCCGTACCACGTCAACAGCATCGCAGCCGAACAAACTTGCGAAAACGGGTTAGCGATATTTTGCCCTGCAATATCAGGTGCCGAGCCATGTGCGGCCTGTGCCATCGCGTAATCGGTACCCGCATTAATCGAAGCCGCCATGCCCAAGCTCCCGGCAAGCTCGGCTGTGAGGTCTGACAAAATATCACCAAACATATTGGTCGTGACAATCACATCGTAGCGTTCTGGGGCCCGTACCACGTGGGCCATCATGGCATCGACAATCACATCATCGACTAGCACGGCAGGAAACTCTTTGGCCACCGCGTGGCACGCGTCAATAAACATTCCATCGCCGATACGCAGCACGTTTGCTTTATGCACGATGGTCACGTGTTTTTTACGCGTCATGGCCAACTCAAAGGCCGAGCGAGCAATCCGCTCACAGCACTGGCGGGTAATACGCCGCAGCGATACGACGACGTCAGGTGTAATTAACATTTCGCTACCACCCGATTCAATATTTCGATCGGCATAAAAGCCTTCTGTGTTTTCGCGCACCACCACCAGATCAAGTGGCTTGTAGGTGGTGCCACTGCCCGCGTAGGTTTTGGCGGGACGAATATTTGCAAACAGATCCAGCCCTTTTCTGAAGAACTTTGAGGGATTGATCTCGCCTTTGGATTCGTCTTTGAAATCGTAGGTCGCCATAGGCCCCAAGATCAAGCCGTCAGCCTGTTTGACCGACTCCATCAAGCCCTCGTGGATGGTCGTACCGTATTTCTTGAGGCTGTCATGTCCAGCAATATCATGCTCTAACTTTAGGCCTAATTTAAATGCCTTAGAGACATGCTCTAGAGCATCAACGGCAACCGCTACAGTTTCGGCACCAATTCCATCGCCAGGAAGCACAATAATTTTCATTTTTTGGGTCTCTTATTTGAATTTTGAATTTTAAATGAATAGATACTAAATATCCGAACGACTGAATAGCTACTACGCTCAAACACCACCCTTCATAGCGGATAGGACATTAAAGATCTTGATTCAAGCTTAATCGAACTTTAACTGATCTTGAGGACCTGCAAGAGCACGCATACGCTCGACATAGGCTTTACGCTCCTCAGCCACTGCGGTCATTTCTGCTTTCAGATAAAAATCCCAAAACTGCGTTGTCATCGTACTGACACGCGCCCACGTTGCTGGATTATTTTGTTCAGCCGTTGGTACATCGCGACTGAAGTGTTCGGCGTCAATTGGTTCGCCCGCAAAGGTCATATGGTCTGCCCGCGCCACTAAGAGCTCTTGTCGCTTGCCCTTAGGTAAGTGGTCGTACACCAATTGGCGCTGACTTAAGGGTACCCCTAACCGTACCGAATCGGCGCCTTGCTTGAAAGTGACGTAGCCATCTAGATCACCTGTGACACAAAAGAAAGGGATCCTAACTTGCCCCATCGCAGCAGCGCGCTCTTGCGACATGGCGCTAGGCGACAGAGCAATGGCAACATCAATCCGACGGTCAAGCAATCCCTTACCCCCTTGGCCCTGGCCAGTGATGGATTGCACCGTCAGAGCGCCATAAGAGTGGCCGGCGATGCCAATGCGAGGGCGCTGAGAGCCGGCGCGGCCTTCGCCAGACTTCTCGAGGTAAGGCTTTAACGAGGGCAAGCCGAGTAAGTGATCCAAGGCAAAACTGCAGTCATTGACGCGCAGGGAGTATTGCGGCGAGGCGATGGCCTCGGCGATTGTCATTTTTAAAGATCTGCTCTTGCTAGTCTTCCAAATGCTGTCATCGGTGATAGGGTGCGCTAGCGTGACAACAAGATACCCAGCCTGGCGCCAAGCCTCGCACCAGTCAGCCCCATTCGAAACCCCACTACCCAGCCCTGGAGAATACAAAATCAAGGCCGTAGGCTTTGGTTGGGCGGGCAACCGAATCTTGAGTTTAATCTTACGTTTTGTTTTTGGGTCTACGATCACCGTGCTGTCGAGATCGCTTTGGCGCACACTTTCGGGCTGGGTCAGGCGCAAGTTTTCGGGAGAGGTTGCTGCGGCGCTGCCTTTGAATATCAGGGTGGATGCCCCGCACGCAGCGATCAATCGCCTGCGGATTGCTCTGAAAGTCTTAGCGGTGGAGTCTGTCATGCCATTGAGTTGGATCACAAAATTTAACCCTCACATAGTAAGTTAAAATTTACTCTCAATGGCCTGTTTCACTAGGCCCTTACTCACCTGTCGCACTGATATCTCGTACCAGCATGTTTGCTTACCTTTGTTTGACGTTCAGCGCTGCGCTGCTGCCATGAGTTTCGTTTCGCCAGAGTTCGCACTCATTGCCTTGGTTTTCTTCCCGGCTTACTGGTCCCTGAGTCGCCACCGTTCCCTCCAACTTGGGGTGTTAACTGCATCAGGGTATGCGCTCTACGCAACTTGGTCGGTGCAGTTCGCCTGTATCTTGCTGGTGTTTAGCGCCTACATTTGGCTGGCGGGCCACTGGGTGCAATCATGCACAACCAGTCCTCGTCGCAAACTCTGGTTTGCGATCAGCGTGCTGGTTAGCCTGATCTTGCTACTCGCAAGCAAATACTACGAATTTGTACGGCAGATGCTGGCGACACTTATGCCTAACCTGGGCATGCAGGCGTTGCTGCCCATCATCGATATTGTGGCGCCTGCCGGAATTTCATTTTTTACCTTTCAGGCTGTCACTTATCTTGTCTGGCAGTACGAAAGCAAACCACCTCGCACCTCTTTTATTCATCTGCTTTTATTTTTATCGTTTTGGCCAACCTTGTTTGCTGGGCCGATCATGCGTGCACGTGATTTTTTTGCACAACTCGAGGGTCCAGACGTTGGATTGCCGCGCCAAACGCCAAAGGCGATTTACTACCTCTTGTTGGGACTATTTCAAAAAATGGTTTTTGCGTCGTGGCTAGCTAGTACGTTTGTCGACGAGGCCTTTAAGTATCCAGACGCGCATACGTTTGTGACAGCGCTCGCAGCAATTGTGGGCTATTCGTTGCAAATTTTTTTAGACTTTGCCGGCTACACTTTAATCGTAACCGGGCTCGCCTTACTGCTTGGGTTCAGGCTTCCTATCAATTTCAAACAACCTTACTTGGCTATTAATCTGCAAGAATTTTGGCGGCACTGGCACATTTCGCTCTCCAGCTTTATCCGTGATTACATTTATATCCCTTTGGGCGGCAACCGAAAGGGGTTTTTACATACGCAGTTCAATATTCTGCTGGCGATGGTAATCAGTGGGCTATGGCATGGCGCCAATTCGACTTTTATTGTCTGGGGCACTTTACACGGACTAGGTGTGGTGTTCGTCAACCTCTATGACAAGGCGCTTGGCAAAGAGCAAGCGATGCCGGTCACGGTCGCGCGATTCTTCACCTTGTCTTATATTGCGCTAGCCTGGGTATTTTTTAGGGCTGACAATAATGAAGCTGCCTGGCAACTGCTCTCAGGGCTAGTGAATGGTTTAGGCAAACCTGAGTTTCAGCACGGCCTACTCGCAGCCTTCGTGATTTTTTTCTTTTTGTTAAGCGCGCGAGCTCAACGCCTTGAGCAAGCCTGTGTGCAGCGCCTGGCTCAACTCCATTGGATTTCAGTCACTATTTTAGCGAGTGCACTGGCCTTTGTCGCAATCTTGTTAGGCCCCAGCGGCGTGCCCAGCTTTATTTATTATCGATTTTGAGATGAGCCAAACTCTACGCCCACTTTATCTGTCTCTACTCGCGGTGGTGTTACTGAACACCCTGCTGTGGCTTGATTCGTTTGACCGGTACCTTAGCTCGCGCTATCACATCACGCCCAGCGTAACGT
>JBAWWV010000109.1:0-12023 GCA_037146575.1 Alcaligenaceae bacterium | reverse complement strand
ACGTAAGGCATCAACTCGTGTTGTGCCGTTCGTTTGCTGGCAATCCTGACCAGCCCTTTAACCGTGTGCTTGAGCAGCTTCGTTGTTAGCAAAGTCGTGTCTGCAACATCAGTCGCCCTTCAACTGTAGCCGCTTTGTTTTAATCGACTCTCGCACCCGACTTCTTGATAATCGCTGGCCACTTGGCGAGGTCATCTTCAATCAGCTTGGCTAAGGCAGAGGAAGGTTGCACGGGGGCTACGTCAAAGCCCTGCGCCGCAAACTGCTCGATGAGCGCCGGCACGGCCAATATTTTGCCAAGCTGGTCGTGTAGCTTAGTCACGATGTCAGCGGGTGTTCCGGCTGGCGAAATCATGCCAAACCAAGTGTTCACTTCGTAGGCCTTTACGCCGCTTTCATCTAAGGTGGGCACCGAGGGCAAAAGAGACGAGCGTTGCAAACTGGTAACGGCTAGCGCTTTGACCTTGTTCTCTTTGATCTGGTTGATCACGGTTGGGGTGTTGTATAGCCCCATACTCACCTCACCACTCATCACAGCCAAAATCCCTTGCGGTGCGCCTTTATAAGGGATGTGTTGCGTATCCACCGCGGCGAGTTGATTCAAAAGAACGCCAGACATATGATGACTAGTGCCGCTGCCGCCAGAAGAGAACGTCAGGATCCCTGGTTTAGCTTTGGCCTGAGCGATGATTTCCATCACACTATTCGCGCTGCTTGTTGGTGGAACGATCATGACATTAGACACACCCCCAACCAACAGGATAGGGGCGAAATCTTTCAACGAGTCATAACCAGGATTGGCATACAGCGCCAAATTAAAAATAAGCGTGCCTTGCGAAGCCAACATGATGGTGTAACCATCAGGCGCCGAACGCGCCAGTTCAGTCATCGCAATCGTGCCACCCGCCCCGGCTTTGTTTTCAACCACAACAGGCTGGCCTAACTCTTTCGCCAATTGAGCACCGAGCACTCGCGAGACGATGTCGGCTGTACTGGCTGCGGCCTGGGGAACCAAAAATTTGATCGGTCGGGCTGGGTACGTCTGCGCAAGCGTTGGCGACGTTGCCGCCGACAACAGCGCGGCACCAACTACCACTAAGAGCCGAGAAAAATTGAGTTTCATATTGACACAAGCATGTAATGTTATATATTGATATATAGTATACCGATAAGCGATGCGCGGGGCTGTTGAGCTCCACTCAACTCAGATCCCGCCCCAAAACCCCAAAAGTATTTTTTATGAACTCAAGAAAAATTGACGACACCATGCACACAAATAAGCAAGTCGGTTTCATCGGTCTAGGCCTGATGGGTGGTGGTATGGCGATGAATATTCTAAAAAAACATGGCCAGCTCAATGTTTGTGATCCCGACGAGGCGGCAGTCGCGCGCCTAGTCGCACTCGGCGCCACACGCATGGCCTCAGCACAAGAGCTTGGGGCGGCGTGCGATATCGTGTTGCTGTCTTTACCTGACCCTTCAATCTCTCTCGCAATTGCCTTAGGACCCGACGGCTTGGCTGAGCATCTTGCACCCGACTCGGTCGTGATCGGGATGTCAACCGATGGCATTGAAGCCGTTCGTCAATCGCACGCTGCCTTTCAAGCGCGTGGAATCAGTTTCATCGATTGCCCGGTCGGCAAAGGGCCGCCAGCCGCTGCGGCCGGCGATCTGCGCTTGTTCGCGTCTGGTGACCAGGCGACTTGCACTTCGCTGAATTGGTTGTTGTCGATGATGGGCAGCACGATCGATTACTGTGGCCCAGTGGGTTCGGGTCAGGCGATCAAGCTCGCCAACAATTTGCTGTCGTGCGGCTACGGCGCTTTGATTTCTGAAGCCTACGCTATGGTTAAAGAGGCAGGCGCAGATCTGAGTATTTTCTGCGATGCACTACCGCAAACTGCAGCAAACAGTTGGCCGCTGCAAAACGTCTTTATTGCCAAAGCGTTTCAGGGCGACTTTACCCCTTACTTTCGGCTATCAGCTGCTCACAAAGACTACAAGCTTGCCATCGCAATGGCCGACGCCTTAGGAACACCGAGTCGAACAGCAAAAACCGTACTTGAGTACTACGCCCTCGCAGCACAGGCTGGTCACGGTGGCCGCGATTTTGGTGCCTTGGCACTTGTCAACAATCCAGAGCTCTTGCGTGAGTAAGACAGGCGGTGCGCCAGCCAGCAAGGGCTCGGCCAAAAAGCCCAACCCGCCAACCCCGGCGGCGGATGCTTTCGTCAGCCTGCAGCGAAGCAGCCCTGTTGCCATGCACCGCCAGTTAGCTCAACACTTACGCGACGCGATCACGACCGGCGTGTATAAACAGGGCGACCGCATCGCCACCGAGCAAGAGTTATCTCAGAAATATGACGTGTCGCGCATCACAGCCAGGCAAGCCGTCATTCAACTCGTGTCTGAAAGTCTGCTCGTTCGTCGTCAGGGAAAAGGTACCTTCGTCACTGCACGTCCTGTCAAACATGATCTGGTCGAACTGCATGGTTTCTTTGATGCGTTAGTCGCCAGGGGTGTGAATCCTGAAATACAACTGATTGAGTTCAGCAAACTAGTACCACCGGCACGCATTTGTGAAAAGCTACAGTCAGACAACAAACAAGTGACCTTCTGGAAAAGACTATATTGCCGCGACGGCGAGCCGTTTGCTGTTGCATGGGTCTATCTGGCGCCACAAGTCGCCGGTGTGACGCGCGCCCTCGCTGAGAAGCACACGTCGTATCACATCATCGAGTCGCTTCGTCAGTTAAAGATCGCTCACGCCGATATTTCAATTCGAGCGCAGCTGTCAGATGCCAAGACACGCAAGCTGTTGCGTATGCCTCCTGGCACTCCGTTGATTGCGCTCGAAAGAGTTTCGTATTTGTCTGACAACACACCTATTGAATACGCGCTGTATTGCGCCCATGCAGATTCGTACGAATATGCTTTTCGGGTCAATAGCAAAATCAACGCAGCAAGTGCCTTAACGCGAAGATCTGCTGAGCGCTCAGAACTCTTTGCCTGAAACAACGACTCATTCATCTCTATCTGAAACGAAGAATCACTCATGTTTGCCCGACTCAACGACCCGTTCAATTTAATGTGTAAACCAGCTAACAAACGAAGGACCCAACATGTCACACACTAATTATCTTTCTGAGCGCATGGGTAGTGCGACCGTCTCACCTTCTGGGTCTTTCGAGGCTGGCAGTTTTCAGTCCTTCACGCTGGTCTATACGGCGGGCTACTTTGGCGTCGATGACACGGGCTCACTCAAGATTGTTCACCGCTTCGCAAGCGATATGGGTCGGCCTCAATGGAGCGACCCTACTGCAGCAAACTACACCACCGTCGTTGCGTCAAACGGTGCGATCCTTGAAGTGCAGTATGACGGCAAGCGCAATGTCAGGCCTTGGGACAAGACCTTGTTCATTCGGGTCGTTCGCGGTTTTCTTCGCGAAGGCGATCAAATCATTGTGTGCTTTGGCGACCGCTCAAAGGGCTCACCTGGCATGCGGATTCAAACGTTTGCAGAACCTACTTTTGAATTTCGTGTCTTAGTCGACCCGTTTGCGACCTATCGTTATTCAGGCCTGCCTGAACAGCCCTGTATCGCCGTCGTCGCAGGCCCGCCAGTCACGTGGAAAGCTATTCTGCCTACCCTACGCAACTGCGGACAAACATTCAGTCTTGGTTTCAAAGGTGAGGATAAATGGGGTAATCCAAGCGATCAGATGCACGGTGTCTTCACGCTGCGTGCAAGTCAACCTATCGAAGGGCTACCTGAACACATCGAGATGCAGCGAGGCCAACACGCCCTCAGAGTCGATCACCTGAAAATCGCTACACCATGTGATGTCACCATCGCGGTCTACGACGCAACAGGTCAATTACTGTGCGTGAGTAACCCCTTACGTATCGTGTCAAACGCCCCACTCTTGCATTACTGGGCTGATTTGCACGGACAATCCGAAGAAACGATTGGTACCAATTCAGCGCGTGAACTGATTGAATTTGCTCGCGACCGAGCGTTTCTGGATGCGATGAGTCATCAGGGCAACGACTTTCAGATCACGATACCGTTTTGGGAACATCTCAACGAACTGACGGCTGAGTTTAACGAAAATGGTCGCTTTATCATCTATCCCGGTTATGAATGGTCGGGCAACACCGGCTTAGGCGGCGATCGTAACGTCATGTTCATGCATGAAGGTCGTCAAATTCATCGGTCCTCGCATGCGCTGGTCGACGACCTGAGTGACGTTGACAGTGATGCAAATAGCGCAAACGATTTATTCGACGCTTTAAAAAACGAAGATACCGTTGTCTTCGCCCATATCGGTGGTCGCTACGCTGACATCACGATCGCACACGATTTACGCATCGAAAAATCAGTCGAGGTTCATTCAGACTGGGGCACCTTTGAATGGTTAATTCACGACGCCTTCAAGCAAGGTTACAGAGTCGGCATTCTCGCTAACTCAGATGGTCACAAAGGGCGTCATGGCGCTAGCCATCCGGGTGCTTCGCTCTTTGGTGCCTATGGCGGCCTGTCGTGCTTGCTGGCACCTGACCTCACGCGCGAAGCCTTGTTTGACGCGTTGCGCAAACGCCATCACTACGCCACGACTGGCTGCAGAGTGCTGCTGGATGTTAGGGCAAACTTTGAGAGCGATGCCAAGCTGTTTGCAGATGACCCCAACATGGGCGCCACAAATAGTTCTTTAGTCAAAACAGCAATCATGGGCGATATTCTCGAATCTCAAGATGCCTACGTTGAACTCAAGATAGAGGCAATCGGTTCTGCGGCGATCGAACGCGTTGAAATTCGTAACAGGCTTGAGGTGCTAGAAACCTATCGCCCCTACCAGCCCAACGAACTCGGTCGGCGCATCCGCGTCATCTGGGAAGGCTCAGAATACCGCGGACGCGGAAGACAGACGGTCTGGGATGGCCATTGCGCGCTCGAGGGCAATCGGGTCGAGCGTATGTCTCAATTCAATATGTGGAACCTGGATAAACAAGTTGTCCTTAAGAGTCCACAACAAATCGAGTGGTCAGCGTTAACGACGGGCGGCTTTGGCGGTTTTGATATCTGGTTAGATGACTCTCAAGCCGGTACACTGAGCATTGATACTCCGTTGGTCAAATGCAAGATCGCTATCGCCGATATTGGCCTCGAAGATCTAGTCTTTGAAGCCGGCGGGATTAAGCGCCAGCTTCGCATCTTTAGGTTGCCCGACGAGAATCAACATCACGCAGTCGATATTTCGCGGCGTATCAAACTCAACGATGACGTTGACAACGCTTTGTATGTTTGTCTAACCCAAGAAAACGGGCACCTGATATGGTCAAGTCCAATTTATGTGACGCGCTAAAAGACGTGCGATATTTAGGCGGGCGATATTTCACCAACACCGCACGGTGGCTTAGCGTTTTTATCGCCCTCTTTGCAGGCTTGGCTCTCAGCCTGCCCGCGAGCGCTCAAGACTATCCTGACAAACCGATCCGACTCGTCATCCCCTGGCCAGCGGGCGGGCTGGTGGATATTGCAGGTCGCACCGCCGCGAAAGTGCTTCAGCCTTCGCTTAAGCAAGCAATCGTCGTCGAGAACAAACTCGGTGCTGGCGGCATTCTGGGTGCTGATTCGGTTGCCAAAGCACCCCCAGATGGCTACACACTGTTGTTAACAACCTCGGCCCTAAGCATCAATGCTGCGCTTCGCACAAAGATGCCTTTTGACATGTCTGCTGATTTGGCACCGATCGCGCTGATCGCCTGGGCACCTTCGGTACTCGTAGCAAGCCCCCTACTCAAGGTGACAAGCGTGCAAGAACTGATCGCTCTTGCAAAAACCAAGCCCGGCAAGCTCACCTACGCTTCGTCAGGGGTTGGGTCGCCGGCTCACCTCTCTGCAGAACTATTTAAGACTTTGGCAGGGATTGACTTATTACATGTCCCCTACAAAGGCGCACCTCAGGCGATGACTGATGTGATTGCGGGTGAGGTAGATTTATTGTTTGCCAATGCGACCGTCGCCATACCGCAAATCAAGGCGAATAAAATTCGTGCGCTGGCGGTCACAAGCGCGAAGCCTTATCCCGGTTTGCCCGACTTGCCGACCATGGCGCAAGCAGGCGTTTTGCAATTTGAAGCGGATCAATGGTTAGGGATCTTCGCGCCCTCAGGTACGCCAGAAGAGCTCTTGACGCTGCTGCATCGCGAAATCGGTAAGGTACTAGTGAACGACGAAGCACGTGCCACACTAGAACAAAATGGAATGACCACCGCCGTCTTGGCTAGCAGGCTCGATTTCAAAAACTTTTTGGTGCAAGATAAAGAGAAATGGGCTGGTGTTGTCAGCACCGCCAATATCCCTAAAGAATAAATTTTAGTGGCTAGCATTGCACAGCGTTGAATGACTAGCGCTAAACAAATTCAGTGACTAGCACTTAGTAAAGAAGATTAGTCTGCGGTTAATCGCCAACATTAAAAAATAAAATTCACAATATGCCTAAAGATCATGCAAGCTTACACAGCTGGCCAACGTTCAATGGTCACATTGGCAAAACCCTTGCTGAGTCGACCCCTCACTGGAACACCCCAAATCGTGCCCCAGCGGGTGCACCAAACGTGATTGTGATCCTGATGGATGATATGGGGTATTCAGACCTCGGTTGTTTTGGTGGCGAAATTGATACCCCAAACATCGATGCGTTGGCGACCAATGGACTGCGCTTTACAAACTACACGACCGTGCCGATGTGTACGCCCGCCCGCGCTGCCTTACTGACTGGCAAAAACCCCCACAGCGTTGGTTGTGGTTGGCTCTCACACAACGACCCTGGGTTTCCTGGCTACAAGGGCGAGATCGCCCCCGATGCACCAACCATTGCCGAGGTCATGCGCCAGCATCACTATGCGACGATGGCAGCAGGCAAGTGGCACAATACTTACGATCGAAATAATTTTCCTGGTACTGACAATAGCTCTTGGCCAGTGCAGCGGGGCTTTGATCAGTTTTATGGCTTCATGGCACCTGAAACCAGCTACTTTCAACCCGACAACATGATGGAGGGCAATCAGTTAGCCAGCGCGCTGCGCTATCCAGACGGCTACTTCGCACCTGACGACTACACCGGGCGAGCCATCGACTGGATTACCCAACAAAAAAGCTGTGCCCCAGACACACCCTTTTTTCTCTATCTGGCGTTTCAAACTCCTCATGGCCCTTTGCAAGCAAAACCTGACGACTTGGCACGGTACCGGGGGCGCTACGACCTGGGTTGGGACGCAATGCGCGAGCAACGCTTTGAGCGCCAACGCGCAAATGACCTGATCGAACCCACCGCAGGCTTCGCCCCTCGTAACCCCGGGGTACCGGCCTGGGCAGACATGAATCCAGACGAGCAAGCGTTATTTGCACGTTATATGGAAGTCTACGCAGCGTTGGTCGACAACGCCGACCAAAACGTTGGGCGCCTTGTGCAAGGCCTGAAAGACACCGGGCAACTCGACAACACAATCATCATGATCACGTCGGATAACGGCGCGAACTCTGTCGCTGGGCCCAAAGGTGTCATGAACTTAATTGGTCGCCGAGTGGGCGCCGTCGAGAACATGGATTTAAACCTGCAACTTCTCAAAGACGGTCAGGTCGGCGGAGAACACACCTATATTTGCTATCCAACCGGTTGGACGCAAGTCAGCAACACGCCCTATCGTTTTTTCAAACGTACCCCAATGGCAGGAGGCATCCGTGTGCCCCTTGTTGTGCACTGGCCCGCCGGAATTTCTGACCCTGGCGCTCTACGTCGCCAGTGGACCCACGTGACCGATATCTTGCCAACCTTAATGGATGTCACCGGTGCCGCTCGACCCGAACACTTCAAGGGTTATCAAACTCGAGGGCTTGATGGGGTCAGCTTTGCAAGCGCGTTGAAAGATTCAACAGCCCCTGCCAAACGTGAGCGTCAATACTACGAACTACAAGGTAATCGTGCCTACATCTCTGGTCAATGGAAAATCGTTTCACTGCAAACCCCTGACAAGGCGATCGACCTCGATAATTGGATGTTGTTTGATTTAGAGCGGGATCCGGCTGAGTTGACCGATCTGGCGAGTAAGCACCCTGAGCTCGTGGCTAAGCTGATTGCTGAGTTTGACGCAGAGGCGGGCTCAAACTACGTCTACCCGATCGATACTCGCAATGAAAGTCGCAACACCACGTTTCCGCCGTACGAGCAAAAGCGGCTTTTCATCGAACGTGATTTTTTTCGGACGGCGCATTCAATACCGGGGCTGCTTTTAACGCCCATGATAGGGGATCGCAGTTATGTCATTCGTGCGACCTTCGACTGGCAGGCGGGCGATGAAGGTGTGATTTTTGCACTGGGCGATAGGTTCTGCGGGATGACTTTATTTGTTGAGCAAGGCTCGTTGCATTTTGTGTATCAGTGGTGGCATAGCCCAAAAACCGTCAGGCCAATCAGCTTAACCAGTGGGGCGCAAGTCTTCGACTTCAGTTACCGCGCAACGGGTGGCCGCAAAGGCAATGCCGACCTCGCGCTCAATGGCATGCAACACGTGAACAGCGTTGATTTATCGCCAAGTTTGCTGCGTATCCCCAGTTGCGGGCTAAGTGTCGGCATCTCACGACGAACGGCCGTCAGCGAGCGCTATGAACATAAAGGTTCCTTTAAGTACACCGGCAGTATTGAGCGTGTGCGGATCACCCCTGGTGACTTAGCGCCAGCAAGTCAAGAAGAGCCTAGCGAAGAAATTTATCAAAATAAATTGCGTAGCGTGATAAAACGATAAAACAGTAAGACGACAAGACAGTAAGACAATAAATCGGTTTGATTGCAGCTTAGAGCTTGGGTTTACGCCCTGAACAGGAGATAAAAAAATGGATACACGAGATTCAAAAAAACAACAACAGCAGCAAAATCGTCGCCGGTTTTTAGGGCAAACGGCCGCTTTAAGTTTGACTGGTTTAGGTACGACACAATGGTTAAGTTCGGCTCACGCTCAAACCTCAGAGCTCACTGCCTATACCTCCGCCAAGATCAACTGGCGCCAGGCTGAGGGCGAAGCGATTAGTGTCGCGGTGATCCCTGCGAGCTACTTCGATAATCTGATCGGTTTGTTACCTCAATTTGAAGCACTCACCGGAATTAAAGTCAGGGCAGAAAAAGTACCGCCTGGCCAGATTCGTCAAAAGGCGATGCTCGATCTGTCTTCAAAAACTGCTACGTTTGCTACCCATGCAGCAGACCCCATGTACTACCCGCTGTATGTTGCCAATAAGTGGGTCGAGCCGCTCGATAAATATCTAAACGACGCCTCGCTCACTGATCCCGCCTGGTTTAACTACAACGACATTTTAAAATCCTGGCGTGACGCAGATTCTATTGACGGCAAGCCCTACGGTATCCCCTACGATGGCGAAGTCACCGTTCAGGTCTATCGAAAAGATTTGTATGCTGCCAAGGGGCTCAAGCCTGCGCAGACCTACGACGAGTTACTGTCAAATGCTCAGGCACTTAATGATCCTGCCAACCGGTCTTATGGCCTCGCCTTAAGAGGTTTTGCTGGTGCCGGTCAGAACATGTATATCTATCCGTCCTTGTTTCGTGGCTTTGGTGGGCAATGGTTCGATGGCAAAAATCTTGTCGTCAATAGCCCAACTGGCGTCGCAGCGCTTGAGTGGTATGTCAATGCGCTAACCAGCTATGCACCACCGGCCGTCCGCAACTGGAACTGGCCTGATATCGCCGACGCCTTCTCACAAGGCACTCTCGCTTGTTATGTCGATGCGCACTCGTCTGCCGCTGTCATCACTAATCCTGAAAAATCCAAGGTGGTTGGCAAGATTGCCTATGCACGCTGGCCCAAAGGCCCCGCGGGCAAACGCGTGACCTCTATTTGGAACTGGGGCTTTCCCATCAATGCCGCACTCAGCGAGCGTGCAAAAAAGGCAACCTGGCTCTTCATTACCTGGGCCACCAGTGCTGAAACACAAGCACGCACTTCGTGGAAGTTTGCGGGCCCTGCCAAACGCTCAGGGCTCAATCGCTTATCGTTGTGGCAATCTAGCGAATTCGCAAACGCCATGAAGGATGCGGGTGATAACTTCATCCCTGCAGCGCTAGAGTCCCTCGAGCAGGATACCGACGTTGAATGGCGCCCTCGTCTGCCTCAATGGCCAGCAATTGGTGAAACCATGGGTACCGCTCTTCAGGTAGCGTTAGTCGGGCAAAAAAAGCCCAAAGACGCCCTGGACGAAGCGCAGGTGCGTATTACTCAAATCATGCGCGGGTAAGCAACAGTTGCGACATGACTGAAATCAGATGCAGGTATTTAACAGTTGCGACATGACTGAAATCAGATGCAGGTATTTAACAGTTGCGACATGACTCAAATCAGGCGCAGGTAAGCAACAGTTACAGCACTAGCGGGCATTAAATGCGTAGTCAACAGCACACTCAGGCACAACAAGAGCGGCGTTTCGCGCTGCTCTTGTTTCTGCCTGCGTTTTTATTATTACTGTTGATCACAACCACTCCTCTGATATTTCTGGCGTGGAACAGTCTGCAACAATTGAACATGAGTATGCCGTGGCTGACTGGCTTTGCCGGGGCAGACAACTATCTGAATATGAATAGCGACCCGCGTTTCTGGAGTTCGCTACTGCTCACCTTTATCTACACAGCGTCTACCGTTGTGCTGCAAGTGGCCTTGGGGCTCTCACTGGCTTTAGTCGTCTTGCAAATTCCTCGTGGCCAAGGCCTGCTTCGTATTGCCGCTATCTTGCCTATCGTCTTGGCACCTGTGGTGGTCGGCCTATTTTGGCGAACCTTGGTGTTAGCCCCAGACTTCGGTCTGGTAGATGTCGTCACCAGAAGTCTAAATCTTGGCAGTCACAACTGGCTAGGAGACCCTCAGCTTGCACTCATCTCGGTGATCGCGATCCACACCTGGCAATGGACACCCTTCGCCTTTTTGGTGCTACTTGCAAGCCTGGCCTCGCTACCCCCAGACATCTATGAAGCGGCACGACTCGATCGTGCCGGTGCGTGGCAAAGATTTAAGTACATCACCCTGCCCTTGATCCGCCCTGCCATTGTCATGGTGGTGATCCTCAGAACCATGACTGCGCTCTCGGCGTTCGCGGCAATCTTCGCAGCGACCGGTGGTGGGCCAGGGACGGCAACAGAAATCCTGAACCTCTACGCCTATCGCACGTCGTTTACAGAACTTAATATTGGCTATGGTTCTGCCTTAGCCATGGTCTTGTTGACGCTAACTGTTTTTGTATCGTGGCTGTTGTTTAGACGACGCAAGGCGGCCTCATGAAAAAGATGACTCGCCTGACCTTGCTGTACATGGCAGCTGGGTTGCTGGTATCGGTATGGGTGTTTCCCGTGCTTTGGGCCTTTCTGACGTCTTTCAAAACAGAACGCGATGTGCTGGCGTATCCACCCGTCTTTTTTTTCACGCCCACGTTCGCTAACTATCATGAGGTGCTCTTTGGCACGGCTTCGATCTTGCCCAATTTGTGGTCAAGTCTGGTCGTCACCTGTGCGACGGTGGTGCTGACACTGTGTATCGCTGTGCCAGCAGCCTATGCGCTGGCTCGTTTACGTTACCCCTTTAAGCGGGCGAGTGGTTTTTATATTCTTGTCACTCAAATGTTGCCCCCCGTGGGCTTAGTGATCCCCTATTACCTGGCTTTGCAGCGCCTTGGCTGGCTCGACACCTACACGGGCCTGATCCTGATTTATCTAACCTTCTCCCTGCCCTTTGCTATCTGGCTGCTAGTGTCGTACTTCGAAGATATCCCTTTTGAGATGGAAGAGGCCGCTCTGCTTGATCGGGCCGGCAGATGGGGCGCCTTCTGGCACATTGTTTTGCCTCAAGTTCGTGGCGGGATTGCTGTCACCACAGTCTTCGTGTTTCTCAACGCCTGGAACGAATTGATGTTCGCTGTTCTGTTAGGCGGTAATCGTGTGCGACCGATCACTGTTGCCATG